>NZ_CP038231.1:1572903-1945806 GCF_006542395.2 Formicincola oecophyllae | reverse complement strand
CTAGTGGCCTCCCTAGCCTTGGTGGTTGCTGAATGCCTTGCTTGAGCGTGAAAGCGTTTGAACGTGAAAGCGGGGTGAATGATAGAAAATGAAACACGAAATGAAAAGCGCCCCCACAAGCGGCGCCCCGCCCCATAATGGCGGGCTGGGCTCCAGGGCTATAAACACAGAAAAACGCGCCTGTTCACGTGACAAGCGCGCTTTCCCAAACATTCCTGAACCGTGCTGGCTTTAGCGCACAGGCGTGCTGTAAGCAGCCTGCCCTGGTGGCTTAAAGGCCAAGCGTAAAGGTGGTTCAGGCGGCCTTGGAAGCCTGCATGGCTTTGATGCGGGCAGAAAGGCGAGAGATTTTGCGGCTGACGGTGTTCAGCTTCACAACGCCCTTGGAAACGGCGCGCTGCATTTCAGGCTGGGCGGTGCGCAGGGCTTCGTTAGCAGCTGTGCGGTCGCCAGACTGAATGGCGCCTTCCACCTTCTTGACGAAGGTGCGCATGCGGGACATGCGTGAGACGTTGCGGGCGCGGCGGGTCGCGTTCTGACGGATGCGCTTGCGGGCTGAGGGGGTGTTGGCCATGTGTGTTTCGCTGCCTTCGCGTTGCGTACGGTGTTCCAGAATTCAAAACTGATGGGCAGCACCTACCCCAGCTGGGGGGCGTGGGTCAAGCCTTGGCGTTCAGTGCGCAGCATTCAGTGGCGCTGCAAGGGGCGCAGGCTGTGGTTAGGGCCAGGGGTTGTCACCCTATTTCATGTACCAGCCTCCCATGTGCCAGGAGGCTGGCAAGTTGGGCAGTGAAATGTGCTGCGCCCCGCTTGCACCATACGCTTGATAGTGCCATGGGGAGCGCCCCCCAGCACGCAAGGCTGGCCTTCGCGCCCGTAAACCTGGTGCAGTTGCTGGAAGGCGCCTGGGCGCCCATCCGTGCCGGCATGGTCGCGCAATGTGGAACCGCCAGCCGCCACGGCCTGGCGCAGCAAGGGGGGAATCACGGCATGGAGTTTGGCCAGCTGGCTGGGGCGCAGCGTGCAGGCTGGCTGGGCTGGGTGGATGGCTGCGCGGAACAGGGCTTCGCACACATAAATGTTGCCAAGCCCCACAACCGCCTTCTGGTCCAGGAGCAGGTTCTTGATGGGCGCCCGCCGCCCCTTGCAGGCAACAGCCAGGGCTGCCTTTGTAAAGCCTGGCTCAAGCGGGTCCGGCCCCAAAGCATTGAAGGGTGGGTGCCCCTCCACAGGGCGCTGCAGCAGGTCCAGCGCACCGAAGCGGCGCGGGTCCGTTACCACCAGGCGCCCCTGGCCGCCCTGGGGCAAGGTGAAGTCAAGCACCACATGGTCGTGGCGCCCCAAGGCGCTGTCAGTGGTGGTAACCAAAGCACGCCCTGACATGCCAAGGTGAAGCGCTAGCGACCACCCCGCACCCTCCCCGCCAGGACTTTTGGGCTGGGGATCTTCGAAATCGAGCAAGATATACTTGGCCAGCCTACGCACGCGCCCCAGGCGCTGGCCGCGCAGCTGGCGGGTGCGGGGGTCGAAAGGGCGCCTGAGCCCATAAGGCCCCAACTGCAGCTGGGCTAGGGTTGCGCCTTCGAATGCTGCCTTGATGCCTTTCATGGCCACTTCGACTTCAGGCAATTCTGGCATTATGGTCTGCTCCTCAACACTCACTGTCATGCGCTGCCATGACCGCACAGCCGCAACAGCACGCTTAGCTGTGTGCCTGACCCGCCCCCAACGCGCCACCCAGATGAGGACGCCATGACTACGAACCCCAACCACCCCAACGCCACAAGCCAGGCGGACACCACAAACGCCACAACGGACTTTGGCTACCGCTCCGTCCCCAAGGGGGAGAAGAAGACCCTTGTCAAAGAGGTGTTTGAGAGTGTGGCTGGCAAGTACGATGTCATGAACGACCTGATGTCGCTGGGGCTGCACAGGGCTTGGAAGCGCGACTTCATTAACTTGCTGGCCCCGCGCGCCGGGCTGCGGCTGCTGGACCTGGCTGGCGGCACCGGGGACATCACCTTTGGGTGGCTCAAGCGTGGTGGCGGCCCCGCTGTGCTGTCTGACATTAACGCCGCCATGCTTGAGGTGGGGCGCAAGCGCGCCATCGACAAGGGCCTGATTGAACGCGTTGAAGTGTGCTGCGCTGACGCTGAGGCCCTGCCTTTCCCAGATGCCAGCTTTGACCGTGTCTCCATGGCGTTTGGGCTGCGCAACTGCACAGACAAGCTGGCCGTGCTGAAGGAGGCGCGCCGTGTCCTGAAGCCTGGCGGGCGCTTCCTGTGCCTTGAGTTCTCTAAGGTAACGGTACCGGCGTTGGCGCAGATCTATGATGTGTGGTCGTTCCAGGCCCTGCCGCGCATGGGGCGGATGGTGGCTGGCGATGCTGACAGCTACCAATATCTGGCAGAGAGCATCCGCATGTTCCCCCCCCAGGCCAAGCTGGAGGCCATGATGCGTGAAGCGGGGCTGGAACGTGTAAGCCACCGCAACCTCACAGGGGGCATTGTGGCTATTCATTCAGGCTGGCGCCTGTGAAAGCCCCCCAAGCGCCCCATGTACTGCTGGTGGTGAGTGGCAGCATCGCCGCCTACAAAGCGCTTGACGTGGCCAGGGGGCTGCGGGCCGCAGGATGCGTGGTGACGCCGCTCCTCACCCAAGGGGGGGCTGCGTTCGTCACGCCCTGCGCGCTGGGGGCGCTGTGTGGGCAGCCTGTCCAGGGGCCGGGCTTCGGCGCTGAAACCCTGGGCACTGCTGGCCAAGGCCCTTTGAAGGACCACATCGCCTTGGCGCGCGCAGCTGACGTGGTGCTGGTCTGCCCTGCCTCAGCTGATTTCATGGCGCGCATGGCCCAGGGCATGGCTGACGACCTGCCCAGCACGGTACTTCTGGCCACGCGGGCGCCTGTTTTGGTAGCGCCAGCCATGAACCCGCAGATGTGGCGCCATCCCGCCACCCAAGCCAACAAGGCTTTGCTGGAGGGGCGCAGTGTGCGCTTCCTGGGCCCTAGCGCAGGCATGGTTGCCTGTGGTGAGGAAGGCGAAGGCCGCCTTCTTCCCCCAGCCGACATCATTGTGGCCACACTGGACTGTTTGGCGCAGCAGGGCCTTGTGGCGGGAAGCGGCCAGGAGGGTGCCCCGCCATGCCTCCCCCAGGCCACAGAGCAGGATTTGAAAGGCAGGCGCGTTCTGGTTACCGCTGGCCCCACGGTGGAGGCCATCGACCCCGTTCGCTTCATTTCCAACCATTCATCAGGCAAGCAGGGTTACGCCATTGTCCAGGCGTTGGTGGCGCGCGGGGCTGAGGTCGTGCTTGTCAGTGGCCCCGTGGCGCTGCCCTGCCCAGCTGGCGCCACGCGCATGATGGTGCAAAGCGCCCAGGAAATGCTGACTGCCTGCCAGCAGGCATTGGCTGCAGCAGCCAGGGAGGGCAGGCCAATGGACGCTGCCATCTGCACAGCTGCTGTGAGCGACTGGCGGGTGAAAAGCCAGTCTGGGCGCAAAATCAAGAAACAGGGCCAGCAGCCACCAGCACTTGAACTGGTGGAAAACCCCGACATCCTCGCTACCATCGCCCACCTGCCAAGCCCGGAAAGGCCCCCCCTGGTGGTGGGGTTCGCTGCTGAAACCCATGACCACTTGGCCGCCGCCCAGGCCAAGAAGGCGCGCAAGGGGTGCGATTGGCTTCTGCTGAACGATGTTAGCCCCCAGGCGCCAGGGGGGAGCGCTTTTGGCGCTGATACGAACAAGATCGTTTTTTTAGGCCCCAGTGCCCCCCAACCCTGGCCCAGCATGGGCAAGGACAGCGTGGGGCAGAGGCTTGCAGCCATGATGGGCGCTTTTTTCAATGCAGGTTGAAGGTGTTTTGGGCCACACTTCATCCAATCTAACGTCAATTCTTTTTTCTAATCCCTTCCCCCACCTTCAGAGCCCCTCAGGGAGGTCTTATGACTGAACCCGCCACTACGATGGCCACCATGATGATTGACGTGCCCGTCCAGCGCCTGGCCCTGCACCCTGCCCAAGGCGACACTGACCTGCAGACGGGCACGCCCAACAAGCCACTGCCGCTGCCCAGCTACGCAACCGAGGGGGCGGCGGGGTTCGACCTGCAGGCAGATGTCGCTGAGGATGAGCCACTTGTTATCCACCCAGGTGGGCGCGCCTTGGTGCCCACTGGCCTGGCCATGGCCATCCCCGCTGGCTATGAGCTCCAGGTCAGGCCACGCTCAGGCTTGGCGCTGCGCCATGGCATTACCGTGCTGAACAGCCCTGGCACGGTGGATTCCGATTACAGGGGGGAGTTGAAGATCCTCCTCATCAATCTGGGGCAGGAGCCATTTAGTGTCATGCGGGGCGACCGCATCGCCCAAGGCGTTATCAGCCCTGTGGTGCGCGCTAGCTTCACCGCTGCCAGCGCCCTGCCCCCCACCCAGCGCGGCGCTGGGGGCTATGGCAGCACAGGGCGCTGAGGTCCTATGGCCTGCCCCCTGGCCTGGGGCTTACCAGCCCTGCTAGTTTCAGGACCATGACGACCTGATTTTCAATGGCCTGATTTCACCTGATTTCACCCTGGTCTCACGTGATTTCAATTGGCTTTGTCAGGGGCTGGCGCCAACGCTCAGGGAAAACCAGGGCATGCCAGCCCTGCCCCCTGCCCTGCCCCGCCCGGAGAGTGCCCACCTTTATGCCGCCCCCTATCAACGCCACGTTCAGCCTGCGCCAGAAGCAGGCGCGCCTGCTGTTAGCCATCGCCATCATCGCTGCCTCCCTCTATGTGCTGTGGGGTTTTCTGGGCGCGCTGACATGGGCCGTCATTTTCGCCATTTGTTCCTGGCCGCTTTACAGGCGCCTGCAAAAGCTTGGCAAAGCTGAAAGCAACTGGAACTGCACCATCCTGCCCACGCTGGCCACGGCTGTGGTGTCTTTGGTGCTGGTAGCGCCCTTGTGCTTCATCGCGCTGAAAGCCGCACAGGAGGCAGTGGCAAGCGTGCCTTACCTGCTTGACGTCCTCAAGCAGGGGCTGCCTGTGCCAGGCTGGGTGCACAACCTGCCCGTAGTGGGCGAGGACGTGACCCGCTGGTGGACAGACAACCTGGAAAGCCAGAAGGCCCTCACCCATTTCCTCACAGGCAGCATTGCGCAATATGGCGGCTCCTCGCTGCTCAATGGCGGTCGGTCGGTCCTGAACTGGTTCGTTGAGTTCTCCTTCGCCACAACGGCGCTTTATTTCGTCTACCGCTACGGCGACCTCCTAGCTGATGAGACACAGGCCCTCGTCACGCGCCTGTTTGGCGCCCAGGGCCAGCTGTTGAGCCGCCAAATCGTCGAATCCGTTTACGGCACGCTGATGGGGCTTGTCTTGGTGGGCCTTGGGGAGGGCGCAGCCATTGGCGTGCTCTATATGATTGCTGGCGCCCCCCAGCCGTTGGCACTGGCGTTCCTAACGGGCATCGGCTCCATGATTCCCTTTGTGGGCACGGCTGTTCTGGCTGTGTGCTGTCTCATCATCTCCTTCAAGTCGCTGATGTGGGGTGTGGGGGTGTTCATCGGCGGTTACACCATCATGTGGATCGCTGGGCAGTTCATCAGGCCAGCGCTGGTGGGTGGGCGCACCAACTTGCCCTTCCTGTGGGCGTTCCTGGGCATTCTTGGCGGTATCAGCTGCTTTGGCCTGCTGGGGCTTTTCGTGGGGCCTGCCATCATGGCTTGCATGATCACGCTGTGGCGCAGCTGGATTGCCAGCGTGCAGCCCAAGCCCGCCACAGCCTTGGCCGAGGCCGCGCGTGAACAGCAGCAAAGCGTGGACCGCCTGGAAGGCGCCAGCGCCCCCACAACCCCAGGGGCCGCTTGACAGGCGTTTGGAGCGCACCATGTCTGTAAGGAGAGGTTTTTCCAGACCAAACCTTACTGCACCCCGTGCAACCCAAACTTTGACCGTGCCCAAGGAGTATCCCATGGCCCTCAACGCTGACCGCATCATGCCTGCCCACCAAGCCGACTATTGGAAAGGGCGCGTTGTCCTCATCACCGGCGCTGGCTCTGGCATTGGGCAGGCCACTGCCCTGGAGTTCGCCCGCGCTGGCGCCCAGCTTGTCCTGCTGGGCCGCAAAGAGGCCCCCTTGGCTGAGACCGCAGCCCTGGTGGAGGAGCTTGGCGCGCCCAAGGCCCTGGTCATCAGCGGCTGTGACGTCAGCAATAATGATGACATGGGAAGCGCCCTCAAAAAGGTGGAAAGCGCTTTTGGGCGCCTGGACGCTGCCTTCAATAACGCTGGTGTTGCCCAGAAGGCCCCCGCCGCCACAGCTGAGCTGGACGCCACGGAATGGAACCGCGTTCTGGACATCAACCTGCGCGGCGTTTTCCTCAGCATGAAGCATGAACTGCCTTTGCTGGAGAAAACAGGCGGTGGCGCCATCGTCAACACAGCCTCCTGCGCTGGCAAAGTGGGCTTTGCTGGCTACGCAGCTTATTGCGCCTCCAAGTTTGGCGTGATTGGCCTGACGAAAACAGCGGCCCTTGATTACGCGCAGAAGAAGATTTTCATCAACGCCATCTGCCCAGGCCCTGTTGAAACCCCATTGATTGAGGAGTTCACCGGCCACCAGAAGGCAGTCATGGACGCCATTTTGCAGACAGTGCCTGAGCGTTCCGTGGCCAAGCCTGCGCAGATCGCCTCCATGGTGTTCCAGATGTGCGCGCCCTGGAACAGCTACATGACGGGGGCTGCCGTTTCCGTTGATGGTGGGCAGACCGCCGGCTACGCTGGTTAAGCTAGCTTTGCGTTGAAAAGCTGAGCGGCCCCAAAGCTGGCTTTAAAGCGCGCTGGCCAGCCAGGTGTGACGCTGGCCGGGAAGGCCGGGAAGGCCCCTTCCGCAACCGCTTGGCGGTTTGTGGTTGGGGCCTTTCCCATGGGCACGTCTTCCTGAAGAGCCCACGTTAAGGTGGATTTCGAACCTTGCCTTCAGCGGCAGGCTGAAATGGCTGGATGTGCCGACAAAGCTCGAACGCGCTAATGAATTATTTTGGGTGGGGTTACGGCTGAACATGTCCCCTGAGCTCGCTTGACGTGCTTAAGCTGCACCCACTTTGCGGACTGTAGGCATAGCGTGGGGTTTGGGTGTGCTTGCCCAGCCAGCGCCCCCTCACGCTAAAGCCAGCCAACAGAGGGCAAGGTAAGGTTAGGGGGCGTTGCCCTTGCTGGTGGTCTTGAACCACGTCACCCCACCGAAAACCAGCACACAGGCCAGGAGGGCGCCCAGGCGCACCCACCCCCTGAAAAGCTCCATAGAAAGCATGAGGGCCAGAACCAGTGCAGCAATGACCAGCCAGCCTTGCCACGTCACAGGCCAGGAAGAGCCATAGCTGCCCTTCTTCTGCTCAAACCACGGTTCATCCGGCTGGGGTGGCTGCAGGCCTTCCGTTGGTGGTGGCGGATCGGTTGGGGGCGTGTTGGGGAGGTTATCCAAGGCCATGGTCGTTCACCTTAGGGGATTTTTAGAAGGGTTTTGCAGGGCTTTGGGGTGGTGATGGCTGCTTCAGGGTGCGTTCTGCTGCAGGTGGGTCAGCATCTCAAACGCTGCCAGGCCGCCACCAGGGGGCACATTGCCCACAAACTCCCCGCGTGGGCCGTAAACGGCGCCGTCAGCGCCCAAGCGCCCCCTGTTGTGGCCCTGCGCATCCGTGATGGCGCCATCCGCAGCGATGCGCCCTTCCATCGTGCCTTGGGGGCCAGTGATAACGTCAGGCGTGCGCGCACGGCTGGGCTGGGGCTTGACCATGCCTTCCAGCGCGCCATCAGCGCTGTAGAAACGGCCTGTGTCGTCCTCATGGCCATAATAATCGCCATTGGCGCCAAAAGCGTAGCCGTCTGGCTGTTCAGGTGCACCGAAGCCAGGAGGCAGCTGCCCGCCCTGCGCCCCTGATGGCACACCTGGGGGCTGGCTAGGGTCAAGGGGGTTTTCGGGCGTGGCCACAGGGAGCGCTGCCGCCTGGTCACCGTTTAGGCCCATGCCGGCATCGCCACCGCCATAGCCTGCGCCACCTTGGGCAGGCACGGCGCTGTTGATGCCAGAACCGCCAATGCCCCCGCCAAGGCCTGTGTTGTCCATGCCTGAATCCTGGCCATAGGCATTGACGCCAGGCGCGCCAATGCCAGCGCCCCCAATGCCCTGCCCCATGCTGGAGCCTGGCCCTTCCACCCCGCTTCCCATGTCGCTACCCATGCCATCGCCGTAATCCTGCGCCCAGGCCGTTGCAGGGGCACTTGGCCACCAAGCCAAGGTTGCGGCCACAGTCAGCGCCCTGACCAGGCGCAACGGGTGTAAAAGGGCGGGAGGGGTGGAGCATGTGGTCTTCATGAAGCTTCCTGGGCAGGGGGGCGCTTTGGGTAAAGGTGCCATGTGGCAGGTGGGCGGGCGGTGGGAACGCTTTTCTGCTAAGCATTCCATACCACATTTGGCGCCTTGGGGGCGGCCAGGGGAGCGCTGCCTTGCCAGGTGACCAGATGGCGCCCACGGCCCCAGCCAAACAGCCGCAGCTGAAAGACCTTTCCATGATATCGCACCCAACTTGCCCGGCCCGTGCGCAGCAGCGCCCCACAGTCAAAGCCCTTGGCGCCGCCCTCCTCATGGGGGTTGGGCTGCTGGCGACTGCCCCAGCCGCCCTGGCTGATGACGGCCCCGCTATCCAGCCAGCCAGCACGGACCTGATGACGTTCCAGGTCATCTCCACCTTGATTGACGGCAAGCTCAGCCACGCGCGTGACGAGGCTGACGAGATGAAGGACGCTTACAAAGCCAAGGGCCACCGTGGCGGCCACTGCGCCCAGCGCAGCCTTCTGTGCCGCGATGCCCTCAATGACAACGTCACGGCGCTGGCTGGCATGGCTGTGCCGCTGGAGGACACGCACACGCTGCCTGGGCGCCGCACCAGCGATTCAGTCAGCCTGCGCTTGGTCCCAGGCGCTGTCCACATCAATGATGGCGAAGTCTGCGCCTATGTGACCGTCAACCAGACCATCACGGCCACGGACAGCCGCCAGACCAGCACCCAGCAGGACCACCGCTGCGTTTCGGCCGTCAACCCCATGGTGATGATCACGCCTTTGCACACAGCGGACGGCCAAGGCCAGGTGTGGATGACGATTGTCTCCCTGGAGGGGGTGAACTCACTCCCCTCCATCACCCCCCATGCTTCCTCGCTGCCTGGCAGCGCTTCGAGCGCCAGCGTCAACACACCCACTCCCTGAGCCATGGCTGGAGTGAAGGGCCGGGCGCTTTCCCAAGCCCCAGGCCCCACACCCTGGCTTCGCGGGCCACGGCTTTGCTGGAAAGTGGTGCGGGGGCGCGCTTTTACCCTTGCGCTTGGGGGGTGTCCTGATTATGGTTCAGCCCGTCGCTTGCGGAGAGATGGCCGAGCGGCTTAAGGCGCACGCTTGGAAAGCGTGTGTAGGTTAATAGCCTACCGAGGGTTCGAATCCCTCTCTCTCCGCCATTTATTCCTAAAAATTAGCAGTTTGGGGCAGAATGGCCTTAAGCGTTTCCCACACTCTGCCCACCAAGCCTTTGCCTTTGCGCTCCCGATGCTGGGGCAAAGAGTGGTTCAGGCCTGCTGTGCTGTCCCCTGAAGCTGGCTGGGACCAAAGGGGCCATTCTTGGCGTCCCTTGCTGTGCGGTTTGCACGGCTGGTCAGTGTGGCCATCCTCAGGTAAAGGGGTGCCCCAGCCCTGAAGGCTTAAAGCCCCTATTGACTGCAAAATCTGGTCATAGGCCGCATTGAATGGCTTTGCCTTGTTCATGGGAAAGTTCAGGGAAGTTCGCGAAAACAGCTGGGCGGCACCATTTCTCTTCAAAGGGACCAGAAAGTGATGCTCACACGCAGGAGCGCTCTTGCCGCGCTTGGGACGCTTGGGCTTGCCGGGTTCGTCCCAGGGGCGGAGGGCGCTGGCCTGAGGCCAGCCCCAGCCCAGCCAGACCCGCGCCTGAGGGCGTTCCACATGCCGCTGGAGGCTGCGCGGCACACCCGCACCTTCATGCAGTGGCCTGTCGCCGCGTCCGTCTATGGACGCCATGAGTTGGAGAGGGTGCAACAATCCATCATTGACATTGCCAACACCATCGCCGAGTTCGAGCCAGTCGTCCTGCTGGGCGCAGACACGTCCCGTTCAGGCCGCAAGTCTGGGCTCAGCGGGGCCGTGGAACTGTGGGACATTCCGACTGACGATCTATGGTGCCGCGATTCTGGCCCGACATTCGTCGTTGACGGCAAAGGCGCGTTGGCCATCGCGCACCTGCGTTTCAACGGTTGGGGCGGCAGGCAACGTTGCGTCCATGACAGCCATGTGGCTGAACGGGTGGCAGCGCGGTTGCAGGTCCCCCTGCTGGAAACGGGCCTGGTCGGGGAACAGGGTGGCGTTGACCATGATGGCGCTGGACTGCTGCTCGCCCATGCAAGTTGCTGGGTGAACGCGAACCGCAACCACTTGGGCCGCAGCGAAATCGCGCACCGGCTTTGCCAGGCGCTTGGCGGGCATGAGATGATCTGGGCGCCAGGCATCGTTGGCGCTGACATCACCGATTACCATATCGATGCACTCGCCCGCTTCATTGGCCCTGGCAAGGTGCTTATCCAGGTTGACGCGGTCATGGACCCAACAGACCCCTGGTCGCGGGCGGCCCATCAGACATTAGCCTGCCTTAAGAGGGTGCGTGGCATGACAGGCCGCAAGCTTGAGATCGTGACAGTGCCAGAACCTGAACACACACGGTCGAAGGCCCCGGACTTCGTGTCGAGCTACATCAATTATTACGTTTGCAATGGGGCCGTCATCGCCGCCCAATTTGGCGACAGCCGGACTGACGGCATCGTTGAAGAGACATTGTCGGAGCTTTATCCTGGTCGGAAAATCAGGATGCTCAACATCGATCCCCTGGGTGAATCAGGTGGGGGAATTCACTGTGCGACCCAGCAACAGCCCATGGGTGTGTGAAATAGGCGAAGCCGGCGTTTTGGCCCACGCCACTGTCCCCAGGGAAGGTTGGCGGCCAGGGAGCAAGCCTTGGCACGCTTGTGGAGGTGGTGATGGCGCCCATGGTTCAGGCTCTGCCATCTGGCCCCTTCAGTCTTCAGGGTTGGCGGGCACATGCATGGCTTTGTCTGGCAGCCCCAACACCGTGATGGCCACCAAGGGCGCGTAAGCGATGATGTAGCCGCCCATGGGCCTTCACACTTTGCCAACCGTGCCAGCATCCGCTTGCAGGGCCAGGGCATCCAACCGCCCCAGAACCCTGCGCGGCAGGGAAATGTTCACACGCTCTATACAGTTGTCCAGCAACGCTGGGTCAAGTGTAACAAAGCCCACCAACCATCCCAGATAAGCTTTCTGGTGAGCGGCCAAGGTACTTGGGGCAGGCACCTCCTCACCTGCGTCCAGGGCCGTTTCCACCCACAGCTGGGCTGCCTCCTCAATAGTGCTCAAGGCTTCGTTCAGGGTATCACCAGCAGAGAAGCATCCAGGCAGGTCTGGCACCACCGCACCAAAGGCCGTGTTGTTTGTCCCCGCTTCAATCACGGTGGGATAACGCATTTCCCCTCCTTCAAAGGCCTATTGTTTGCGTAGGGCCTTAACCAACCCTTTTTGGGGTGGGGGACTATCGCCCTGCCAGGCTTGGCTGCATCTTGCCGATAAGGTCAGCGCTGTGGGCTGTCAGGGCGCTGGCGCTTGGCAGCGCAACCTTTCAGAAATGCTGCCAACCTGGCGTTGTGAAGGAGAGAGGCTTGCCATCGGCGCCTACCATCACCACTCCTGGCTTTTCACCCTTCTTCAGGGCCTCCACCTTGCCAATGCGCGTCAGCGGCACATTCATGATGAGGCCACGCGCCATCAGCGCCGCCTCATGGCCAGGTGGGCAGGTGAGGAGGAGCTCGTAATCATCCCCCCCTAGCAGGCGCATTTCCTGGAAATGTTCAGGCGCCGCCGCCGCTTCAGCTGCGATGGGCAGGCGGCTAGCCTCCAGCCGCAGGCGCACGCCTGATTCCTCAGCGATGTGGCCAGCGTCCTGGACAATGCCGTCCGAGATGTCCAGCCCAGCGCTGGCAACTGTGCCAAGCTGCAGCCCCACACGCGGCGTGGGCAGGCGGTAGGCCTGCACCAGCTTGCCTGTGGGGTCCTCCAAATGGCCCCGGCGGACTTCAAGCCCCAGGCGCGCCGCCCCCAGGTGGCCCGTCACCCACACTGAATCGCCAGCGCTGGCGCCGCTGCGCGTCAAGGCTTTGTGTTCGGCAACGGTGCCGAAAATCGTCAGCGTCATCACCAAAGGGCCAGAGGTGCTGGTGGTGTCCCCCCCCAGCAGCGTGATGGCATAGCGCTGCTGGTCCTCAGCCAGGCCTTTGGCGAAGGCCGCGAACCAGGCCTCCCCATAGCGCCCTTCAGGACCGCCCTTGTGGGGGATGGAGGAGTTGAGCGTGTAGCCCAGGGGCTTAGCGTCCATAGCGGCCAGGTCTGACAGGTTGCAGCGCAGCAACTTCCTGCCAACGGTCTCTGGCGGGTCGTCTGGTAGGAAGTGGACATTTTCCACCATGGTGTCGCTGGAGACGACAATCTCATGACCGAAAGGGGCGCTCATCACGGCGCCATCATTGCGCAGGCCGTAGCTGCCCGGCCCCGCAAGGGGTTTGAAATGGCGCCCGATGAAATCAAACTCACCCATTATCAACCCCCTTGCTTTTACTGGTGCCTTGTCTGGTGTGTTGGTGCGCCGGTCAGCTAGCGCTTGCCGTGCCAGCGCTGGCCTGGCTGGCTGCGCCTTCATTCCCTTTGTTTTCAGGCGCTTTGTTTTCAGGGGCTACGCTTTCACTGGGGGCTGCTGGGGCTTTGTCACCCTCTTCAGCTGCCTCTTCAGTTGCTGCGGCAGGGACGACTGGCTTGGCTTTCTGGCGTGCTAGGGCATCCAACGCGCCATTGACCATTTTAGGTTCATCACCACTGAAGAAGCCATGGGCGACATCAACATATTCATTGATGATCACCTGGTGGGGCACGCCATCGCCCATTTCCATGGCGGCAGCGCGCAGCAGGGCGCGCATAACGGGGTCGAGCCGCTCCAGCGGCCAGGCTTTGGGTAGGACGCTAGCCAGTTCCGCGTCCAGCGCTTCCTGACGGGCTGAGGTGGTGAGGAGGATCTTCTGCAGCAGGTCGCGGTCGGCGTTAGGCAGGGCGCCGTCATCAAAGCGGGTGCCCTTGGCCAGGCGGCCGCTTTCAAGGAAGTCGCGCAGCACGGCTGGGGCGCTTTGGCCGCTGTGCTCCTTTTGGAACAAAGCCTGCACCGCGCCAACGCGCGCAATGGTGCGTGGCCTGCGCGCGCCTTGGTTCTTGGCGGGTTTCTTGCCCCCTGTCTGGGCCTGGTTACGCTGGTCGGCCTGGCTGAGGTCCTGGACGGAAAGCGGCTTAGGGGTGGTGGAAGCGGTCATGGGGGAACTTTCAGGCATGGTTATGAAAAGGATGCTTAAGCCAAGAAGGGTGGCGGTGTGTAGTGCGGCGACTATGGAAAAGGTGGGAAAGGAAAATCAGTTGCCAGTTTTAAGGCTCAGCTCCAAAGACCAGCACCAAGGAAGGGTGCCTTCAAAGGGGCAGGCTGGGCGCGGCCTCCGGGGGAGGGTGGGACGCCCGTTCAGCCAGGCCCCCTGACCCTCCCTGGCCCTGGGGGTGGGCTGTTGGCGCAGCCCGGTGGGGTGCCCTCGTCACCATCAAGGTCGGAGAGGATTTCAGTGAAGGCGGAGGCTTCCCGGAAATTGCGGTAAACACTGGCGAAACGCACATAGGCCACGTCATCGGTCCGGCGCAATGCATCCATGGCGAGCGCGCCGATGTGGCGCGTGGGCACCTCGGCCTCCCCCATGGCCTCCAGCGTGTGGACGATGTTGCTGACCATCCTCTCCTGCGCGGCTTCATCCACAGGGCGCTTGCGCAGCGCCAGGCGGATGGAATCCATGAGCTTTTCGCGGTTGAAGGGGGCGCGGCGCCCGTTGGACTTGACCACTGTCAGCTCACGCAGCTGGACGCGTTCCACCGTGGTGAAACGCTCCCCGCAACCTGTGCACACGCGCCGCCTGCGGATCACCGTGCCCTCCTCAAAGGGGCGGCTGTCCTTGACCTGCGTGTCTGAATGTTCGCAATAAGGGCAATGCATGCGCTGTCCAGCTTTGGCTGTGCCGGGTCCTTACAAGATCCTGCAGAATGCGGGACACAGACTTTAACGGATTGTGCCTTTATGCGAAACCTTGCCAGCCTTTTTCTGCCGCGCCCCAGCCCTGCCACCTTTGTGGCAGCTGCCCTAGTGGGGCTTTGGGCGCTGCCTACCCAAGCTACCGCCCAAGACACCCAGCCTGCCCCTGGGGGCGCTTTGGGGCAGGGCAGCAGCGCGCCGCAGCGCTTCAGCGATGGCACCACCCAGCCTGACACTGTGCCAGGCGAAACGCGCCAGGCCATTAAGGATGCCCCAGCTGTGCGCATGGGCTTGGTGCCCAAGGATGGCAAGGTCAAACCCTACCTGCCACCCCCCGTGCCCGCTTTCGTGGGCCGGCCTGAAAGCCCCGACAGGCTGGTCTACATCTCTGACGGCTTTCTGCTTCTCCAGCCCACGCCACCGGCCAAGGCCCAAGGCCCCCATGCCCCCCAGCCACGCGGGAAGGCGGGGCGCAGCAGGGCCAGCGCGCCAGTCCCCCTGCGCCAGGCCGATGTGCCTTTCATCGTGCACAATGTCTCTGACAAGGACCAGCTTTTGGTTAGCGTCACTTCGCCCCTGTGCCAAAAAGTACGCGGCGACCGCCTCAACCAGGAGCTGGCAGGCGCCCCCACGGGCGATGACGTTTTCAGCCATTTGGTGATACCACGCCAAGCCACCATGGTTTTCGCCCTTAACGACTACCACTTGGTGTGCGAGGGCCTCTCCCCCCAAGTGGGCATGGGCACCATGGTGCCTTTCCAGTTTAACTTCGCTGACGGGCGCCATGTGACGGCGCACTTCACCCTCCACCCAGCCCCTGGCCAGCTGCCCTGAGGCAGCCAGCACCCGCCAAAGCCTGACCCCCATCCACCCACCAGAACGGAGCGTGCAAGCAAGCCCATGGCCGCCCCCCTCCTCCAAATGTCCAACCTTTCCTACACCCTGGGTGGCAAGCCGCTTTTGCAGGACGCTTCCCTCAGCTTGGAAGCTGGCGAGCGCATCTGCCTGGTTGGGCACAATGGCTCTGGCAAATCTACCCTCATGCGGCTGGCCGCTGGGCTGCTGGCGCCAGATGGCGGCACGCGCTTCATCCAGCCTGGCGTGAAGGTGCGCTACCTGGCCCAGGAACCAGACCTTGCTGACCACGCCACTGTCGGGGCAGCCGTGACGGAGGGCCTGCCCCCTGAGCAGCACCACCGCGCGCGCAGCTACCTTGCTGAGATCGGCCTGGAGGAAGGCCTGCCCACTGCAGGACTTTCAGGGGGGGAGAGGCGCAAAACAGCCCTTGTGCAGGCCTTGGCAGCCGACCCTGACATCCTGCTGCTGGATGAGCCGACAAACCATATCGACCTGGAAACCATCGCCTGGCTGGAGGGGGAGCTGGCACGCTCGCAGAAGGCCATGGCCATCATCAGCCATGACAGGCGCTTTTTGGAGAATCTGTGCCAAAGCGTCCTGTGGCTTGACCGTGGGCGCACGCGCAAGCTGGAGGCGGGCTTCGCCCAGTTTGAGGCCTGGCGTGACGAACAGCTGGCCCAGGATGAGCTTGCCGCCCACAAGCTGGCCCGCAAAATCGCCGCTGAGGAGGACTGGCTGCGCTATGGCGTCACCGCCAGGCGCAAACGCAACGTCAAGCGCCTGGCCGATTTGGGCAATTTGCGCGCAGCCCAGCAGGAGCTGAAATCAGCCAAGCGCGGCAGCCTTGCTATGGAGGCCAGCAGCGCTGACAACACCAGCCGCATTCTGCTGGACGCCCAGGATGTTAGCTTCCGCTACCCTGGCCAGGGGGAGGACATCATCAGGAACTTGAATTTCCGCCTGCTGAAGGGGGACAGGGTTGGTGTCTGCGGCCCCAACGGAGCTGGCAAGTCCACCCTCCTGAAACTGCTGACAGGCCGCCTGCCCGCTGAAGGGCCAGGATTTGCCGGCACCATTAAGCGCAGCCCCACCATGGCCATGGTCACACTGGACCAGGAGCGCGCCACGCTTGACCCTAGCCGCTCCGTGGCGGAAACCCTGACAGACGGTTCAGGCGACATGGTGACGGTGGGCGGGCTGAAGCGCCACGTCATCGGCTACATGAAGGACTTCCTGTTCCGCCCCGAACAGGCCAAAACCCCCGTCAGCAGCCTTTCTGGGGGGGAGCGGGGGCGCCTGGCGCTGGCAGTGGCGCTGGCCAAGCCCTCCAACCTCCTCATCCTTGATGAGCCAACCAACGACTTAGACCTGGAAACGCTTGACCTGTTGCAGGACTTGCTGGCGGATTACCCGGGCACGGTCCTTCTGGTCAGCCATGACCGCGACTTCCTTGACCGTTTGGCGACCTCTGTCTTGGCAGCTGAAGGGGGCGGGCTGTGGCGCGAATACCCTGGCGGCTGGTCAGACATGAAGCGCCAACAGCGCGCTGGCGCCAAAGCCGCCACCAGAGCCACCCCAAACGCCCAAGCAAGCCAGGGGGGGCGGGGCGCCAAAGCGCCAGCCCCTGGGCACGCCAAAGCCGACCAAATCAAGGGGGAGGGGCCAGCCAAGCTGGGCTACGCCCAACGGCTGGAGCTTGAGGGGCTTTCAAAAGCGCTTGAGAAAACCGCCAAGGACATCGCCGTTTGCCGCAAAGCCTTGGAGGACCCGGAGCTTTACAGCGCCAACCCCAAACGTTTTGAGAAAATCACCACCCTTCTGGGGGAGCTTGAGGAAAAACAGTCCGCCCAGGAGGAACGCTGGCTGGAGCTGGAGATGCTCAAGGAAAGCTGAAGGGGCCGTGAACCCTGGAAGTCATCTGGCTGTGCCAAGCTGAAGCTCAGCCCCTTATCTCAGCCCACTTGCCTTAACCTGATGGTTTTAAAGGGAGAATAGAAAGCCATGGCCACAGCCCCTCAAACCCCCACCCCCGCCAAAACAGCCCTGATGCTGATGGATTACCAGGACTACATCCTGGAAAACTACCTTTCCCCTGACCAGGCCCAGGGCGCCGTGGGCGCGGCGGGGCGCCTGCTGGCGTATGCGCGCGCCCAGGCTGTGCCCATTATCCACATCATGGTGGCGTTTGAGGCAGGCTACCCTTCCGTCAGCCCCAACAATGTGATGTTCGCCGCCATAAAGCGCGAGAAAATGGGCCTTCTGGGGCAGCCTGGAACGGCCATCACCCAAGCCTTAGCGCCCCGCCCTGGCGAAACGGTGGTGGTGAAGAACCGCGTTGGCGCCTTCACAGGGACCAACTTGGCCATGATCCTGCGCGCGCAGAACATCAACACCCTGGTCATGGGGGGCGTCATCACCTCTGGTGTGGTGATGTCCACCCTCCGCCAGGCTTTTGACCTTGACTATACCCCCTGCCTGGTGGGACCTGCTTGTGGGGATGCCACAGCGGAAACCAACCAGGTGCTTTTGGGCTGCGTGCCCTCCTGGTTGGCTGATGTGGTGGATATTGAAGGGGGCTTGGCACGCCTTGCCTGAACGCCCCCTGGGCAGTCCTACCTATTGAAAAGCGCACGCGAGTGTTGGCGATGTCAGCGCTGGTGCTGGAAACAGCCGTCCCTATGGCCTCCACCCCCGCAACCTCCCATTACGGACAGGATGAAGTCCAAATCGTGGATCATCAGGTTAAGCACTACGGACGTGTCCGTGCCGCGCAGGCTGAAGGGGACTAGGAGGTAGTGCCTGCGGCGCTTATTCCACCACAACGGTGGAAGCGGTGTAGGTGTCATCCTGCATGTTGCCATCGCTGGCCTGCTCCGCCCCTGCCAGGCCGCCTTTGTTGCCCACGCTCAGGGCGCGGCTGTCGTAAACCAGGATGCGCCCTTGATGGAAGGCCTGGTAGCCCAGCCCACCATTGTTTGTAGAGGTAACGTGGCTGCCATCTACGTGGCCGCCATCAGCCACCACCCCTGCCAGGACGTTGTTGGCGATGACGTCATTGCTCAGGTCCAGGCCTGCGCCATCATTAACGTAGACGCCCTTCTGGTAGCCTTCCACATGGCTGCCATAGGTTTCGGCATAGCCATTCTCGGTCGCCCACAGGCCCCATCCCTGGGGCTGGCCGTTGTCGTCCGGCAGCCCGCCTAGCAAGTGCAGGTCATGCCCCCAAGCGTGGGAGGCCGTCAGGATGCATAGCCCCCCCACGCGGCCGTTCGACCCCACAGAGCCATTGACCGTTAGGCTGCCGCCCTCCTCCGCCATGAAATTGCACCCCAGCACAGGGCCGCCCGTGGTGTCGACTGCGCGGTCGGCTGTACAATTCTCGCAATGAAGAACGCCATTGTGGCGCGCGAAGAAGTTCACATCGCCAGCGTCCGTCCCCGTGACATGGCCAGAAGGGGCGTTGATGATGCCGCCTTGGTCTGCCATCAGGGAATAATAGAAATGATTAACGCTCACATGGGGCCCCACCACGATTTTACCGCCATAGCGCGCGGTAATACCGCCGCCATAGGATTGAAGGCGCCATGATGTGCCGCTGGCGCTGTGGGCGCTTTGTGCGCCGCTGCCGTTGATGGTCATGCCATCAATCAAGCCAATGCGCCCGCCATCCGTAGCGAAGAAGCCATTGAAGTTGGTGCCGGCGATGTTGTTGAAAACCAGAACGACCCGTTCAGGATGGTCCGTGTTACCCACAAGGTGAATGTTGCCGCCCCAAGGGTTATCCACATAAAACTGGTCGTTCACAGGGTAGGTTCCATCCTGAATATGGATGGTGATGACCCCTTGCGCCAGGGCTGGGTCACCCAACGCGTCCCTGAAGGCCGCCAAGGGGCTGCTGAAGGCGCACCCAGTGGGGCAGACGGTGCGGTCGCCGGCCCTAGCAGCACTTGGCAGCGCCCCAGGCAGCATAAGGGCGCCAAGCGCCAAGAGGGTTGCTGCGCGCTTGCGGTGGGTACGGGCTGCGGACGTGAACCAGGCCCAAGCTGATGTGGCGTTGGTGCTGGGGAAAGGTGTCTTGGTGGTTTTCATGGCGTTGCCTTTGCTGTTGAGTCGGCCGCCCTCTACCCACCTTTCAGGGCAGCAGTCCTGCGGACTCAAGCGTGGCGCGGTTCGCCGCCATGGCGGCATTCACGCGCAGGGCGGCCTCCAGCGCCCTGGTGGCCGCTGCTGCATCCACCATCACAGGCGCCCCATCAAGGCAGGAGGCCGCAAAGGCAGCTTGCTCTAGCGCGATGAGGTCGCGGTTTTTCCACGCCATGGCTGCGCGCCTGAAGTTGCTCCCGCGCTGGCCATCCGTGCCCATAGGGACTGTTCCAGGCAGCACCAGCCCTTCATGGCGGTTGATGAAAGCTGCTTTGCGCTGGCCAAAATCAACCGAAAGATAACCCTCAGCGCCAAAGAAGCGCATTTTGCGCTCTGTTTTCAGCGAAATGCGGCTGGCCGTCAGCGTGGCCACGGCGCCGTTTGAAAAGCGCACGCGGGCGTTGGCGATGTCAGCGCTGGTGCTTGAGACGGCCGCACCCATGGCCTCCACCCCCGCAACCTCCCCCCCCATTACGGACAGGATAAAGTCCAAATCGTGGATCATCAGGTCAAGCACCACAGACGTATCCGTGCCGCGCAAGCTGAAGGGGGCCAGGCGCGTGGCCTCCACATAAAGCGGGCGCTTCATGCGCGCCGTGACCAGTGCGTGTTCAGCGCTGTAGCGCAGCAAATGCCCCACCTGCAGCACCTTTCCTTGGCGCTGCGCCAGGGCGCCAAGGGTCCTGGCATCCCCCAGCGTGGTGGCGATGGGCTTTTCTACCAAAACATGGCATCCCGCCTGGAGGGCAGCGCTGGTCAGGGCCGCGTGGGTGCCAGCAGGGGTGGCCACCACCACAGCATCACACGCCCCTAACATAGCGCTGAAATCTGGCCAGAAGGCGCAGTTGGCAGCACGCGCCACCACCTGGCCGCGCTCCTTGTCCAAATCATGCACCCCCACCAGATCCATACGTGCGCCCAGTGCTGCTTTCTGGGCGTGGAGCGCCCCGAAACGACCAGCCCCTACCACCCCCACAGCCAGGCGTTGGGTGGGGTGGGGGTGGCTTGGGGAGGTGGTTGGCATGAGGCGGCCTTGGAAAACGCTGGTAAGCTGATAGGGCATAAAGAGGAACGGGCCCTTAAAGGGACCTGTGGGTTTGCACTCTATCATCCTGCAGGCCACCTGCCACCCTTGGGCCTGGTTTGGGCGCGGACCTGCGCTTTGCGGGGCTTGGGTGTTGCAGGGGCGCGCTGAAAACGGTGTAATTCGCCCCGCCCTTGTTGGGGGCGTTGTCGCATGTCCCCAACCGCTCCCGCCGTGCCCACCTGCACAGCCCAACCTTTTTCCAACCGGCTCCCCAGCCTGAACCCGGAAACCGCCCATGATGTATTACAGCCGCCTCAGGATGCTGGGCACCGCAGCCCTCTGCCTGATCAGCGTGCTTCTGTGCGTGCCCAACTTCCTTCCCGCCCCTTCCAAGGCCTGGCCATGGCACCAGGTCCATTTGGGGCTTGACCTGCGCGGCGGCTCATTCCTGCTGCTGCAGCTCGACACCAAGGTGCTTGAGCACGACAAGCTCGCCATTCTCGAAGGGCAGGTAAAGCACGCCCTCCAGGCGGGCGGCGCCGGCTATGTGGACATGAAGGTGGACCAAGCCGCAGCCGCCGTCAGCTTCGCCCCGCGCGCCCCTTCTGAACTCAGCAAGGCGCTGGCCATCATCAAGGCCCTGCCTGAACCCACCCCAGGCGCCTACCACAGTGCCGTTGTGGGCGGGCGCATTGTGCTGGCCATCAACCGCGACACCCTCAAGGCGGTGGAGCGTGAAGCCATCACCCGCTCCATTGAGATCGTGCGCCGCCGTATTGACAGCACAGGCGCCATGGACCCCACCATCGCGCGTGAGGGTGACGACCGCATCATGGTGGAGCTGCCAGGCGTCAGCGACCCAGCCCACATTGAAAAGCTGCTGGGCACCACAGCGCGCATGACATTCCACCTCCTGGCGCCAGATCCCAGCGTGGCCACCCCAGGCGCCACCATGATGACGGACGAGCACGGCCGCAAGCTTGCTGTGCTGAACCAGATTGAGGTGGACGGCGCCGACCTCTCGGACGCCTCAGCTGGGATGAGCGACAACCGCTGGGCCGTTCACCTCAACTTCGATGCCAAAGGCGCTGAGGAGTTCGGGCGCATTACCACGGCCAATGTCGGCAAGCCTTTTGCCATTGTGCTTGATGGGCGCATCCTGACCGCGCCTGTCATCAACACCCCCATTACAGGTGGGCAGGGGGAAATTACAGGCAACTTCACCGCCCAAAGTGCCACAGACCTGGCGGTGATGCTGCGCGCTGGCGCCCTGCCAGCCCCCTTGGTCATCGTGGAGCAGAACTCCATCGGCCCCAGCTTGGGGGAGGCCTCCATTAAAGCAGGCCTCATCAGTTTGGCTGTTGGCTTTGTGCTTGTGGTCGGCTTCATGCTGCTGTTCTACGGTTTGTTCGGCCTTTACGCTGACATCGCCCTCCTGGCCAACTTGGTGATGATCCTGGCCGTGCTGAGCTTGTTTGAAGCCACCATTACCCTGCCTGGCATGGCAGGCATCCTGCTGACGCTCGGCATGGCGGTGGATGCCAACATCCTCATCAATGAACGCGTCCGGGAGGAGCAGAACAGGGGCCTTAAGCCCCTCCAGGCCCTCCAGGTAGGGTTTGAGAAGGCCACAGGCACCATCGTGGACAGCAACGCCACAGCCTTCCTCGCCCACGTCATGCTGTTCGTGTTCGGCACAGGGCCTGTGCGCAACTTCGCCCTCACCATCACCATCGGCATTGGCACAACGCTGTTTACCACGCTTGTCCTGACGCGCCTGCTGATTGTGCGCTGGTACGCCCACACCCGCCCGAAGGAGCTTCCGGTCTGACCATGCTTTCACGTCCGCTTTTCCGTTTCGTCCGGGATGGTCACCAAATCCCCTTCCTCAAAGGGGCCAAGGCTGGGCTTGCCACCTCAGCTGTTCTCTCCATCCTCTCCCTTATCCTGTTCTTCCATCCAGGGCTGAAGCTTGGGCTGGACTTCAGGGGCGGCGTCATGGTGACCATCCAGGCGCCCAAGCCCGAAACCCCCCAGGCCGTGCGCGCCATCCTCCAGCGCGCTGGGCAGGATGTTGCCTCCGTCCAGTATCTTGGCAACCACCGCACGCTGCGCATTGCAGCCACCCTGCCTGCCGGCCCCGACAACCCCGAAATGACGCAGAAAGTCGTCACAGGGGTGGAGAACGCCGTCACCAAGGCCATTCCAGGCGTTCAAGTGCAGCAGGCTGACGCTATCGGCGCCTCCGTCTCGCGGGAGCTACTGGTCAACGGCCTCCTGGCGCTGGGCTTCAGCATGGCCATGATCCTGGCCTATATCTGGGTGCGCTTTGAGTGGGAGTTCGCCTTCTCAGCCATCATCACCCTTCTTCTGGACCTGACCAAGACCATCGGCTTTATGGTCATCACCCGCATTGAGTTTGACGCCGTGATGGTAGCAGCTCTGCTGACCATCCTGGGCTACTCCACCAACGACAAGGTGGTGGTCTATGACCGCATCCGCGAGAATCTGCGCCGCTTCCCCAAAATGCCGCTGCGCGAACTTCTCGACCTCTCCATCAACGAAACGCTGAACCGCACGCTCGGCACCTCCATGACGGTGTTCCTGGCGGCGCTGCCCCTGGCCCTGTTCGGGGGGGAGACGCTGGAGGGCTTCGCCACCGTCATGCTGTTTGGCATTGTGGTGGGAACGTCATCGTCTATTTTCATCGCTGCCCCCCTGCTGCTGCTGTTCGGCCATGACCGCCTGCGCCCAGCCTTGCACAGCAAAGCTAGCTGAAGGGCCCTGTTCAAGGCACCCCATGGCCCCTAGGCACAAGCGGCCATAGCGCCTGAGGGCTAGGGCCGAAAAGAAAGGCTGGCTGCGTGCTCCGTGGCCAGCCTTTTTCATGTCTCCTTGGTGAAGCCGCCTTAGTGAAGAATGGGAAGGTACCCAGCCAGCTTAGGCCCAAGGGGGGCCGGCACGCTGTTACTGGTTCTGCACAATGACAGGTTCTGCCCAGCCCACACGGGCATAACAGGCCCTTTGAAGCCCTCCGAAACGTTAAATATGGCATAAAACTTAACGCCAAGGAGCATAATTCCGCGTGGTTCGTTGTGTGGTAGAGGCAGATTTATAGTTGGTTTGGCAACGTTTTTAGGGAAATCATCTCCAACAGACTCTTCTCAAGTTCGTTAACCTTTTCGCCTCATTCATGCCTTGGTCAGCGCCATTTCAAACCCTCTTTTTTCACCACCCCGAAAAATGGCGGCTTTTAAGGTTTTTCAAAGAAGTCTTCCCAAAAGAGGCAGAAGGGCTTAATATGCCTTCATTGGCTGTTTACCGCGCGCTTTCAGCCAACACCTTCTAGTTCTCTGCCGCACAGGCAGCTCAGAAAACTGCCCCGCGTGTGAAGGATGGGGCGTGACGGTTCTCTGCCGCACAGGCAGCTCAGAAAGACTGCGAACAGGGGATTTGTCGCGCTGTCGTGTTCTCTGCCGCACAGGCAGCTCAGAAAAGTCGGCTGTGCCTGGGACGCTGGGGCACCTGGTTCTCTGCCGCACAGGCAGCTCAGAAATGACGGCAACCAGGATGGTGTTTACTGGATTAGTTCTCTGCCGCACAGGCAGCTCAGAAATGGTACAGACAACAACTGGACAAAGCTTCCATTGTTCTCTGCCGCACAGGCAGCTCAGAAATCCAGGGGTTTAATAAGCATTGAGCCGGAGAGTGTTCTCTGCCGCACAGGCAGCTCAGAAATTTGTCACGGCGAAAGAGACAGACCCTTACCCGTTCTCTGCCGCACAGGCAGCTCAGAAAGACCGCAAACAGGGGATTTGTCGCGCTGTCGTGTTCTCTGCCGCACAGGCAGCTCAGAAAGCGGAACCTGGTCAACGAACTGGCCGCGCAGCGTTCTCTGCCGCACAGGCAGCTCAGAAATTGCAAAAACTGCATTAGTCGAGGCGTTCAGTGTTCTCTGCCGCACAGGCAGCTCAGAAAGGTGAACAGTGGCACCCTGAAAGGCAGCCCCAGGTTCTCTGCCGCACAGGCAGCTCAGAAAGCTGTAAGCGGGGTAGCCCAGCATGCCCGTTTGTTCTCTGCCGCACAGGCAGCTCAGAAATGCCCGGCATCGCCACCCAAGCGCAGCTTGGTGTTCTCTGCCACACAGGCAGCTCAGAAAGTAAAGATGGAGGGAGGACACAGGAAATCGGCGTTCTCTGCCGCACAGGCAGCTCAGAAAACTCATCTGTCAGTACTGTGTTCCCGGCCGTTGTTTCCTGCCGCACCGGCAGCTCAGAAAGGGGCAGTGCTGGTTGGTGTTCCCTTATCGCCGCCTCTTAGCCCGAAGGCTTACTGCGTTTGCGCTTACGCGCTGCACTCCGACACTTCGGGCTTTAACGGGCTTCGCCCTATACGGCGGCTCTTATCTATCGTCGCCTGGGAAATGTTGCGCCTGAGGGCAGGGATGGCCATGGTTAGGTAGGGCGTTCTAAGGAAAGCGCTGCCAACAGCAGAGAGGAAAACTGTGGCGCAGAACGTTCACATCAGCAAGCTCACCCTGACGGACTTCCGCAACTACACACGCCTATCATGGCGCCCTGGACCTGGCCTCACCATACTCACAGGGCCTAACGGGGCCGGCAAAACCAATGTTCTGGAGGCTGTCTCCCTCCTGGCGCCTGGGCGCGGCCTGCGCGCGGCCCCCTTAGGGCGCCTGGCCTACCAACCCCCTGGTGGGGAAGGGCTGAGGGGGGGGTGGGGTGTTGCTGCGGAATTGACTGTGGAAAGCCCCCATGGGCAGGAGGCCATCACCCTGGCCACCGCTGTGGAGGAAGGCCAGCGCCGGCGCCAGTTCCGCTTGGATGGCGAAGCTGTGCGCAGCCAGGCTGACGTGGCTGATTGGTTCGCCTGCGTGTGGCAGACCCCCGCCATGGACAGGCTGTGCAGCGAGGGCGCAGGCGGGCGCAGGCGTTTTCTGGACCGCCTGGTGGTGGCCCACCAGCCAGGCCATGCGCGGGAAATGGCCGCCCATGAGCAGGCCTTGGCTGGGCGCAACCGCCTTCTGGCTGCCCCGCCAGGAACATGGGACCATGATTGGCTTGATGCGCTTGAGGCCTCCCTCAGCCGGCATGCTGTTGCCGCCACGGCAGCGCGCCTGGCTTTCCTGGAGGCCATGGCGGCCTTGCCAGCGCCGCCTTCCCCCCCCTCGTCAACGCGGCACGCCTTCCCCCGCAGCCTGCTGGAGCTTTCCTGCCCCTTGGCTGAACGCCTGGCTTCTATGCCGGCACTGGAGGTGGAGGAATGGATGAAAGCCACCTTGCGCCAAAACCGCCAGGAGGACGCTCTGCGCGGCTACTGCGGCTTTGGCGCGCACAAAGCGCATTTCACGTTGCGGGATGCCACCACAGGGCGCTTGGGGGGGGAGGCCAGCAGTGGCCAGCAGAAAACCATGGTGTTGGGAACGCTCCTCGACCATGCGCGCCTGATGGCGCAGGTGGGTCCCGTCAGGCCAGTGCTGCTTCTAGACGAGCCTTTGCTGCACTTGGACGCCCTCCACCGCGAGGCCTTGATGGAACGCTTGCTTGAAGCGGGCGCCACAGCCCTGCTGACCGGCACGGACCGCAGCACCTTCGCCCCCTTGGAAGGTCAGGCGGCGTTCTGGGGGGTGGAAACAGGCGCTGAAGGCAGCCCCACCCTTCAGAGACTGCCCTCCTTGCCAACGCTTGGGGCGTGAAAGGTCGGTTTTCAAGCCATTTCCAGCCCTTTAAAGGGCGCAAGGGATGGTTTCCGGCCCTGTTTCCCGCTATAGTCACAGTGACTGACATCACCGCCAAAGCCTGTTTTCCGGCAGCCGGATTCATGGCGTTCCCTTGGCGTGCGCCGCCACCCTGCGCCCTTGGCGTTTGTTGGGGCGCATGGCTGTCTGCCCTTTACTGATTTTGGAAGCCGCCCATGACCACCACCCCACCCACCCCTGAAAACCCTGCACCACAGGCCGCCGGGGGCCAGGGGGGGGATGGTTACGGCGCTTCGGCCATTACCGTCCTCAAAGGGCTGGATGCCGTCCGCAAACGCCCCGGCATGTATATTGGCGACACTGACGATGGTTCAGGCCTGCACCACATGGTGTTTGAGATCATCGACAACGCTGTTGACGAGGCCCAGGCCGGCCACGCCACGCGCTGCACAGTGGTGATTAACGCTGATGGCTCCGTTAGTGTGCGTGACAACGGGCGCGGCATCCCCACTGGGATGCACCCTGAAGAGGGCGTCAGCGCTGCGGAGGTGGTGCTGACCAAGCTCCACGCTGGCGGCAAGTTCAACCAGAACTCCTACAAGGTCTCAGGCGGGCTGCATGGTGTGGGCGCGGCTGTTGTCAACGCCTTGTCTGAACGCATGGTGGTGCGCATTTGGCGCGATGGGCAGGAGCACATTATCCGTTTCCGCCATGGGGAGCGCGAAGAGCCCCTCAAGGTGGTTGGCCCCTCCAGTGCGGAACGCGGCACGGAGGTTACCTTCATGCCCAGTTCTGCCACCTTCGCCACGACAACGTTTGAATTCTCCATCCTGGAAAAGCGCGTGCGCGAGCTGGCCTTCCTGAACTCCGGCTTGGAGATCGTGCTGGAGGACAAGCGCCCTGGGCAGGAGAAAAGGGCCGTCTTCCACTATGAAGGTGGTCTCAGCGCTTTTGTGGACTGGCTGGACACAAGCCGTGTGCAGCTCATCACCCCCCCCATCACGGGCGCTATCGATGACGCTGAAAGCGGCATCAGGGTGGAGTTCGCCCTCTCTTGGAACGATGGCTTCAGGGAGCAGATGCTCTGCTTCACCAACAACATTCCCCAGCGTGACGGCGGCGCGCACTTGGCTGGCTTCAGGCAGGCCCTGACGCGCGCCATTGGCAAATACGCCACCCAGAGCGGTATCAAGCAGGCCGCCCAGCTGACGGGTGACGACATGCGCGAAGGCATGACGGCCGTCCTCTCTGTGAAGGTGCCGGACCCGAAGTTCTCCTCCCAAACCAAGGACAAGCTGGTTTCCTCTGAAGTGCAGCCAGTTGTGCATTCCGTGGTGGCTGACGAGCTTTCACACTGGCTGGAAACCCACCCCAAGGAAGCCAAGATCATCGTTGGCAAAGCTGTGGACGCCGCCAGCGCGCGTGAGGCGGCGCGCAAAGCGCGCGAGCTGACGCGCCGCAAAGGGGTGCTTGACATTTCCTCCCTGCCTGGCAAGCTTTCAGACTGCCAGACGCGTGACGCTGCTGAGGCCGAGATTTTTATTGTTGAGGGCGATTCAGCCGGCGGCACCGCCAAGCAAGGGCGCGACAGGCGCTTCCAGGCCATTCTGCCTTTGCGCGGTAAAATCCTGAATGTAGAGCGCGCGCGCTTCGACCGTATGCTGAACTCAGCTGAAATCGGCACGCTGATAACGGCGCTGGGCACAGGCATTGGGCGCGGTGATGAAAGCCAGGGCGGTTTCAGCCCTGACAAGCTGCGTTACCACAAGATCGTCATCATGACGGACGCTGACGTGGATGGATCCCACATTCGCACGCTTCTGCTCACTTTCTTCTTCCGGCAAATGCCTGAACTGATTGAGCGCGGCTACCTTTACGTGGCCCAGCCCCCCCTTTACCGCGCCAAGCGCGGCAATGAGGAACGCTACCTCAAGGATGAAGCTGCCTTGGAGGCCTACCTGCTTGACAAGGCCCTGCATGGCGCCACGCTGACGCTGCATGATGGGCGCACACTGGCTGGGGAGGAACTGCGCGCTTTAGTGGACGGCTACCGCGCTGTAGCGCGTGACGTCACGGCCCTGGCAGCGCGCCTGCCGCTGCCCCTGGTAGAGCAGGCGGCCATCACTGGGCTGTTCGGCGACACCCCCCCCACGCCTGAGAAACGTGCTGCCTTGGCCCAAAGGCTGGACAACCTGGCAGCCCCTGGCGAGGAAGGTTGGCGCGTCACGCTGGAGGAAAGCCAGGGTACCCCTGGCGCTGTGGTGTGCCGCCGCACCCTGCGCGGCCTGACGGAAAAACACACTTTGGAGGCTGCCCAGCTCAAAGGCCGTGAAGGGCAGCGCCTTGCTGCCCAGGCTGAACGCCTAATGGCTGATTTCGCCAGCCCCGCCCAGCTGCAGGTGGACAATAGGGAAGCCGTAGCCATCCCAGGCCCTGGGGAGCTGGTGGAAGCCCTTTTGAAGGCAGGCCGGCGTGGGTTGACCATTAACCGCTTCAAAGGGCTGGGGGAGATGAATGACGAGCAACTGTGGCACACCACCCTCGACCCAGCCAGCCGTACCCTGCTGCAAATCAAGATGGGCGATGTGGAGGAAGCTGAGCAGGTGTTCTCCACCCTGATGGGCGATGTTGTGGAGCCACGGCGTGAGTTCATCGTTGACAATGCCTTGAGCGTTGCCAACCTTGATGTCTGACCGCAGCACTACCCCCACCACCACAGTTTGGGCGCTTGCCCTTGGTTTAACGGTAGGCTTGGCCATGGGGCCTTCCAGCCCAGCGCTAGCCACACCCGCCGCTCCACTGGCTGTGAATGTGCCAGACGCCCTGCGCCAGGCCCAGGGGCTGGCCCAAGCCCAGCAGGCCCTGCACGCCCAGGCCCCGCTCCCGCCCAGCCCTAACCGCCACGCTGGCCCTATGCCTGGGGCGTTCAGCGTGCGCTATGCCATTTACGTCCATGGGCTGCACGTCCTGACAGCGGACGTGAACTATGGCTTCCACCCCTGGGGCTATGGCGCCAATGCCCACATCTACACCATTGGCGTGGTGAGCTGGTTCCTCAACATCAACCGCACCGCCCAGGCCACAGGCCTGTTCTCTGGCACCAGCGTCTTGCCACTGCATTATGAAAGCGATGGCAGCTTCAAAGGCGTGAAACGCCATGTGGTGATGGATTTCCCAGGCCACCGCCCCAAAGTGACCTTGATTGTGCCGGCCGCCACCGACCATGAGCCGCTGGACCCTGCCCAGACCCAAGGTGCAGTGGATGTGATGAGCGGCCTGGCGGGTCTCATCCACTCGCTTGGCACAACAGGTTCCTGCCAACTTCATGAGATCCTGTTTGATGGCCTACGCTTGACGGAAATCAACGCAACAGGCCCCGTGCAAACCACCGTGCCTGACAGTGACGGCCTTGGCGACATACCAGGTGAGCCCCCGCCAAACACCCCCGATGACGCTCCAAGCGCCCTGCGCTGCGACTTCATGGGCCACCAAATAGCGGGCTTCACCAAAGGCGCGCCCTGGAAGGCCGACAAAATGAAGCCGCGCCCAGGCCATGCCTGGTTCCGCAATATTCCGGGTTTTGGCCTCATCCCAGTGCGGATAGAGGTGGAGTACCCAGGGCTGGGGCAGGTCAGCATCGTTCTGGAAAGCCCACCCCACCACGCTTCTGAAAATGACGGGCGCTAACATGACGGGCAATAATAAGGAAGTGGCAACCCCAACCATGGCGCCCACTTGGGGCAGCAGGGGTTGAAAGCCCTTGGCCCATCAGGATTTGCCGCCTAACCTTCCCCCAACCTCGCCCCAGGCAGGAGGCACCACCATGACAGCATCCTCAACCACCACCCCAGCCCGTGCCGTTATCCTGGCAGCGGGGCGCGGCACACGCATGAAGTCAGCTCACCCCAAAGCTATGCAGCGTTTGGGCAACCAGCCCTTGGTGGCGCATTTGCTGGCTGCTGCCCAACAGGTGTTTGACAGCATCACCGTCATTGTGGGGCCAGAGATGGCAGCGTTGGAGGAAGCGGTGCAGCCCCACGCCACCACAACCCAGCATGAAAGGCGCGGCACAGGCCATGCAGCAGCCCAGGCGGCACCACGCTTTGGGGCGCCCCCTGGCCAGGCGGTGGGGGATGTGATGGTGCTGTGCGCCGACAACCCCTTGATGACAGCCGCCACCATGGAACGTGCACTCCAGGCGCGCCGCCAGCCTGGGGTGAGCCTTGTCCTGGTCACCATGCGTCCCAATGTGCCTGGGCGCTATGGGCGCGTCATCCTTAACAAAGCTGGCCTGGTCGAACGCATTGTGGAACACGCTGACGCCACGGCAGGGGAACGCGCCCTGACCCTGTGCAATGCTGGCAGCGTCTGCGCCAATGGCGATGACCTGGCGCGCTGGCTTGGGGCGCTGACCCCAGCTAATGCCCAGGGGGAGCTTTACCTGACTGATGTCGTAGCCCAGGCCGCCCAGGAAGGCCATGTGGTGCACCTGGAAATCAGCGAGGACGAAGCCATGGGCATCAATGACCGCGCCCAGCTGGCCATGGCTGAGGCGGCGCTGCAAAAGCGCTTGCGCGCTGCTGCCATGGCTGGCGGCGCAACCCTGGTCGCCCCTGAAACGGTGTTCCTCAGCGCGGACACGCAGCTGGGGCCAGACAGCGTGGTGGAACCCAACGTGTTTTTCGGGCCAGGGGTTGTAGTGGAAGGCGGTGCCACCATCCGCGCCTTCTCCCACCTGGAAGGCTGCACAGTTGGTGAAGGCAGCGTGGTAGGGCCTTACGCCCGCCTGCGCCCTGGCACAAAGTGCGCGCCCCAAAGCCATGTTGGCAATTTCGTGGAACTCAAAAACACTCATCTGGGCCAGGGCAGCAAAGCTAACCATCTGTCTTACTTAGGTGATGCCGACATTGGCCCTGGTACCAACATCGGCGCTGGTACCGTCACCTGCAATTATGATGGTTTTGGCAAGCACCGCACCGTGATTGGCCAGGGGGCCTTTGTTGGCTCTGACAGCATCTTGGTGGCGCCTGTGCGCGTTGGCGATGGCGCGCTGGTTGGGGCTGGCAGCGTCATCACGGAGGATGTCCCAGACGAAGCCCTGGCCTTAGGTCGGGCACGCCAAGCCAACCGTCCAGGGCGCGCCCCCCTGCTGCGCAGGCGCCTGGCGGCGCGCGCTGCCCAAGGGAAGGCCCCCAAATCTGACAAGGGCTCTACAAAGGATTAACAAACGGAGAAAAGAATCAGGTGAATGGGGAAAAGAAAGCCCCGACACCCCCACAGCGCGCCCAAAAAGGTTTAAGCTTGCACTAAGCAGGCCTGAAGATGGCTGGTTCGCCCCAAGACCCAGAACCTAGACCCAGAAGGAAGGAATGGAAAATGTGTGGAATCTGCGGTGTAGCCGGGCACAAGCCGGCTGTTCCCATTATTTTCGATGCCCTCAAGCGCCTGGAGTACAGGGGCTATGATTCAGCAGGCATCGCCACCATTGGCCCCAAAGGCCAGATTGAGCGCGTGCGCGCTGCAGGCAAGCTTGACCACTTAAAGGCCGCCTTGGCGGAAACCCCCATTCAAGGCACCACGGGCATTGGCCACACGCGCTGGGCCACCCATGGGGAGCCGACAGCCAACAACGCCCACCCCCACAAGGTGGGGGATGTGGCTGTTGTCCACAACGGCATTATCGAAAACTACGCTGAGCTAAAAGCGGAACTGGAAGCCAAGGGCGCCGTTTTCCAAAGCCAAACTGATTCAGAGGTCGTGGCCCACCTCGCTGATGGCTTCCTGAAGCAGGGCGCCACCCCAGAAGAAGCCGCCCGCCAAACCTTTGCCCGGCTTGAGGGCGCCTATGCCATCGCCATGATTTTTGAAGGCCATGACGGCTTGCTGATTGGCGCGCGCCACGGCGCCCCCCTGGCCATCGGCTATGGGGAGGGGGAGATGTTCCTCGGTTCGGACAGCCTGGCCCTGGCGCCCCTGACCAACCGCCTCTGCTACCTTGATGATGGCGACTGGTGCGTTCTCACTCCCCAAAGTGCCGTGATTTACAATCGCGCAGGGCAGGTGGTGGAACGCCCCATCAAAACCCAGCCAGCCGGCCAGGCCGCCCAAATTGGCAAGGACGGCTACCGCCACTTCATGGAAAAGGAGCTTCACGAGCACCCCGCCGCCATTGGCCAGACGCTGGCCAACCTGACCGACCAAGCCACCCAAAGCTTCAAGCTGCCAGCCCTGCCGCTTGACCTGGCAACGCTGCCGCGCATCACCATCTCCGCCTGCGGTTCCGCTTATTATGCTGGCCTTGTGGGGCGCTACTGGCTGGAAAGCCTGGCGCGCCTGCCTGTGGACATCGATGTTGCCTCGGAACTGCGCTACCGCCAGCCCCATCAGCCAGACCGCGGCCTGGCGCTGCTCATCTCCCAATCGGGGGAAACAGCCGACACCCTGGGTGTGCTGCGCTACCTCAAGGACCACGACCAGGCCATTCTCTCCATCCTCAACGTGGACCACTCCACCATGGGGCGTGACAGCGATGCCGTGATACCCACCTTAGCTGGGCCTGAGATCTCCGTTGCCTCCACCAAGGCCTTTACGGCCCAGCTGGCCGTTCTGGGCGCGCTCGCCATCACGGTGGCGCAGGCGCGCGGCGCCATTGACGCCAAGCGGGCGGCCGAACTCACCAAGGCCCTCCAGGCTGTGCCGCACAAAGCTGTGGAGATCCTGGGTGGGGAGGCTGGCGTCCAGGCCATGGCCAAGGTCGTTGCGGAAGCGCGCGATGTTCTGTTCCTGGGGCGCGGCGTGTGTATGCCCATCGCCCAGGAAGGCGCGCTGAAGCTGAAGGAGATCACCTACATCCACGCTGAGGCCTACCCCGCTGGGGAACTCAAGCATGGCCCCATCAGCTTGATTGACAAAACCGTGCCTGTGGTGGCCATCGCCCCCTCCACCATCCTGTTCGACAAAGTCATTTCCAACCTTCAGGAAGCCAAGGCCCGTGGTGGGCGCATCCTGGCCTTCACAGACAAGGCGGGGGCGGCCCAGCTCAAGGGTGTGGCGGAACACATGGTGGTCCTGCCTGATTCAGACCCCTTCACGGCGCCTTTGCTCTACGCCATCGCAGTGCAAATGCTGGCTTATGAAGTGGCGTTGCTCAAAGGCACTGATGTTGACCAGCCCCGCAACCTCGCCAAGTCCGTCACCGTGGAGTGAGCGGAACCGATTTAGCCTGAAAGGCGTAAAAGCCAGGCCTGTCGCAGTGCCGGGCGTAAGCCCAAACGCAGAAAAGGCCTGGCTAACCGGTTTCAAGAGCGGCGCCATCTAAGGCCATAGGCCTGTGAAAGCCGCTGCTTCTTGCCGCTTGCAACTCATGCGGCGCGGTATCGCAGCGGCTTTTATGTGGCGACAAGGAAACCCAACCAGCACTGCCCTTTCTGAGCTGTCTGTGGGGCACGGTGTAGCCATCAAACATACCTTCCATTCTATCCCTAATTTTGAGCGCCTTGAAAAAACGGCAGTTACGGGCTGTCGCCAGAACTGGCTTGAAGAGAGGGATAGATGGGCCCATAGTGCATTTACTGGCTGTTTGCAGACGTTGAAGCGTGAATCAGTTCTAGTTCCCTTATCGCCGCCTATTAGCCCGAAGACTTACTACGCTTGAACTATGTTCTGCGCTCCGTCACTTCGGGCTTTAACGGGCTTCGCCCTATATGGCGGCTCTGCCGCACAGGCAGCTCAGAAACGTTAAGTGCTTATGCGCGTAGTGATACTCACGTTCCCTGCCGCACAGGCAGCTCAGAAAGCTCCCCACGTCAACTTCACATTATTCCACTGGTTCTCTGCCGCACAGGCAGCTCAGAAAACACTCTACTGCGCGGACGCCATGGACGTTCTGTTCTCTGCCGCACAGGCAGCTCAGAAATTGACGTGTAGGAGCACGCCAGGCGTTGGGCAGTTCCCTGCCGCACAGGCAGCTCAGAAAGGGCAGTGCTTGACACGCCTCTCCCTTGCCGTGTTTCCTGTTACTCAGGTAGTTTAGAAAATTCCTGGCCATCTGGGGGGTAAGGAAAAAATGAATAAACAATCTGAAACTGACCTAGATAAACGTCTCAAAGAAAAACAAATCGAATACATAGATTTCAAGAAATGTCGTGACATTGTCCTAGTTGGATGCACTTCCCTGTTAATTATTATATTTTTTATAGATTATTTAACAAGATAATGATGGCGGGTAGGAGTTTGGAATATATTACTCTGAACACAGAGTGAAATTTCACTCACACAACTCTGGCTCGGTTATTTAAACAGTCTTTTCGGTTGAGACTCTTGGACTGGCTATGTGGGCCGCCAGGCCAAACAGCGTGAAACCGGGGCTTCAACAGGCCTGCGGCCTTATGCGGGGTTCTTCTTGAACCGGTTGGCCACGCCTTTACTGCGTTTGGGCTTACGTCCCTCTTGAACCCTTAAAGCCGGAGCGGTGACCCATAGGGCAGCGCGGGATCTTAAACACACTCTTGCTGTACGAACCCGGCTAGGGCTTCTGCCCGTGCAGGCCTGAAGGTTTACTACGTTTCGTTTGCCCTTCGGGCAGCGCTGTCTTGGAATCCCAAGCCGCTGTCTCACGCTGTTTGGCTTTGCAGCCTTCACAAGTTTCACACCGGCTTTAACGGGCCGTCCCATAGGGCGGCACTTATCGCCGCCTGACAGCCCGAAGACTTAACTTAAGGGTCCTTTGTTAGAGCCTTTTTGAAAGTCTGGTTGGTTCAAGGGGCTTTGGGAGGGAGGGGTTGCCTAGGGGATGGGACACATCCAAGGGCAGCAGGGCCTGGGCATGAACCAGGCGGTGCCACCCAACCCTTGCCCCTAATCCACCGCCCTGAGCTTGACGTGCTGGGCCTTTACCCCAAGCGGGCGAGGCCAGCCTGGAGGCGGCTGCGCGTGGCTTCGAACTGGGCCAGGCGGGCGCGGTTTTCCGCCACGACCTCTGGCTTGGCGCGGGCCAGGAACTTCTCATTGCCCAACATTTTGGAGACTTTGGTGATCTCCCCTTCCACTTTCTGGATGTCGCGCGCCAGACGTTCCTTTTCTGCGTTGATGTCAATCAAGCTGCCAAGGGGGATGAATCCCGTCCCCTGTTCGAACACCACTTGGGCGCAGACTTCCCCTGGGACTTCAGCCACGCTCTCCACCCCCTCAATGCGGCCCATGCGGCCTAGGACCTCCTGCCATTTTTGAGCACGCGCCATGGTTGGGGCGTCAGCACCGCGCAGCAGGAGAGGGGCTTTGCGTGATGGCGGCACGTTCATTTCAGCGCGCACGGAACGCACAGCTGAAATGACGTCCATCAGCCAAGCGATCTCGCTTTCGTGACTTTGGTCCCCCTGGCCTGGCTGGGCCATTTCAGGCCAGCGCTGCTTGGTGATGTCACCTTGAAGGGCGCCATAGCCCATTTTGTCCCACAAGGTCGCTGTCACAAATGGCATTACAGGGTGCAACATGCGCAGGATGGCGCCTAAGGCCCAGGCAGTGGCTGCACGCAGTTCCGCCTTCTCCGCCTGGTTGGCGGCGTCATCGCTGTTGAAGACGCCCTTGGCGAACTCCAGGAACCAGTCGCAGAACACATCGCGCACAAATTGGCTGGTGAGGCGCGCGTAATCATCAAAGCGGGAGGCCTCAAGCGCGTTGTTGGCGCCGTGGGCTGCCTTCTGGGCCTCTGCCACGATCCAGCGCGCAAGCGTGCCCTGGGCGGCGTTGGGGTTGAAGGGGGCTGCGCCTTCGCGGGGGATGGCTTGGTTCATCTCAGCGAAGCGGGCGGCGTTCCACAGCTTGGTGATGAAGGCGCGCCGCTCCTCCACCAGGCCCCGGCCCAATTTAATGTCGCGCCCGGGGCCCGTGCCAGCGCAGATGGTCAGGCGGGTGGCGTCAGCGCCATACTCAGCGATGAGGTCGAGGGGGTCGATGCCATTGCCCTTGGACTTGGACATCTTCTGCCCGTTCTCATCACGGACCAGACCATGGATGACCACTTTTCTGAAGGGCACTTCCTCCATGAAGTGCAGCCCCAGCATCATCATGCGTGAAACCCAGAAGAAGATAATGTCAAAGCCCGTCACCAAAGTGCTTGTGGGGTAGTAGCGCTCCAGGAAGGGGTCGTTGCGGTCAGGCCAGCCAAGCGTGCTGAACGGCCACAGGCCAGAGCTGAACCAGGTGTCGAGGACGTCTTCATCCTGGCGCAACGCCACGTCAGGGCCTGAGTGGGCGCGGGCTTCAGCCAGGGCTTCCTCTTCCGTCTCAGCCACGTAAGTGCGGCCATCGCTGCCGTACCAGACGGGCAGGCGGTGGCCCCACCACAGCTGGCGGCTGATGCACCAGGGGCGGATGTCGCGCATCCAGGCGAAGAAGGTATTCTCCCACTGCTTGGGCTCGAACGCGATGGCGCCACCCTCCACAGCTTTGATGGCGGGGCCGGCCAGCTTGGGGGCGTCACAGTACCATTGCATGGTCAGGCGCGGTTCCACCACAGCCCCACCACGCTCAGCCACGGGCTGCTGGAGGGTGTGGTCCTCTACAGCAGCCAGGAAGCCCAGGCGGTCCAGCTCAGCCACCATGGCCTTTCTGGCATCGTCACGGCCCATGCCGGCCAGGGCGCTGACGAAGGCCGGGTCTGAAACACCAGCGATGGCTTCCACCTCCCCCATGATTTCGTCAAGCCAGATGTTGGCGCCTTCGTCCAGCATGGTGGGGGCGGGCAGGTTGTGGCGCTGGCCGACCTCAAAATCATTGAAATCATGCGCAGGGGTGATTTTGACAGCGCCTGTGCCCTTTTCAGGGTCTGAGTGCTCATCCTCGATGAGGGGGACGCGCCGCCCCGTCAGCGGCAGGCGCACATGCGCCCCTTTGAGGTGGGCAAAGCGTTCGTCTGATGGGTGGACGGCCACGGCGGCGTCAGCCAGCATGGTCTCTGGCCTTGTGGTGGCGATGGTGACGTACTCCCCCGTCAGCTTGCCATCGCGCTCAACAGGGTAGCGCACGTGCCACAGGCTGCCCTTGGTTTCTTTATTGTCCACCTCCAGGTCGGAAATGGCGGAACGGAAGGCTGGGTCCCAGTTTACCAAGCGGCGGTCGCGGTAAATCAGCCCCTCTTTATAAAGCTGCACGAAAACGCGGCGCACAGCGCGGGAGAGGCCATCATCCATGGTGAAGCGCTCGCGGCTCCAATCAGCTGAAGTGCCAAGGCGCTTGAGCTGCTCCACAATGCGGCCGCCATGCTCCTCCTTCCAGGCCCAGACGCGCTCCAGGAAGCCAGGGCGGCCCAAGGCCGTGCGGGAGGTGCCCTCCCTATCCAACATGCGCTCCACCACCATCTGGGTAGCGATGCCGGCATGGTCCGTGCCAGGCTGGAACAGCACGTTGGCGCCTTTAAGGCGCTGCCAACGGCAGAGGATGTCCTGCAGTGTGAAAGTCAGCGCGTGCCCCAGGTGCAGCGTGCCCGTGACGTTGGGCGGCGGGAAGACGATGCTGTAGGCCTGGCCTGGCTGGGCTGGGTCCGCTTTGAAGGCGCCTTCAGCCATCCAGCGCTGGTAGAGCGCGCCTTCATGGTGTGCTGGCTCAAAGGCCTTGTCTAATGGTCCCGGCGCCAGTGTTGCTGTTGGGGTGGTGGCGGTGGGGCTTTCTGACATGGGGCACCTGAGGGGCTGGCTGCTGAAGGGGCTGTCACTAAGGGACGTTCCCCCCAGTTTTAAGCGTTCAGGCGTTTAACCGCCACCCTCCCCCAGCGCAGTTTTTGCCTGGGGCATCCCAGAACCAGGCCCAAGATCAGACCAAGGGAGGCCGTGCCTGGCATGGTGGTGGACGCTGTGGCAGGGTGGTGTGAACGGCCACATCAGCCAGGATGAACCAGGTACCACCACCGCTGGATTGAGGAGAGCATAACCATGCAACCCACCCAACAACCCAACCCACCAGCAAGCGCCCCCCTTGTGAAGGCCGCCAAAGCTGGCAAGGGACTGTTCCTCAACCAAGGGCCGTTCGCCCCCAACAGCCCAAAGGCCAATGTGCGCCTGCGCTGCGGCACGTTGATGCCTTGGCTGGGGCTTGGCGTTTGGCGCACCCCTGCCCTCGAAACTGCCCAGGTGGTGCGCGAGGCCAGCAGCGTTGGCTACCGCGCTGTGGACACGGCCGCCTTCTATGGCAATGAGGCTGGCGTTGGCGTGGCGGCACGCCACAACCCCAGCCTGTTCATCACCACCAAGCTTTGGAATAACTGCCAAGGTTACGACCAGGCCCTGCGCGCTTTTGAAGCCAGCGAGAAGCTGATTGGCCAAGGCCGGATCGACCTCTACCTCATCCATTGGCCATGTCCTGGTCAGGACCGCTACGTGGAGACGTGGCGCGCCCTCATCCAACTGCGGCGTGAAGGGCGTGTGCGCGCCATTGGCGTTTCCAACTTCCTGGCGCCACACTTGGCGCGCCTGGAGGCTGAGACAGGCATCCTGCCAGCGGTGAACCAGATTGAGATCCACCCCCGCTTCCAGCAGCGCGCGTTGGTGGATTACTGCCTGGAAAACGGCATTCTGCCAGAAGCGTGGCGCCCGCTAGGCGGCGGGGAAGCGCTGGGGCTGCCTGTCGTAGTCGACATCGCCAAGGCCACAGGCCGCACGCCAGCCCAGGTGGTGCTGCGCTGGCTGCTGCAGCGTGGCTGCGCTGTCATCCCCAAATCGGTCCACAAAGCGCGCATGGTGGAAAACGCCGACATCTTCAACTTTACCCTTTCAGCAGCGCAGATGGCGGCCATGGCTGGGCTGGACAGCCCCGCTGGGCGCCTAGGGCCTGACCCGGCCACCTTCGGCGGCTGAAAGACGAGCCCTGGCTTAGCCCCTGCGCCAATCCCTAAGCCCCAGCCAGGGCAAAGGTTGGCCAGCGGTGGCTCAGCAGATTTTGCCCTGTGTAGCGTCATCGTTTATGGACTGGCCTTCAGGGGCGGCTGTTGCGGCCCCACCTGCAACCACTTCCAGGAACTGCCATGGCTGACCTTTCCGCTTCTGAAATCCCCCGCCTGCAGGGGGCGTTGCGCCGCCTCCTGCACAGCCCGGACATCACCGTGCGCCCAGACGCCACCCGCAAAGGCAGTTTCGAAGTCGCCGTGGGGCCTGAGGCAGTCGGCACCGTCTACCGTGATGATGAGGATGGGGAGGTGACCTACGCCATCAACATCACGGTCCTTCAGGAAGACCTTCCCCCTGCCTGAACGCCAGTCCACACCCAAGGGGCCGCTTGACTTCACCCCTGCTGAACTGGAGCGCCATTCCCGCCAGGTGCTGCTGCCTAATGTGGGGGCCGCTGGCCAGGCGCGGCTGGCTAACGCAGCCGTGCTGGTGGTGGGCGCTGGCGGCCTAGGCGCACCCTTGGCGCGCGCATTGGTGGGCGCTGGCGTTGGCAGGGTGGGGGTGGTTGACCATGACCAGGTCGCCCTCAGCAACCTCCACCGCCAGCCGCCTTTTGTGGAAAGTGACGTGGGCCGGCCCAAGGTGGCGGCCCTGTTGGCCCATTTGCGCGCGCTCAACAGCGCTGCCTGGCTGGACGGGCATGAACACGCTGCTGACGCCGCCTTCATGGCGGCGCAGGTGCCCCGTTACGACATTGTGTGTGATGCCACTGATGATGCCACCACCCGCCTGCTGCTTTCAGACGCTTGCAAGCGCGCTGGGCGCAGCCTGGTTTCAGGGGCAGCGCAGGGCTGGTCAGGCTGGATGGTGCATTTCCCAGCCCACCCTGGCGGGCCATGCCAGCGCTGCCTCCACCCCCACATGGCTGGAAGCCCCGCTGCCAGCTGCACTGGCGCTGGCGTGATAGGTCCAGTACCAGGGTTGGTGGCGCAAATGATGGCGCTTGAGGTGGTGCGGCTGCTGCTGGAGCCAGCACGCCAACAGGCCCTTGAAAGCACGCTGCACCTTTGGGAGGGGCAGGACATGCGTTTGCGTGGCTTGACGTTGCGCGCCAGCCTAAGCTGCCCCCACTATAGCATGGTTCAGGAGGGCGCAAGGCAAGGGGCTGCAGAGCAAGGGGTGCCTCACCATGGCTAAGGGGCAGGATGAAAAACCCAAGGCACGCGGCCGCCAGGGCGTGACTGGGGCGGGGCCTGGCCGTTTCAAAGACCCGTTTGAGGACGCCCCGGCAAAGGTTGGGGCCGTGGCCATCCTGCTATCTCCGACAAGCGCCATGGATTTGGCGGACCCCAGCAGTCCCCAGGCCATGGCCATTGCGCCAGGCCAAAGCACCATCAGTACAGCGCCTGCCCAAGCCAGCCAGGACACAGGCAGCGCCACCAGCGCCAACCCCGTGCTAAGTGCCCTTAAGGGCCTGCTCAGCGTGGCTGAGGCAGCCCTGGCAGAGCAAGCCTTGAAAAAGCCCCGCCCCCACCGAGAGGAGGATTTCTACAAAGGCGACCCTTACGGCGTTGACCCCTTCATGACCGACAGGGGCGCTGCCCTTGATAGTGCCAGTATAGGCACGCCTGCCGCTCCTCCATCCAGCCCTAACCAAGCTTCCTCCACCCAAGGAAGCCAGCCCTTGTTCATGATTCTGTGCAGCGCTGAGTGGTCGCACCTGCACAGCGCGTTAACGGCAGCCACCGCTGCTCTTTTACTGAGGCGCCCCACCACCATGCTGTTCAGCGGGGCGGCCATCATCGCCCTCTCCCCCCCTTTGCGGGCGGAGATGTATGGGGAGAATGAGCGCCACGCCCGTGCCTGCCGCGTGGCCACCTTGGCGGAGCTTCTTAGCCAGGTCCAAGCGCTGGGGGGGCGCTTACAAGCTTGCGAGGCTGCCCTTCAGCTGGCCTCCATCAACCATGAGAAGCCCAGCGCGCTTTCAGGCGCCGCCATTACTGGCATGGTGAGCTTCATGGCGGAAGCTGCCACTGGTCAGCTGCTTTGCTTTTAACCAGCCCTGGTGAAAAGGGGCGCCCAGGCAAAGCTGTGGGGCTGGGCGCGCTTTGAAGGCGTGACTCCCAAGGCGTGGCGTTAAGTCCGCTCCCCCTCCAAAGGGGCGCAGGCACGCTCCAGCCATTCCAGGACAGCGCGGGTTTCAGCCACCTGCTGGCTGCCAGGGCCGAACTGGGCGCTTTCCTGGCGCAGCTGCCCTTCCAGGCGCGGCGTTAAAGCTGAGAGAACGCGGCCATGGTAATGGTCAAGCCACGCTAGCTCATCACTATTGAGAAGCCCGCGCTTAATGAGGCGCCTGTTGATGGGGGCCAGGGTCAGGGTCTCAAACGCTAGGAACGCCTTCCCCTCCCCCCTGAAGGGGGCTGGGACAGCCAGAAGCAGGTTTTCTGTCCGGATGCCGAAATCGCCTGGGCGGTAATAGCCAGGTTCGTTGGAGACGATCATGCCGGCCTCAAAGCCGACATGGCGGTTGCCTGGGGTGATGCTGTGGGGGCCTTCGTGAACGGACAGATAACTGCCCACCCCATGGCCCGTGCCGTGGCCATAATCAAGCCCAGCGGCCCAAAGCGGCGCACGCGCGAAGGAATCAAGCAAGCTTCCAGGCGTGCCAGCTGGAAACACCAAGGTGGCCAGAGCGATGTGGCCTTTCAGAACGCGCGTGTAGGCTTCCATGATGTCATCAGGGGGGGTAGCGTCCCCCACCCACCACGTGCGCGTAATGTCCGTGGTGCCAAAGGGATACTGCCCGCCGCTATCCACCAGGTAAAGCGCGCCATTGCCCAAAATGGCGTCCTGACCTGGCAGCGCCCTGTAATGGGGCAGGGCCGCATGGGGTCCAGTGGCGCTGATGGTATCAAAGCTCAGCCCAACGCATTGGGGATGGCTGAGGCGCAGCCCGTCCAGCCTGCGTGCCAGGGCGCTTTCGCTTTGGCCAACGCCTTCCCCTTCCAGTGCATGGAGGAAGCGCACTATCGCAACGCCGTCTATCAGCTGCGCTTGGCGCTGGCCTTGCTGTTCCACAGCGTTTTTAACGGCGCGCAAGGGGTGGGTTGGGTCTGGCAAAGGCACGGTTTCAGCCCCTGCCTTCTCCAGAAGGTTAGCCAGGTGGAGGGTGACAGTGGCAGGGTCAACCCCCACGCGCTGCCCTGCCAAGGCCTGCAAGCGCTGGGCCATGGCTTGGGGGTGATGGATGCTCACCCCTTCAGCAGCCAGCCTGGCGCGGTCTGGCGCGCTCATGCGTTCTGGCTGGAGGAAAAGCTCCGCTGTGCCGTCAGCATGGAGCAAGGCATGGGCGCGCGTCACCGGCACCATGGCCAGGTCATCGCCGCGCATGTTCAACAGCCACGCTACGGAGGTGGCATCCCCCAGTAGGGCTGCTGCGGCGCCAGCGCGCGCCAGGGCAGCGCCAGCGCGGGCGCGCTTTTGGCGGTTGCGCTCCCCAGCGTGGTCCAGCTTTAAAAAGCGCGCAGACCCTGCTGGTGGTGGTGGTTGGTCATGCCAGGCGGCGTCAACGGGATTGGGGGCTGGCGTGAAGCGAACCCGTTCAGGGGGGTTGGCGCCCTGCCAGTTTTTCAACATGGCGGCGCTGGTCAAAGTGGGGTCGTAACCCACCAGCAACGGCCCTTTGGTGGTGCGCGCCTGGGCCAAGCGCCCCAGATGTCCAGCCAGGCCGCCTTCAGCATCGCTTGGGTTGCTGCTGTGGGTAGTCCAGAGGTCCTCTGGGGCTTGCTGGGCCATTTGGGTAGTGTAGCGGCTGTCTGAAAACACGGCGCCAGCCAGGCCGCCTGCGCTAGGATGGGCGTGGAGGACGGCTGCCCCAGCACTGCCGGTGAAGCCCGTCAGCCAGGCCAGGCGCTCATCAGCGGGGGGGACGTACTCGCCTAGCCAAGCGTCACTGCGCGGCACCACGTAAGCGTCCAGCGGGGCGCCAAGGGTGGGGACCAGTGCTATGCTGATGGCCTCTAGGGCTGCTTGGGCTGCTTCGGGGCGCTGTTCCAGGGGCAGTGGGCCGGGCAGCGTCCCACCCCCGCCTGGCTGCGCGCTGGCCTGGCGCTGTGAAGGGGGAGTGGGCTGGGTGCCGGGTTTCATGGGGTGGTTTTCCTTCAAAAAATCTGGGGAAGGCGGCTGTGCCCCAGGGTTTCAGCGCAGAGGGGTGGCAGCGCGTTTGGGGCGCCTGGCGCCTTTGCGCTGTTTAGTGCGCTGAGTGCGGACGCTGCCTTTGCGCATGGTCAGAATGCACCAAGGACCGTCAGCTGCGATGCGCTCCAAAATCATGCCTTGCGCCTGGTGGGCGGTGATGACCTGGCGCGCTTGCGAAACCAGCAGCCCCGCCAGAATGGCCGTGCCCCCAGCCAGTAGGTTACCAGCTAAGGCTGGCGCCATGCGGCACAGCGGGCGCGCCAAGATGTTGGCGAAAACCAGATCGTAAGGCGCATGGGTGCGCACGGCAGGGGTGTGCCAGCCATCGCCCACAGCCGCCTTCACCAGAGGGGTGATGTGGTTGAGGGCGGCATTCTCCCGCGTGACTTCAACAGAACGCGGGTCAATGTCCACTGCCAGCACAGGCTTGTTGAGGAGCATGGCCGCCCCAATGGCCAGGATGCCTGAACCGCACCCCATGTCCAGAATGCGCGCTGGCTTGCGCCAAGCCATGGCCTCCAGCGCTACAAGGCAGCCGCGGGTCGTCTGGTGCTCGCCAGAGCCGAAGGCCGCGCCAGCGTCCAGGCGGATGGTCAAGCGCTGGCTGGGCGGCAGGTTTTCCAGGTGCGTGCCAGCAATGCGGAAACGCTTGCCGATGTCCTGGGGAGGGAAGGCCTGGCGTGTTTTCTCAATCCAGCCAGAGGGGGCGGTTGCTTCACGCACGATGGCGGGGCTTTCGCCACTGACCAGGCCAGCCAACATGAGGGCGGCTTGGAGCGGCCCATCGTCCTGGCCAGCTTCGCGCACTGCCTCCAGGCGCCAGAACTTCTGCTCGTCATCGGCTTCGAACATGCCCACCGTCAGCGCATGGGGCAGCAGGGCGGCCTCGTAAAGGGCCACAGCCTCCTCAGGCACAGTGAGGGAGAGTGTCTCCAGGGCTTTGGGGTGACGCGCGCCCCTGAAACGTGGCGCCATGCCTGTGGCGGAATGCTGGGCAGCGCCCGGTTGGTTGAGGGTCATGGTGCAGCCTGGTGTTGCCGGGGGAAAGGGGGTGGGGCCTGGTGTTCCCACGCAGGACCTGGGGAGGGGCAGGCTGCGAAGGGTAGCATGAAGACCCAGCCCAGCCCAGCATAGCGAGGGCGCTGCGCCTCACTTCTTCCTGAACAGGCGGGTGAGCTTGCGCAACCCCTTAGCCTTGGGGTTGGTGGCAGGTGGGTTGCTGGTGATTTGGGCGCCTTCAAACACCATGTCCCCTTCAAAAGCGCCCAGCATTGCTACCTCCATCACCACCCTTGTGCCAGGGCGTGGCACGTCCAGGGGCACTTTCCTTAACTGCGTGATGTCCCCTTCCATCTTCTGGAGGAGTGGTCCCTCCCCCCCGCCAGGGTTGTGGGCACGCACCTGCAGCACCACGGGGCAGGGGCGCTGGTAGCCAATGTTCCTGAAAACCATGTCCAGAATGTGTGGCCCCTTGCCCAAGGGCCCGCTAGCGCCACTGAGCAGGACCGTGCCCTTGGCATGAGCCTTGGCTGGGAACTCAAGCGCCCCTTTAAGGTGGATGGCGCCAGGGGCTGTGAAGGCCTCAGCGCTGACTGTGACGGCGTCACGCGGGGCAGCCCTGCGTAGCACCGCTTTTTGGAACAGGATGTCCTCCCTGATGGGGTCGAGGCTGGTTGCCCTGATTTCGAAATCACTATCGTCAGCGGGGATATGGAAAGCCATTCCCCTGGTGTGGGGCAAGCGCCTGGTAAACACGGCGAAAACCCCATGCGTGCGCGAAGCCAGCTCAACACGGATGCGGGGATAACTCCCCCCCTCCTGGGCTGCAAACACCAGGTCGAGTTCGTAGTGGCCTTGCTTGATGTCAGCATAGGGGCCGAAGAAAATATGCTTGCGGTGCGGCGCGCCTGCTGGGATCAACAGGTGGTCAGGCTTTTTCTCGCCATGGTGAAGGCTGAAGGCCTCCGGCGCCAGATCAATGGCGTTGACGCGCCCCTGGGCCAGGTTACCCATGGAGTTGATGTCGTTGCGCTGCTGCTCATCGAAGAATGTCCGGAACACTTTCAGGTCGTATTTGGAAACGTAGTGCCCGCTGAAATCGTGCAGGAAGGCATTGGCGCCTTTGACGGCGGGCAAGCGCGCGCGCTCCTCCTCCAAGGCGTTGCGCACAAAGGCGTGGTTGGCACCCTCAGCTGGGGGGGTGGCTTCAGCCTGTGGCGCTGTGGCTGCTGGTAGGGCGCCTGGGCCTTGCTGGTCATTGGCGAGGGTCCCCACCGCCCCCAGAAGCTGGCGCTTGACCACGTCCAGGGCGTAGAGCGCGCCAAACCCTTGCTGGATGGCCAGGGTGCGCGCGCGCACCTCAGGCTTTTTGAGGGCCAGCACGGCTGCAGCGAAATGGGCTATATCAAACGCCTTGAAAGCCAGTGGGTGGGACTCCAGAAGGTCATCAAGGGCGCTTGTACGCCAGGCCACCAGAGGCAGATTGCGCGACATGGCCTCAAACACAGGCAAGCCGAAGCCCTCATGCTCCGACAGGAACAGGAAAACGTCGGCGGTGTCGTAAAGTTCGTAAAGCTTTGCCTCGCTGACTTCGCCGTAAACGTGCACTTCAGCGGCAGAGGCCGCGGACAGGGCCTCGATCTCGCTATTATATTCATCAAGGGCGGTGTCCCTGCGCCCCACGATGTGCAGGTTCACATGGTAGGGGGAATGGCGCGCAATGAAGTCGCACACGTGGATGAGGTTGCGGTGCCCTTTATGGGCCACGAATCGCCCCACAAAAAGAACATTGATGACGTCTCCCCGTCTGTCGCCAGCGTTCTGGAACTTTTCAGGCGGGGAGAAAAGGTAGCGGCTGCCTGGATAGACCACTTCAGCGCGGTTTCTGTCCCCCCCCAGAACAGCGAACTGTTCAGAGGTGAAGCGGGAATTGGTCAGTAAGCGCACCTGGGCAGCTGCGAAGTCCGCAATGACCTCGAAGCCCTGCAGCGAACGCTGCGCAAAGCGCTTCTGCTTGAAGACGTAGAACCAGGGCGGCGTGTTATTGTGCCACCTGACGATGAACTTCTCAGGGCGCTTGAGGACGAAAGCATCCATTTCCGCCCAGCCATCGCAAAAATGGTAGATGACCAGGTCAAGGCCGCTGAAGTCGCGGTGGAAGTCGTCCATGCCCTTGATGGTGACATCCGGGTGCAGGGCCGGGTTGCTGGTTTCAGCGTAAAGGGTGCAGTCATGCGCTTGCCGCAGCAATTTGTGCTGGAGGACAGCGTCATAGCCAATTGAATCGCTTTTCTCGAAAAGCCCCTGCACGATGACGCCAACACGCATGTTTGTACTTTACCCGGCAAATGTTCAGTGATGGTATATAATTTATGTAACTATGGTGCTGGGCATTTCTGCCAAAGCCGCCTTGAAAGTCAACCATCAGGGCTTCTGCCGCAGGGTGCAGGCCCGCAACGGCCAGGTGCGCCATGTCCCTCAGGAAAGCCACAGTGATTGCCCTGCTGAAACGCCGTCACGCCATGGCCCAGTGTGCCATGGCCGGGGGGGTTGCAGCGCTGTGCGCCCTCAACGCCGCTCCAGCCGCAGCTTTGGCCCCTGGACAGCAGGCGCGCCAAGTGGACGTGGTGCGGGCGGGGGCCGCCTGCAATGGCCTAGCTGACGATACAGCCGTTTTCAAGCGCGTGTTCGCTGCCCTTAACAAAGCAGGGGGTGGGGAGGTGATCCTGCCTGCTGGCAGCAAGTGCACCGTCAACGAAACCCTGGTGGCTGCTGCGCCTATCTATGTCACTGGTGCGGGCAAGCACCTTTCATCCTTACGGATGGTGGCACCCCACAAGGACTTGCTGCTGTGGGCTGGCCATTACTTTGGTGGTGGGGCACGCCACCTCTCCTTTTTCGGCCCTGGCCCCCAAGGGGGTGTTGGTTTGCACGTCATTGGCATGGCCGATTTCCAAGCGACTGACGTCAACGTGGCTGCTTTCCATGACGGCTTCAGGGAAGATGGCGCTGGGGGCCTGCGCCTAACGGCGGTGGATGTCTCCCATGTGGGGCACGACAGCTTCCACATTGTTGGCGGCCCCTTGCAGGTCCTTTCAAACGTAACGGCCTTCAATAACGATGACGAACCCTCCAACGCTGGCGTGCATGTGGAGGCGACAGGCGCCCTGCACCTGGTCAACGCCAGCCTGGACGGCCAGGGCTGGGCCGTTCTCGTGGATCCGGCAGGCCCCCAGCGCCCCCATGCCGGATGGACATCAGGGCAGGCGTTTGACATCTGGATTGATGGTTGCGACCTTGACGACTCCCTCCATAGCGGCCTGCTGCTGAACCCAGGCCATGGCAACCTTATCCACAGCGTGCAAATGACCTCAACACGTGTCGGGGTCTCACGCGGCAATGGGGTGGAAATCGGCGCTGGCACTGCAGGGGGGGAGCCTGGCATCCACAATGTGGTGATGACGGGCGACACCATCGAAGGCAGCCGGCAGGATGGCCTGGTCGTGCAGAATGTCCATGATCTTTCCGTCAGCAACACGCAGGTCATTGGCAATTCGGTTCTGCAACGGGGGCATTCCGGCGTTGTCGTCAAGGGTGGCGACAACATCATCCTCAACGCCATCACATCTGGCCAATGGCGCAACCTACCTGCCACGCAGGATTACGGGCTTGTGGTCTACACCCCCCAAGTCAGCCATATCATCGTCAGCAACAGCATCCTGGCGGGCAATGTGCGCGCCCCCTACCAGTTTAAGGGGGACGCACCAGCCCATGTGCTCCTGAACAACAACTACCCCCGCCAACCAGCACCCTGACCAAGGGCGCTGGCCAGCTTCAAAGGGGTGCTGCCAAGTTAGGAAAGAGGGGTGACGAAGCGCGCCATGATGCGCCTGTCGCCGTGGTCCTGGAAATGGATGGTCAAGCGGTCACCTTCCACAGCCAGAATGGTGCCTTCGCCAAAGCGGTTGTGCTGGACCATCTGCCCCAGCGTGAAGCTGTGGGGGCGCATGGTTGGGCGGGGCCTGGCTGGCGTGCTGCTGGGAACTGACTCAGCAGGCGCGCGCACGGGCGTGGTGGCTGTGCCTGGGCGCCCACTGCCAGCGTCCTGCGCCCTGAAGGTTCCACCCCTGTAAGGGTGCTTAAATGTGCCCCCACTAGGCGCGCCCCAGGCGCTGCGCTGGTGGGGTGCAGGTTGCCCTGGGCGGCGCTGGCTTTGGCGGTAGATGTGATGTTCGGGCAGTTCATCCAAGAAGCGGCTTGGGATGGCATCCTGCCAGCCATTGTACAAGCGCCGCCTGGCAGCGTTCAGCACCACGGCGCGCTTCCTGGCGCGCGTTAGCCCTACATAGGCCAGGCGCCGCTCCTCCTCCAGCCCTTCCTGGCCGCGCTCATCCACAGAGCGCTGGGAGGGGAAGACCCCCTCCTCCCACCCAGGCAGGAAAACGGTATCGAACTCCAACCCCTTGGCAGCGTGCAGCGTCATCAAGGAAAGGCGGCCGCCATCATCGCGCACAGTGTCACTGTCCATCACCAGCGCCACATGTTCCAGGAAGGCTGGCAGGGAGGGGTAGTCCCCCATGGCGTGGAGGAGCTCGGCCAGGTTTTCCAGCCGGCCTGGGGCCTCCACGCTTTTGTCGTCACGCCACATCTGCAGGTAACCACTGCCTTCCAGCACTTGGTTGGCGGCCTGGACATGGCTTGGTCCCAGGCTTTCGCGCAGCCCCCCGCCAGCGCTGGCGCCCTGGTGGGCTTGGAGATCTTGGGCGCCACCTGGCCCTGCGCCCAGCATGGCACGGCCTTTCTCTAGCACCTCCAGCAGCATTGCCAGCTGGGTGGCGGCCTTGCCTTTCATTTTGCCCTCTTTGAGGGTGGCTGCCACAGCTTGCTGCAGCGAAAGCCCGCGCGCGCTGGCCTCATCGCGCAGGCGCTGCAGGGAGGCTGCGCCAACACCACGCCTTGGCACGTTGATGATGCGTTCAAACGCCAGGTCGTCATGGGGCTGGGCCATGGCGCGGATGTAAGCGATGGCGTCACGCACTTCAGCGCGTTCATAAAAGCGCACGCCGCCCACAACTTGGTAGGGCAGGCCTTCGCGCATCAAGACTTCCTCAAACGGCCTGGTCTGGAAGCCAGCGCGTACCAGAACGGCCATATCCCCCCAGTCCTGCGGCACGCTTTGGTGAAGGCGCTTGGCCATCTGCGCCACCAGGCGGGCCTCAGCAGCTGAATCAGCGGCGTCCACCACCATGACGCGCTCGCCTTCCTCTGCCGCGTCAGAGGGGTGGAGGGTCTTGCCAAGCCGCCCCTCGTTGAAACTAATGACGCCAGAAGCCGCCCCCAGGATGTGCGCTGTGGAGCGGTAGTTGCTTTCCAGCCGCACAATGGCGGCACTGGGAAAGTCCTTCTCAAAGCTCAGAATATTGCTGATATCCGCCCCCCGCCAGGAGTAGATGGACTGGTCGTCATCGCCCACGCAGGCGATGTTGGGGGCTCGTGGTGCCTCGCCAGCGCCCTGGCTGCCGCCCGCTTCAGGCTGGGCCAGCATTTTCAGCCATTCGTACTGAATTCGGTTAGTGTCCTGGTACTCATCAACCATGATGTAGCGGAACTTCCTGCGGTACTGCGCCAAGACTTCCGGGTGGGCGCGAAACAAGCTGACCATGTGCAGCATCAGGTCGCCGAAGTCGCAGGCGTTGAGTTCGCGCAGGCGCTGCTGGTAACGGGTGTAGAGCGCGCGCGCCTGGCCGCCGGCCATCCCGTCATCCTCTGTTGGGCCAATGTCGCTTGGCAGAAGCCCGCTATCCTTCCAAAGTTGAATACGGCTGAGGAGCTGCCGCGCTGGCCAGCGCTTCTGGTCAACGGCCTGGCCAGCCATGATTTGCTTGAGGAGCCTCGTCTGGTCATCGCTGTCCAGAACGGTAAAGTCACGCCCAAGCCCCACAAGCGGGGCGTGGGTGCGCAGCATCCGCGCGCAGAGCGCGTGGAACGTGCCAAGCCACATCCCTTCCACAGGCCTGCCGAGCAGCGCGCTGATGCGCTCCCTCATCTCCCTGGCGGCTTTGTTGGTGAAGGTCACAGCCAGCACCTGCCCTGGCCAGGCACGCCCTTCCAACAGGATGTGGGCAAAGCGTGTGGTCAGGACGCGTGTTTTGCCTGTGCCAGCACCAGCCAGGATCAACAAGGGGCCTTCCGTGGTTTCCACAGCGCGCCTTTGGGCCGCGTTCAACCCAGAGAGATAGTCCCCAGCTGCAGCGGTAGCGGTGAAAGGGCCCGTTGGCGGTTCCTCTGGCAGGGGTGGGTGTGCTGTATAATCACTTTGCGCCCCATCCTGCGCCCTCTCTTGTTCTTTTTCAGGGTCAGGGGGGCCTTCAGGGGGTGGGCTGGCCGGGCTGCTGGGGTCAAAGGCGCCATAGGCACCTTCGTCAGCAGGCGGCGGCTCCTCCACTGCGGGGGTGGTGGCCTGGCTGGGGGAAGGTTCCGCCACGCCTTGGTCGCCACTGTACGTGAACAGTGATGGTGTCTCGGCAGGGGGGGAGGGGGAGCGTTGATGGGTCACAACCCTTTTCATAAAGCCTTGGGCGCCTGATGGCCACGCGCAAAACATCCAATCCAGCGCCAGCTTCACCTGCCGCCCCACCAGGGGGGAAGGAAACGGGCAAAGCCGTGACCAAGGGCGCACACACCCCAACCAAGGCGCGCAGCGCGGCGGGGGCTGGCCACAGGGCGCGTTTGCGCGGGCGCATCCTCCGCCACGGGCCAGAGGGGCTGGCTGATTACGAACTGATTGAAGCCTTGCTATTTGCCAGCCACCCAAGGCGTGACACCAAGGCAACCGCCAAGCACTTTTTGGCGGCCTTCAAAGGTTTGGCCGGGCTTCTGGGGGCGGAACCATCAGCCCTAGCCGCTGCTGGCGCCAGCCCCAAAGCCAGCGCCCTGCTAGCGCTGCCTGCGCTTTGCTTGTCCCACTTAGCGCCTGGCCTAACCCTGCGGCCTTGGTTGCTTGAGGGGCCAGAACGGCTGGAAGCCTATCTCCAAGCGGCGCCACAGCCCTTCTCAACCACTCCAGCTCTCCATCAGCCGGGCCCTGGCAAAAGCCCTGCCAACACAGCCCCCACACGCGCTCTCAGGGTGCTTTTCCTGGGCAGCGCCAACAACATCCTAGCTGATGAGAACCTGTTCACCGGTGGCTGGCATGGCGCTCTCCCCCTGCTGGCCAGACGCTGCTTGCTGGTGGGGGCCACGGCGCTGGTGGTGTTGGCACCACCAACCTGGTTGGCGGCCGAACATGGCCAGGCCCGCGCGGCCTTGCGGGATGGCCTGGCTCATTTGGGGGTTGTTATCCACACCATGTTGCCCTTGCCAGCTTTGGATGAGCCTGCCCACCAAAGCGCCGTTGCCCTCCATGGCCCCGTCCAATCGGAGCGTTGCCGGAAACATGCCAGTCCGGAACACGCTAAACCGGCCAAAGTGGATTGGAATGCCCGCCTGCCCACCCTCCACCCAGGGCAACCGGCGTGGCAAACGCTTGAAACGTTGGGCCAGGCCTTGGGCTGCCTGTGGGGCGTGGTGGCGTTGCCACCCAACCTGCAGGCCGCCCTCCGCCAAAATGACTGGGCAGAGGGGGCAGAAGAAAGCCCACCCCCCTTCACGCTGGCTGACAGCGTCCCAGACGCTGACGAGTTCATGGCTGGCCTGACCGCTACGGAGGCAGGTTTGGAAGGCGCCTACTACCCAGCTGGGGCAGCGCCAGAATGGGCCCGTGGAGCAGAAGGGCTGCAGGAAGCCCAGTGCCCCCCTTCAGGCAAGCGCCCCATACCATTGTCCGGCCCAAGCCGCGCGCACCGTATTCAATCCTTGGGAGGGCGCCAAACAGCCCACCATGAAGCTGTGGCCAGTTTGCGCCTGCGCTGCCTTCTACAAGACCCGCTGGCATTGCGCGTTCAGGGGCAGTGGGCCTGGGGGGAGGCCAAACCAGTGGAGGGCACCGCCATGCACCTGATGGTGCTGCGCGCCCTCTGCCACCGTTTAAGCGCAGCCCGCCTGGAAGGGCTGGATTTGCGCCAAGCTCCTTTGGCGCTCCTCCACCATCTAGCCGTCATGATGGGCAATTTGGGGGAAGAGCAGTTCAGGGTGCTGTTCCTCAACCAGCATGGCCACAGCGTTGCTGAACGCATCACAGGAACAGGCACTGTCAATCAAGCGCCCGTCTACCCGCGTGAGATCGCGCGCCTGGCGCTGGAACTCCAGGCGCACAGCGTTCTGGTGGTGCACAACCACCCCAGCGGCGATCCCACCCCCTCTGCCATGGACAAACAGATGACTGACAAAGTGCAGGACGCTTTGGCGCTGGTGGGGGTGGAGTTAGCGGAGCACATCGTAGTGGGTGCCACCCACTGCCACTGCATCATGGCGGGCACGCTTGTGGGCAGCAGCCCCTCAGGCCGCGCTTGACACGCCCCCCTTGAAAGCGTGCGATGGTCTGCGGTGTGGGGTGGCGCGCCAGGGGCCACGGTGGCGCTTGGCGGCGCAGCTGTAGGCACAACAGGAACACACAGCGGCACACAGGGGGTGTACCATGGTTCAGCCCATGCTCAGGCGCGTTCAGGAAGCCGCCCAGATGGATGACGCAGAAGTGCGCCAAGCCAGGCTGCAGGCCGTTGTGCGCGACATCCTGGAAAATGGCTTGCAGGAGGACATGTACCTGGACTTCAAAGAAATGGTGCTGACCAACCGCCCCAGGCCACCTTTCACGCTGCAGCGCAACAGCATGAAGAACTACAGCAAGGCCCTTTCTGGCTTCAGCAACAGTGCTGGCGGTATTTTAGTGTGGGGCTTGATCGACCCGAAGAACTTCGGCCCTGAAGGCGACCTCCGCTCCCCCGCTCAGCGCCTGCAGGATTGCTTCCGCACCTCTGACGGGCATTCGGAAAAGCGCACCCACCGCAACGGCGAACCCGCCATGAGCCTTGAAGGCCCCCTGGGGGCAGCCAACGCTGCGCGCTATGCTGAATTATTGAACTCGCACCTCTCCAAAGCGGTGTTCCCCGCCGCCAGCGCTGTGGAGAACCTTCCCTTCCAGTACGCTTTCACAGGCAGGGACGGCAGGGTGCGTGAGCGCGGCATGGTCATCAGCCTTATCCCGCCGGGGCCTAATGTCCCTTACCGCAGCGAGGTGGACAGGCGCTACTATGTGCGCGCTGGCGAATCCTTCATCGATGCCCAGCCAGAAATGCTGCGCGGCATGTTCGGCCTCCTGCCGCGCGCCTCCTTCCAACTGGGGCTGGAGCGCGACCGCAAGGGCCTCAAACGTATGCGCGGCCGCTCCTCGCCCCTGCCCTTCACGCTGGAGGTGGCCAATGGCGGGCGCGGCATGGGGCAGCATGTCTACGCCATTGTGGAGAACATCCATTGCAGCCGCCTGGAACTAGCGCCAAGCCCTGAATGGCACCTGAAAAGCGCGGCAGGCGCCCCCACCCAGCAGCCAGCTGTGCTGCGCCAGCGCGGCAAGGCGCTTCTGTTCCACACGCCTGAGATGATGCCGCCAACGCATTCATCAGCGCTTTCGCTGGCCTTGGCCCCCATGGGGGTGGACAGCGCCCAGTACGGGCAGGACTTCCCCTTGGCGGAGATCCGCGTTGGCTCCCTCAACAGCGCGCTGACGACAATGCGGTTATTCTACACCCAGCAAACCGTGCGCGACATCAAGGAGGCCCGGCGCGCGCTCAAGGAACTGCACAGTCAAGCCCGCTCCCTGCCAGTGGGTAGCACCACACAGGAGGGGCTTCTGGCCAAGGCGCGCCTGCTTGGGCGGGAGTGCCGGCGCCTAGCGCGGAAAATCGCTTTCATCTCCAACAACTGAACCAACCTTCTAAGCAATCTGCACAGGCCATCCCTTGGTAAATCTGTTGGGCTTTGTTCGGCACTATGAGGCCATGCTGTCAGGCAACGCAGATGGGCAACGCAATCACCATGCGCTAACCTTGCTCCCAGCCACGCCCTGGCCAAAGGCCCAGCGGGTGCGGCACGGCAGGGCGACTGGAAAAGGTTTGGGGGTTTTATGAACACACGCTTTATTCTCCAACCCACCTTGGGCGCCACCGCCCTGCTGGCTGGCAGCAGGCAGGGGCTGGGGCAGGCCGCGCGCTTGGCCACCCCGCTGGACCTCACCATCTGGAATGCCTCAACTAAGGCAAGGCGCCATGCCTACCTCATTTTCGAAGCGTTGCAGGAAGGGTGCAGCTTCTGGTTGCCTGAGAAGACGCTTGATGAATGGTCCTGCCAAGGCCTGCCAGAGGCCAACCCTTGCTTCATGAGCCAGGCGATGGGGGAGAAGGGCTTTTTCGCTGAGAAAACCTTCCTCTGCCTGCGCAGTGCGCTTTTCCCGCCCATCCTGCCTTTTGAGGTCTCAACCAGCTTCGCCATGCCGCAGGCAGCCCTGGTGCCAGGCAAAGGGGTTGAGGGGGGGCGCAAAGCCCTCCTGGCGCGTTTCTATGTTGGCGCTGAAAGCTGTGACATCATGGGCTGGGGCCTGTTCTTTGAACGAAACACAAGGTTCCAGCCAAGCTGCCCAGAAGCCGAGCCCCAGCAGGGCAGCGCCGCCAGCCAGTCCATCACACCTGGGGACCAGGGGTCAGCGCTGAATGAAGCGGAAAGCACGCTTGCTGGAAACGTGGCGGAAACGGGCATGAGTGGTGGGGCACCGCTGCCCCGCTTGCCTCACATCACCTGCCTTCCCCTATCCCCCAGCGCCCTCCACGCCGCCATCAAGAACCCTTTGGGGCAAAACCAACCGTAAAGGTTTTCAACCGCAAACCGTCATAAACCCAAAGTGGTTCCAAGGCTTGTTTGGAATGCCTGTTCCTTTTCAGGTTCAGCATTATAGAAAGCTACGCCCAAACATTTGATCGTTTCATAATGTTCTGCACGAACAGTAAGGAGAAAATCTGCTGAAGCCACAAATGATTTGCCGTGCACCTCCACACCACCAGGCGGTGCCGTCAAGTCCACTTCGGCATTATGGGTGATGTTCAGCAGGGCCTCTTGCTTCCAGGAATCATGTTCCCAAAGATGTTCCCCCTTGGCCTCCAGCAGACATTGGAAATAAAATTGCCGGTTTACCCTATCATTGATGAATAACAGGTAATCTGGCGCGAAACGCCTTCCATCCTTCAAGCTGTAAACGAAATACTCCAGCTCATTACGCAAAAGGAAAATCTCACAGCCCTTAAACCTGCTTTGCAGCTTTGTGATGTGGTTTTGAATATATTTGACAAAGCGTTTTTCTTCTAAAGTGCCATAATTATCATTGTGGGCATACCAACTTTCCCGGGATAGGTCACAACGCAGTTCATCATCAAAATGATTGATTTGGCTGCGCGCACGTTCCGTGGAGGAGAAAGGCAATTTCTCACCCTGAGGCCCAGTGGCGCCATCGTCAGCAACCAACCAGATGTCCTTGACCTTGGAAAACACCTTTTCCATGGGGACAGGGTAAAATGTGCGGCTGCCCATCATGAGGGGCATTTCCCTGTCCATGGCTTTTCTGATTTGGGGCAGAACCGCATGAACCAGCAAATGGTGCTTTTCCTGCGCGGAAAGCCCTTCAAAAGATTTGTTGGGATGGTGGCGGTAAATGATCTCAAATCGGGGCAAGTGCCTTGTCAGGAACACATCAACGCTTTCTAGGCCTGGCAAATGGCGCGCAAGATTCTCATGGCGGAAGAAGTCCCCCTCAGCCACCATGAGGGCAGAGCGCAAAAGCGTTCTGGAGAAAAACTCCTCCGTCAGCTTTATTTTTTTTGTCTCCAAAGCCTCCATGGCTTGGGCGCGCTGCCTGTCATGCAGGCTTTCACTGCGCAGTTCATAAGGGCGCACCTCAAGGGGCTTCTGGAGAAAGGCGTCCAATTCCCTTTCAGTGACTTCCGTGCGCTGCACACGTTTGTTGAGGAGCACAAAACCTTTCCTGTAGGTCTCACTTTTTTGAAAGTGCTCTTTGAGCTTCAAGGTGATTTTGACGCTGCCCCGGTTGATGATCCCTTCACCCAACAGGTCTTCTTTGAGCCCCTCCCAGTAAGCTCCCGTTTTGACGAAATGGTAGAACATGGTTTCAAGGATGCGTTCATGGGCTTGGGGGCTGCGGTCAAATTTCCGTTTGTAACGGTCCGTGCCGAAATCTTGGGAGAACATGCCGGCGTTGTCATATTTTCTAGGCAATTCGTAAGGGAACAACCGGGCGCCCCGACCAATCAGCTGAACATCCTGCAAGGAAACCTTTTTGGTGCTGGCAATGTCAAAGTGGATGATGTCAAAAAGGCTCAACACATCCCAGCCTTCATTCAAGGCCTGAACGGAAAAGATGGTCCTGATGGTATTACGTGGGTCATCCAGCTTTTTAAGCAGGGTGGGATTGTCCTTTTTCTGGCTGTTGTACACCAACGTGCTCTCAGGGGAGAAATCCTCCTTAATGCTGGCTATGAAATGCTGCAGGCCATCTGGGTCCCGGGGGCCAGCCAGGGCGCCACGGCGTTTGGCGTCAGCCAGCCAGGTGAACATCTGCGCAATGGTTAAATCTTCCTGATGGCCCTGGGAAGAGGTTGTTGAGGACGCTTCAGCTTTGCTGAGGGCACTGCGCAAACTGTCCCCCAACTTCAACAAGGGCCTGAAGTCCTCTGGCGTTATGGACTGGATGACGGCGTTGAAAAAATTCCTGTCCTCTTCTGACTGCTTTACTTTGGTGGATTTGACCAGGATGACCGGATTGAGGACCACCCCCAAACTGGCTGCCAGCAACTTGCGGTATTGGCTCAACGCCACCGCATGGACGATGAGCGCGCGTTTCTGGTCAATGGCCTGGGTGGCCTCATTGTAAAGTGGCCTGACCACTTTGCTGTAACCATCTTGGTTGAACGCCTTGAAATCATAGCGCTGGATGATTTTGCTTTTGTATTTCTCAAGAATGTTGGGGTTTTTGTAATCAACAGTGGCCGTGAACTCCAGCAACAGGTTGTCTTGGCGCCTGGCAAAGGCTTTCTGAACAGCGGTTTCCCAGTTCAGCAATTCTTCCTTGTCCTTTTAGTGACGCTTTTCCTGGTTTCCACATTCAAATGGTGGGCTTCATCAGCCAGGAGAACTGTGGGGTTCTGAGCGAAATCATCCAGTCCCAACTCATTTTCTCTTTCAACAGTCAGGGCGTTGTAAAGGCCAGAAGTGGTGGTGAAAATGAAATTGATGATGGCTGGCGGGTTGGGCGCGGCAGCGCGAACAAACCCTGCGCCGCTTTGAATGTGCACAGCCTGGCCATTGATTTTAACGCCCTTGGGGTTGAACAAGTATTTTGGGTTGGGGCCTGATTTGTCACGGGCCACCGTCAAGACGTTTTCGGCTTGCTCCTTGATGTTGAGCTGGTGCACCAAAAACACGAAGTTCCGATAGCCTTGGCTGTAAAGGTAAAGCACCAGGGCAGCCAAGGTGACGGTCTTACCAGTGCCCGTGGCCATGTTGAACAGCAGGTGCCTGGCCTGGGCACGGTCGTTCTCAAACAACCAAATGAAACGCCTGACCGCCTCTTCCTGGTAATCACGCAATGTGCGCGAAAGGTTGTCCGTTATACAGGCGGGTAGTTCCTGGCCTTCATTCTGGGCCCATACCTGGTAGGCGTGGTCTGTGGCCAACTGGTTGAACAGGGCCCCTTCAAGGGATTGTTGGATGGTATCCTGTTGGAGGACAGTTGCCTTGCCCATCAGCCTTCACCGTAGAAACGTGTGGTCAGGGCTTTCTCTTCCCCTGAAACCACGTGGCGCTTGTCATTCATCTCACGCTTGTTGAGGTAGAAGTGGTTTTCGTCCAACACGGCGATGAGCTTCTTTTTGCGTTCCTCCAAACTGAGTTTGCCGTAGTCATGCTCTTCCCTGAACTCCCTGGCATCAGTCCAGAAGGTGAGGAAGGCGTTCCTGAACATGTCGTCCTGCACGGCTTTCAAAGCGCTTAAGCTATCTGCCGCCATGATGCGCTCCAAGAATTCCTGGTTGTATTTCTTCAGTTCAAAATAAACGAACGTGCCCCCACCGTGCCATTTCAAGGCTTCCGAAACCCCGCCTTGCTCGCCAGCGATGACTTTTTTGAGGCGTTCCTTGGTGATGTTCTCGATATAGTCCATCTGCTCAATGCCAATCCAGCGCCGGCCCATTTTATGGGCCACAGCAGCCGTGGTGCCCGAACCAAGATGGTAGTCCAGAACAATATCCCCTGGGTTGGTAATGGCCTTGATGAAAAAAGCCACTATACTTTCAGGCTTGGAATAAGCGAATTTTATATTCATTTCCCTTAAATGACTGCTTGCGTCTTCATTAGTACCTATCCCAAGGGATTTGGTTAGATAATTATTGCCAATAAATTTCTCAGGCGCCATTGGCTTGGTGTTTAACCGTTGAAATCTGATAGCAAATTTATCTGATTTAACAATAAAATAGGTCCCAGACTGAATTTCCTCTTCTAACTTTTCTTGTGTCCAAACAAAATCCCCTTTAAGACGAACTGCTCTATCATTAAGGCCATCAAAAATCTCAAATTCATTCATTATTTCTATTCTGTCAGGTTTTCCAACTTTAACATTACAATCTTTGATATTAAATTTTATAGATTTTTGAGGAAATGTAAGTTCTTTGATTGAATTGCCTCTATGATTTAATGGAGCATCACCATTTTCAGTTAATTTACCTATGTAAGGAATAGATTTATCCATTTTCTTTTCATAAGCATGGATATATTCTACTGAACTACGTGATTTTTTAGACAAATTTGGCGCATTATCAGAATTTTTCCATATAAAGGTTTCAACAAAATTATCGCGCCCGAACACCTCATCCATAAGAACTTTTAAATAAGCCTGCTCTTGATCATCACAATGGACCAATATAACGCCATCATCTTTTAAAAGCTTTTGGGCTATTTCAAGACGGTTTTTCATGAACACCAACCATGATGAATGGTTGAAGTCATCATTATATTTAAAACCGTCACTGCCTGTGTTGTAAGGCGGGTCAATGTAAATGAGCTTCACCTTGCCAGCCAGGCGCGGCTCCAAAGCGTGGAGAGCCAGCAGGTTGTTGCCCTTGATCAGCAGGTTCTGCTTGAGGGCACCTTGTTCGTCAAAAAACTCTACAGTGTTGGCTGTTGGCTGTTGGCTGTTGGCTGTTGGCTGTTGGCTGTTGGCTGTTGGCTGTTGGGATCGCCCACAAACTCAAAGCCTGTCAAGACTTTGGGTTCAAACAGGGTGTTGATGTCCCTGCGGTCCATCGCCTGGTGCAGGTAACGTTCTTCACGTTTTTTGTCTTCTTTGGTCATGCCCCCTTCAAGGACACAATCCTTGAACGGGAAGGACAGCACGACGCTGTTGTCATCCTGCAAGAATCCAGCATGACTGCCCCCTTCCCCGTACAGGCCAATGCGCTTGCCGTAAGTGGTGTGGCGGCCTTTACGGAGCTCATTGCTGGACATGGTGTTCCCTCATGGATTCAAAATCTGGCCTGGGGCAGACAAGGTACGTTGCTTATAGCTCCACCCCAAAGATCCTGCCAAGGTCCCTCAACCCTCTTTCAAAGCTGGTTTGAAGGTGGCGAGGGTGGGGAGGCCAGGCATGGCCCCTTTGGGGAAGGGGCGGTTGACGTGGCCCATTTTGCGGCCTGGGCGGGCCTCCTTTTTGCCGTAGAGGTGAACGGCCGCCGCTTCCTCCCGCAGCATGGCGGGGACCTGGGCCATGTCGTCAGGGCCGATGATGTTGCTCATCGCCACGTCTGAATGGCGCCAGGGCTTGGGCAGTGGCATGTCCGCCACGGAACGGATGTGGGCCTCAAACTGGTCAAGGGTGCAACCATTCTGCGTCCAGTGGCCAGAATTGTGCGGGCGCGGCGCTATTTCGTTGATGAGGAAGCGCCCGTCCTCAGCCTCAAAGAACTCAATGCCCATCAGCCCTTCAAGGCCTAGCTTCTCCGCCAGGTGGCAGGCCAGGACCTCTAGCGCGGCAGTGCGCTCAGGCGTGATGGGGGCTGGCGCGATGGAAAGGCGCAGGATGCCATCACGGTGGTGGTTCTCCGTAGCAGGGAAGTTGATGATGGTGCCAGAGGGGCTGCGCGCCACCATTACGCTGAGCTCGCGCGCGAAGTCCACCTTGCCTTCAGCCACCAGGGGCAGTGGTGGCGCCTTGGCGTCCTGCCCGTTGAGGAGGGCTTCACGCTCCGCCTCCGTCCTGATCCAGCGCTGGCCTTTGCCGTCATAGCCCAGGCGCGTGGTCTTCAGCACGAAGGGCAGGGGGAAGTCAGCCAGCGCCGCCAGTTCGGCCTCAGTGCGGACAGGGCGCCAGGGGGCGACCTCAAAACCAAGTTCTTCAAGGGTGGCTTTCTCCACCAGCCTGTCCTGGCTGATTTGCAGAATGCGGCGCGCCGGGCGCACAGGGCGCAGCGTTTCAAGGTGGGCCAGGCCCTCTTCACTGATATTCTCGAACTCAAACGTCACCACATCGCACTCTGCGGCGAAGCGTTCCAGCACGGCTGGGTCGTCATAGCGGCCCACCGTGGTTTTCCAGGCCACTTCAGAAGCGGGGCTATCTGGCCCGTCAGCCAATATGTGCACGCGCAGCCCCAGCTTGGCTGCAGCTTGGGCGGACATCCGTCCCAATTGCCCACCACCCACAATCCCAATGATGCCTGATGAGGGAAAGCTGGCGAAAACAGCTGAAGCGTTGCCGGGCATGGGCGTGGTGGCTCCTGGAAACGGGGGAAATGATGTGGTCGGGTGGGCAGCCGGGTGAGCTAACCCAGCAGGGAAGGCCTAGGGCAGGAAAAACCATGGGGTATTGGGCAGCCCTTAGCGCTCCTCCATCCCTTACTGGGTCGGCTGCGCTTTCAAGGTTCGTCTGAAGGAGCGGCTGCCACGGAGGCCGTCTGCGCAGCGCGCCAATCAGCCAAGCGCTGGGCCAAGGCAGCATCAGAAAGGGCGATGATAGCAGCCGAAAGCAAGGCAGCGTTCACAGCGCCAGCGCGGCCAATGGCCAACGTGCCCACAGGCACGCCAGCTGGCATCTGCACAATGGAAAGCAGGCTGTCGCGCCCTTTAAGGATGCGGCTTTCCACAGGCACGCCCAGCACGGGGAGGGCCGTCCAGGCTGCCGCCATGCCAGGCAGATGCGCAGCGCCGCCAGCGCCGGCGATGACGGTTTTCAACCCGCGCCCTTGGGCCGTTTTGGCATAGGCTTGCAGCCGGTCTGGCGTGCGGTGGGCTGAAACAATGCGCGCTTCCCAGGGCACCCCCAGGGCGTCCAGCGTTTGGGCGGCATGGCGCATGGTGGGCCAGTCCGACTGGCTGCCCATGATGATGCCCACCTGCGCAGGACCTGGGGCGGTGCCCTTCAAGGGCGCCCCTTGGAGGGCCCCAGCAGCGCTGGCGCTGGCTTGGGCGGCCATCAGGCTTCGGGGGTGGAAGCTGGCGCTTCCGCAGCAGGTGCTTCAGGCGCTGCAGGGATGGCGCCCATGCCATCCTTAAGGCCAGCTTCGGCCTTCTCACGCGCTACACGCTCATTGGCAACGTTGACGGCAGCGTTGAAGTCCGTCTGCGTGCACAGGCCCAGAATAACCGGGTCACGCGGCTTGATGTTGGCGCTGTTCCAGTGCTGGCGTTCGCGCACTTTGGCGATGGTGTCTTTGGTAGTGCCAAGCAGGCGGGCGATCTGCACATCCTGGACCTGCGGGAACTGGCGCAGGATGAAAGCGATGGCGTCAGGCCTGTCGTTGCGGCGGGCAACGGGGGTGTAGCGCGCACCCTTGGTGCGGCGCGTCACGGGGTTTTTGGCAGGCAACAGCTTGAGGCGCGCTGCAGGGTCCTTCTCGCAGCGGGTGATTTCAGCTGCGGAAAGCTGGTGGTTGGCAACAGGGTCATAACCATTGATGCCTGTTGCCACTTCGCCATCAGCAATGGCCTGGATCTCAAGGGGGTGCATGCCGCAGAACTCGGCAATCTGGGTGAACGTCAGGCCAGTCTTGTCGATGAGCCACACAGCGGTGGCCTTGGGCATGAGGGGCTGCTGGGACATGGTCGCATTCACCTCAAACAGGGGTCGAACGATGATTTTAAAAAGGGGCTGGCCGCCTGCCCAAGCGCGCTTGGGGGCAGCCAAGCGCCGTTATTTCTTGGCGCCGAGGTTGCCCAGGCCACCAAACTTCTTGTTGAACTTGGCAACGCGGCCCCCGGTGTCCATGATGCGCTGCACGCCGGTCCAGGCGGGGTGGGTATGGGGGTCGATGTCCAGCTTGATGGTGTCGCCGGGTTTGCCGTAGCAAGAACGCGTCTTGTACTCTGTGCCGTCAGCCAGGATGATGGTGACTTCGTGGTAATCGGGGTGAATATCGGGCTTCATGTATGCAAACCTTACTGTGCTGGGGCTCCGATGCCGACCGGAGCGGATCAAGCGGATGAAGGGCTCTATAACTCATCAAGCAGCCGCTGAAAAGAATGAGGTACCCTTGTTGCCCCCTTTAATGCACCCTCAAGCCCGCCCAACCTCCACGCCAAAGGGGGCTTCGCCTTGGCGCCTGGCCTTGCTGCCCGTGCTGTTGCTGGGCGTTGGCACTGCCATGGCCATGACCGCCTGCCGTGCTGAACCAGGCCAGGGGGCTGAGGCCGCCCAGGCGGAGGAAGCGGAGCCCTTGGTTTCCCCCCAGGCGCGGCTTTACGCTTATTTCGTGGTCAATGGCATGGCGCGCAACGCCTTGCTGAGCCGCCGCTTGGGCGCTACCGACATGCCAACCCTGCTAAAGGTGGACAATGCCGCCCGCCATGCCCTGGAAAATGCCATCAATCATGACATGGCCCCTTCTGAGAACATGCAGGTGGACAAAGCTTTAAGCCGCTACTTGGCTGAAATACCGCCAGGCAGCACCCCTATGGAAGCTTACCCCACAGCGCCACGACCGCAGCACCCCTCTAAGGGTGGGCGTGCCCTCTCTCCCAGCCGCCGCTGACCCCACTAATCCTTAGGGTGGGGAGGTAATTTGAGAAGGTTAATAGGAGCGGAAGCTGGCTCAGATGGGATTGGCACGAAGGACGTCCGCCCTTCCCCACTTCCCTGACCCCACTTCCTTGGTTGGTGGCGTTGCTGAAGAGGGCACGACACCGCACTAGGCTTGGCTGTGGGACCGTCTTACCCTTCAAGGGGAAGTCAGAGTTTCCAGCCAAGGCAAGTGCCTATAAGGGCGCTGACAACAATGATAACGGGGAACGTCCAGCGGCTGTCCATGATTTTTTCCATATGTGTAAAGCCTAGCTTTCACCAGACCCCTTCTTGCAGTTCTTTATGGTTGGCGCTGTGCTTGAGGAACGCCCCGCAGCACATATGATGAGAGCTGACTTAGGCAGCTCCACGCCCGCTTATCTTAATTTCTTATTTAATGCCTTTTTCAAAGCACCAGCCAGCTCCTTCCCCTCCAGGCTACCTGTGCGGCAGAGCCGCCGTATGGGGTGCAAGTCCGTTAAAGCCTGGAATGTCAGGGCGGAAACCCTGTAGGACAGTGGCCCGTTAAGGCCGGTGCGCACTTGCTGACGCCCGCAGGATAAGGCAGCAGAAAGGGCCGGATTGTCTTGAAGGGGTCTAAGCAAAATTTTTACTACCTTTGGGCTTGCACCCTGCATTGCCTTGAAACCCCTAAGCCGGTGTTTCACGCCGGCGTTGGCAGGGTTGGGGCTTTAGGGGAACTGTTGAGGGAGCACGGTTTTGAAAGCGTGGCTTTGGGGCGGCTTTCCCAAGCTTTTGCCCCTCTGCCCAGAAATAAGGCTTCAGAATTTGGAGAGGATCTCTTCTTTCTTCCGTTCGAACTCCTCTGGCGTCAGAACGCCCTTGTCGCGCAAATCAGCGAATTTCTCCAGCAATGCCAGGGCATCCATGTCTTGCTGGGCGCGGGCCTGGGCTTGGGCTGCCTGCTGGGTGGGTGATAGCACCGGGGCCTGGTTGGCCGGGGCAATGCCAACATCTGGACCAGCTTCAGTAAGGAAAGCCTGCTCCTTAACGGCAGGCCCATAACCATAAGGGTTGGGACCGTATTTGTTAGAACCAAGCTGACTTGGCAAGCAATCAAATATCAAGAGCACCTGGTCTAAAACGGTGTATATAAGGAATATTAGCCCTGTGAACAAGGCGACCCCAATCAAACCTGAATTCTCAGGAGCAGTCTGGTTGAACATGGCTTGAATTTGTTTGGCGTTGAAAACCAGAACCACCACGCCACCAAACAACATCACATAGAAAAACCAGTAAACCACCAGCCACCATCCTGAACGGCCAATGTCATGCAAGCGGCGCGTTGAGACAGCCAGATGAGGCAGGATTAATGCCAGGTCAACCAGGCTACCGAGAACACCCCACCAATGGAAGAGGATATCAAGCCCCCCAGCGATAAGAATGAAGATCCACATGAACAGCATGAACCACCAGAATTCCGCCCTGGGGGCACGACCTTTGAAAACGGCATAATTCTTGAAAGCCAACATGAACCATCCCCATCCATTCTGGGGCAAAGCTGGCTTTTCAGGCTGGTCAGTGTTGAGTTGGTAGTGGGTCATGGCGTAGCGCTGGCCTTTTTGAACAAGAACAAGGCAAAACAAAGGGCGCTTGTGGCAGGTCCAAGCGCCCTGATGTTTCAAAACGGCAATGATTTTAAAGAGCTTTTTCCTGCTGGCAAGCGCACCTTAAGCATACTGGAAAGAATAAAAGATCAAGCTTAGTCATGAAGTGCCTAAGCTCAAAGCAGCTGTGACTTAACGACCATCTGCTTGGGCTACGTGGATGTATAAAGTTAATCTGTTCAAGGTTTGTTCAAACTTTTCCCCCTCAATACATCAAAGCGGCTGAGAGGGCGTGAAAGTTACTTGTGCAGAACCTGAGACCAGGAATACAGGCGTGAACCATCATGCAAAAAGGGGCGGTGAAGCGCGCCCCTGGAAAATAACCAAAATGCTTTTAAAATAATGAGATAAATGGCGGAGGGGAAGGGATTCGAACCCTCGATACACCTTGACAGTGTATAACGGTTTAGCAAACCGCCGCCTTCAGCCTCTCGGCCACCCCTCCGCTGACAACGCGTTGTCCACGGCGTTTGCAGGGGTGGTTCTAGCTGTTTTGGCCTGTTTGGTCAACGTGTAATTTGGACTTTAGAGGGGAAAATCCCCTACCTAGCCCCAAGCGGGGTTGAAGGTTGGCGCGCTTGCTCCACAAAAGCCTTGATGAGGGCGGGGGACTTCACCCCTGGCGCGCTTTCCACCCCTGAGGAGACGTCAACAGCCACAGCGCCTGTGGCGGCGATGGCACGGCCCACATTGCTTGGGTTGAGGCCCCCAGCCAGCATCCAGGGGCCTGGGGCGCCCCCTTGGCGCCAGTCACTGAGCAAGCCCCAATCAAAGCGCTGGCCAGCGCCGCCTGGCATGGCCTGGTTTGCCGGTTTGGCCTCCACCACCCAGCGCGCCACACCCTTGGCCATAGCGCTGGGCACGTCTGCTTTGCTTTTGATGGCGCGTGAAAGCCAAACTTCCCTGCGCACCTCGCCCCCTAAACCCTCCCTGCCAAGCGCCTGCTGCAGCATGGCTGCTTGTTCAAGGCTGGTGTAAAGCTGCAGGACGTCCAGCTGGACATGATCTAGAACGGCCTGAATGGTGGCCAGCGTTGGCTTAACGAATAGCCCAACGCGCTTTGGCCCGCCTTGGCTGGCTGGGGGGGCGGCTGCGCTGATGACGGCTGCACGCCCAGCATTAAGTGCGCGGGGGGAGGGGGGGTGAAACACCAATCCAACCCACGCCACGCCAAGCTGGTGGCACAGCGCCAAGTCGCTTGGCGTGGTGAGGCCGCAAATCTTCACCTGCACATTAATTGGTCCAGCCTGGGCAGGCTGGTTGGCAAGCTGAAGGGGGGCGCTTGTCACGGGTTGGTGTGGGCGGCCAGCTCTGCCTGGATGGCGCGCGCAGCCGCTGCTGGGTCTGCTGCTTGAGTGATGGGGCGGCCCACCACGATCCAATCAGCGCCAGCTTCAGCTGCTTGGCCTGGTGTCATGATGCGCTTTTGGTCGTTATGGGCGCTGCCAGCAGGGCGGATGCCAGGCACCACCAGAAGGGGCGCTTCACCCAAAGCCTGGCGCAGGGGGGCGATCTCATGGGCGGAGCACACGAGGCCATCCGCCCCAGCTTCTATGGCAAGCCTGCCCAGGCGCACCACCTGCTGGGCTGGGGTGGCGTCCACCCCCAGTTCCAGGAGGGCAGCACCGTCCAGGCTGGTCAGCACCGTTACAGCGATGAGCTTGGGGCGCGCCCCAGGATTAGCGCTGAAGGCCTCATCGAGGGCATTCCTGGCAGCGCGCACCATGGCGCTGCCGCCAGAGGCGTGGATGGTCATCAGCAAAGGCCCCAAGGGCGCCAAGGCCGCCACGCCCTGGGCCACAGTGTTGGGGATGTCATGCAGCTTGAGGTCCAGGAAAAGCCCCTGCTTGGCGCCAAGCGCCCGCACGGCCTCCAAACCACATGAATAGGTGAATTCAAACCCCAGCTTAATGGCATCCACAACGCCATTCAGCTGCGTGGCCAGTTGCTGGCCATGGGCCAGGCTGTGGGTGTCAATGGCAGCGATGAGCTTGGTACGGCGATGAGCCCCCCGCTGGTTGGCTGAAGGCTGGTTGGCAGGAGCAGGCGTTGTGACCATTATTTGGCCGTCAGCTGGGGCTCATCGCGGCCATCAGCAGTTGTGACAGCTGCTGCCTGGGCTGTGCTGTTGTTGAGGGCATGTTGGGCCACTAGGCCCTGCAGGCGAGCGTTGTCCTTCTCCACCTCGCGCAGCTTCTTTTCAATGCCGCGGCCTTTGCGCCAATCCTTGAACTGGCCCATGGCACCCAGGATGAGCCCAAGCACAAGGCCAGCCACGCCAACGCAGCCCGCCAACATGCCTGCTGAGGCATGGAATTCGCCCAGCGTGCCAGCCAGGTAAATGGCTGTGGGGTCAGCCGGGTTGGGCTGCATGTTGCTGATGGCGAACATGGCCAGCGCGGCCAGATAAAGCACAATAATGAAAAGTCTGACCATGGGGCTGTTCGGTGCCTCTCTGTCTGGGTCGTGGCTAAGGGGCAAGGGGGCGATAGAGGCCCATGGATGGGCCACAACGCCCCCTTTCTAAAAACGCCCCCTTTTTAAGATTGCAGCCATTTTCAAGGCAAGGGCCGTTGCTGTAAATCCATTCAGCGCTGGACTACGTCCTTTCCCCAGGCGCTGTGGGCAGCGCGCAACAGGCCTTACCCCCAGCTGCCCTTTGAAAGGCCCTGCCCCAGGGCGTTTTCTGGGGGCCTGCCATGCAGGGCTCCAGGGTGAAGGCAAGGGGCAAAGCGCACTAGACTGGCGCTATGAGCCACCAAAGCGCACACCCCACCCCAGCCACCATGGCGCTGGGGACTGTTCCCGCACCCCTACCCCCCTTGGCCGTCACCATGGGGGACCCAGCTGGCATCGGGCCTGAAATCACAGCTGCCCTCTGGCGGCAGACCCGTGGCCAGGGACCTGTGTTCTGCTGGTATGGCGACCCCGCCCTCATGGCAGGGGCTATTCCCACCCAAGCCATCACCCACCCAAGCCAGGCAGCTTGCGTGTTCGCTAACGCGCTGCCCGTCATGGTGGTGCGCTGCCCAGAACCCGTCACCCCAGGTACGCTTGACAGCGCCAACAGCCCTGCCGTTGTGGCGGCCATCACCCAGGCCACGCAGGCTGCGCTGGCTGGCGATGTGGCGGGGGTGGTGACGGCCCCCATCGCCAAGCATGTTCTCAAGGCGGCTGGATTCTCTTTCCCTGGGCACACTGAATTCATCGCCTCCCTAACAGGGCAAGGGGGTGAGGAGCTGATGATGCTGGCGTGCCCCCCCAGGGCGTGGGGCCATACGCCCCAGCCAGGGCTGCGGGTGGTTCTGGCCACCATTCACACCAGCTTGGCCAGCGCTGTTGCAGCGCTGCAGGGGGAGGGGGGGCGTGCGCGCATCATGGATGTGGCGCGCCGCACCGTGGCTGCCTTGAAACGTGATTTCGGCCTGCCCAGGCCGCGGCTTTGGGTGGCTGGCCTTAACCCCCACGCTGGGGAGGACGGCATGATGGGCTGTGAGGAGAGGGACGTCATATCCCCAGCCCTTGAAGCCCTCAAAGCGGAGGGGCTTGATGTTGAAGGCCCCATGCCACCCGACACCATGTTCACCCCAGCAGCCAGGGCGCGCTATGACGCTGCCCTGTGCCTTTACCATGACCAGGGGCTGATTCCTTTGAAGACTTTGGGCATGGAGGAGGGGGTAAACATCACCCTGGGGCTTGATGTGGTGCGCACATCGCCAGACCATGGAACGGCCTTTGACATCGCCCGCCCTCCCAGCCAATGGGGCAGCCCTGCCCAAGCAGGGCAGCGCGTGGCCGATGCCCGCAGCCTGCACCAGGCGCTGCTAACGGCCCAGGCCATTGCCAAGGCCCGCAGCACCCACTGAACCCTTATTAACCTTAGTTAGGAGAAAGCACACCATGATCAGGCTTGGCGTCAATGTTGACCACGTTGCCACACTGCGCAATGCACGCGGCGAGAATTACCCAGACCCTGTCGCGGCAGCCCGCATGGCGCTGGAAAATGGCGCAGACGGCATCACCGCCCATGTGCGTGAGGACCGCCGCCACATCAAGGATGACGACATCAAGCGCCTGCGCGCGCTGCCAGCGCCTCTGAACTTCGAAATGGCCGCAACAGATGAGATGACGGCCATGGCCGTTGCCCTCAAACCCCATGCCTGCTGCGTGGTGCCAGAGCGCCGCCAGGAACTAACCACGGAAGGCGGTCTTGACGTTGTGGGGCAGGAAGGTGCGCTCAAACCGCGCATCCAGAAACTGCTTGGGGCTGGCATCCGCGTTTCGCTGTTCATTGACCCCACAGCAGAAAGCGTGGCGGCGGCGCACCGCCTTGGCGCACCTGTGGTGGAACTGCACACAGGCGCTTACGCCGCAGGCAAGGTGGGGGAGCTGGAACGCCTGCGCCAAGCTGCAGCGGCAGCCACCGCCAACGGCATGGAGGTGCACGCAGGTCACGGCCTGACTTTTGAGAATGTGGCCCCCATCACCACCCTGCCAGGGCTGGCTGAGCTCAACATCGGGCATTTCCTCATCAGCCAGGCGGTGTTTGACGGCCTAGGCCCTGTGGTGGCGCGCATGAAGGCGCTCATCAATCCTTGAACCTGGAACTACCACAGGGCGTTTGGGGTCAGTTGCCTTCAGCGCTTGTGATGGCAGCAGCGCAATCAGGTGGGCAGTTTTGGGCTGGGGTGGCTGGGGCGTGCGCGCGTCCTGCCCCTTTCGCCTGAGCTTGGGCCTGAACGTGGGTGAGGACCTGCTGGGCAGCTGCCTTGGCCTGGGCGTCAGCACGCTTTTGGAGGGCGTCAATGTCGTATTGCCGCACGGCTGCGCCCCTGCTTTCAGCGCGCGCCTGGCTGACGGGCCTGATGGTGGGCAGGTCAGGGTTGCCGTCAAACACAGGCACATAGCTGCCTGACTGCTTGGAATAGGTGGCGCTGGTGCTTTGGGGCGGTATCTGGGGCGAACGCGTTGCTGAGACAGGCCCCAGTGGCCAATAGCTGCCAGCAGGGTGCATGGTGGCTTCCGCCTGGCGCAGGCAGCCGCGCACAATCATGGAACAGATGCCGTCTGAGCCCAGATACTCATCATCATTGCCTGCATAATGCACCTCTGAAACGCGGTCATGGTCTAGGCGCACAATCATGGTGCAGTTGTTGCCAGCCCCCCCCATGAAGGACTGGTAAATGCTGACGATGTCCCCAATAGGTATGAATGTGGACCCTTGGGGCGTGGGCAGTGTACGGGTGATGGCGTACTGCCAAATCTGGGTGGTGTCGTTGAGCTTGGCCGTTTTACCGGGGATGCCAGCGCAGGCCTGCAGGTCGAACCCCGTCATGCCGATGAACTCGAACTGGGCACGGTGGGCATCGCGCGAATCGAAATAGCCGCAGCCTGCCAAAGGCAGCACGCCCAAGCCAGCAGCTAGCAATACCCACGCGCAACGGCGCAGGGGCTTGGTGGGGCAGGCACGGCGCAGGGTGGGGCGGGGCGCTCTCAATTTCATTGCGTAACGTTTTAAGGAGAAAGCCGCCCACCCGTCCAGCCCAACCCCTGGTGGCTGGGCACGGTTGAAGTCTGGGTGGCGCTATACCCAAAACCTGCCAAGGGGCGTTGGAGGTCAGGGTTGGGTTAGGATGGCGGCTTTGCGTTGCTCAAACTCAGCGTCCGTCAAAACGCCTTTGCTGTGCAGGGCCGCGTATTTCTCCAACAGGGCCAGATTGTCCCGCTCCCGCTGGGTGGGGTCTGGCTTGCTTGGCGCCTGGGCCACAGGGGCTGCGTGCTGCGCGTGGAGGCTTGGCGCCGGGGTAGGTTGGGGTGCGGGCCCCGCGCTCTGACCAGCGCGTTGCCGGTCCTGGTGGGTTGGCAACATGCAAGCCAGAACCATCGCCACCATCCAGCCAAGCCCTGTTCCACCTAAGCACAGATTAATGAGGAAAACGCCCTGCTTGTTGATGACGCCCCGTTGGGAAGCCACCATGGTGGGAATGAAGTAGACACACAGCGCCACAACGCCACACACCAAAACCACGACAACGGCACCAAGATCTTCCAAAGCTCTGGTTCTCCTCATGCCACCATGGCGCGGTGTGGGGGTTGGGCGCGGTCCTGGTTGTGGGCAATGCTGAATGTGACGTGAACAGGCTGGGATGATCAAGCCCCTGCGGTGCCTTAGCAAGCAACTGCGCACAGGGTCGTGGTCTTTGCAGGCTGCACCAGCCCACACCAGCTTGGGCCTTCTCCTTACCCCTGATTGTAAGGGTTGGGGCCGTATTTGTTGGGGCCTGGCTGGCTGGGCAAGCATTCAAACACAAACTGCGCCACCGTCAGCGCCAGCCCGATGATGAACAGGGCGCCACCAGCCACCACCAGCGCATGGGCGTGTTCTGGGCAGGCGTGGCGTTTGGCTAAAGACCACAGCCCCCAGCCAGCTGCCAGGAAGGGCATGTTGATGAATACCCACCAAGCTGAACGGCCCGTGTCGTGAAGGCGCCGCACGCCAACAGCCAAGGTGGGCAGCAAAAGCCCCAGCCAGACCTGGGCGCTGAGGAGGTTGCCTGTGTTGAACAACATATCCCCCAGATTGGCCACCAGCACAGCCCCGAACTGGAACAGTGAACACCACCAGAACGCGCGCCTGGGGGAGCGGCCGCTGAACACGGCGTAGTTCTTCAAGGCCTGCATGATCCACCCCCAGCCATCCTGGGGCAGGGTTGGTGTAGCGCTGGTAGATGGGGAGGGGGGAGTGTTGTTCATGGTGTTTCCTGTTGGCTGGGAATGCTGGTGCTTGGAGGGTGGCACAAACCACCAGCCGTTGCAGCATGGAAACGACCCTGCACCTGGGCAAAGGATGTTGGCCCCCGTGACGAGGTGGCTGCGGTAATGCCCCCTAAAAGCCTAACCTACCCAGCCCCACCTAATTTTGCGCAGCCCTTAGTTCCCTTGGAGGAGTTCTGCTTTTTTGCGCTCAAACTCAGCGTCCGTCAGAACGCCCTGGGCGTGAAGGGCAGCGTATTGCTGCAGCAACGCTAGGCTGGCCAGTTCCTGCTGGGCGTCCCTGGGCTGTGGTTCCACTGTGGGGGCTTGAAGTGGCGCCTGGGCTGGTTCCTGAACGCCACTGCTCGGGCTTTCATTTTGGCCTTCATTTTGGGCTGCGCCCGTGCTTGCCGCTGGGTTTTCCGCACCCCCGCTTTCAAGCTCAAGGGCAGCGTAGGGGTTAGGGCCGTATGGATTGGGGTCAGGCTGACTGGGGCAAAGTAGGTAATATAATATGCTTAGAAAGTAGGCCGCCCAGCAAACTACCACAATGACTAAAATGGCAGCTGTAACGTGGACATCAGCATTTGGATAGCAATAAATGAACCCTTCCATCCCCAATGTGAATAAACACAAAACATAGACCTTAATTACAAGAGGCCTTGTCGTAGGGATAGCATCCTGAAGGCGGCGTGTTGTGACAGCCAGAAGAGGCACTGCCAAGCACAGCCCAAGCACCACGCTGGCCCCATGGCCCACAAAGGGCACAAACCAGGCCCCAGCCACCAGCAACACCATCCAAAAGATGAACCACCCATATTCTTGCCGCGTTGCTCGGCCTTCAAATGTTGTGCCCAGTCGCAGCGCGCGCAGGAACCACTGCCAGCCATTGTGGGGCAGTGTTTCAAGTGTGAGGAGGGTTGGATGGGGTTTGGGCATGGCCTGGTTTCAGAAAAAATTAGGTGTGATTAGGCGCAAAAACAGGGGGAAAAACAGAATTTTGGGCCGCCAGGCGCCCTGTTGCACTGCCGGTGCTTATACCTTCAGCGCCATCACTTTTCCTGGAGAAGCTCCGCTTTCTTCCGCTCAAACTCAGCGTCCGTCAAAACACCCTGGGCGTGAAGGGCTGCAAGTTTTTCCAGCAAGTCCAGCGTTTCCCGTTCCTGCTGGGTCTGGTCATGGTGCTGGGTAGAAGTGCGCTGGGTGGGCGGGGGCTGGCTTGGCGCAGGCGGCGCAGCGCCAGGTTGGGGTGCATAAGGATTGGGGCCGTATCTGTTGGGGCCAGGCTGGCTTAATTGGCAGTAGAAAACAAACAACGTAATGGCCAAAGCCAAGTAAGGCAGCAGAAGCACAACGCCGAGGAATGTCGTCAACACCAGAAAAGGGTCGCTGGTGGCATGGGGCATGGAAATGGCGTTCAGCCAGCCCAGCTCCACCATGGCTATGGGGTAGAAAGCGATAGCCCACCAGCTGGAATGGCCAGCGTCATGCAAGCGCCGCACTGAAACAGCCACCATGGGCAGGAACAGCGCCACCCAAAACAAAGCACTCAGGAAGTGCCCTGCTTTGAAAATCACATCCACCCAACCAATGAGAACGCTGAAGCCAAAAGACATGATGGCGAACCACCAAAAAGCCGCCCGTGGTGAGCGGCCTTTGAAGTCGCTGTAATGCCGCAACCCTTGCATGAACCAGTCCCAACCAGTGGGGGGCGTGTTTTTAAGGGGGGTAGGTGGCATGGTGGGGCCTTTAGGTAAGGGAGCAAGGGTGCTGCAGAACGGCCATGATAGTAAGCCCCCACCTCCTGAAGGCAAGGGCGCAGGGCACCCTGGATAAGGGCGGATTCCGCACGGCTTTCCCGCATGGTAGCCAGCCCCCAAGGCGCTGCCATTCAGTTAGGTGAACTGAGGAGCTGGGCCTTTTTGCGTTTAAACTCAGCGTCCGTCAAAACGCCTTTGCTGTGCAGGGCTGCGTATTGTTCCAGCAAGGCCAGGCTGGCCAGTTCCTGCTGGGCGTCCCTGGGGCGTGGCACGACTGAAGGCGCCTTGGGAGGCGCTTGGGGTTTGGGTGGCGTTGAAAGCGGTGCGGGCCGTTTGGGCTGAGGGGGCGCAGCTTCCATCACCTCAACCTGTTCCGCCCTCGCATGGGCCGAAGGCGCGCTTGCCAAGGGCCGTTCGCGCCCCGTTGGGGCAGGCTGGCCATGGGTGTTTGATGGTTGGTCCTGGTTGGCAGTTTGTTGCTCCTTCTTAGTGCCGCTTGGGCTTTCCACCCCTTCATCAAGGCCAAGGGCGGCGTAAGGGTTGGGTCCAAAGCGGTTGGCGCCTGGCTGGCTAGGGCGCAGCATGAACAAAACCAGCACAGCGCCACCCACCAGGGCAAAGATCCCCAAAAACCAAGTTATGCCTTTTTCCACCGCCGCCGCAGGGCCAAGGTCTTGAATGCCCTGGCTGTTCTCAAGGGGCACGGTGCAGCCATAAGCCAACATCATCAGGAAAAGCCCGCTGGCCAGGAGCTTGCCTGAATAGCCCGCGTCATGAAGGCGCCGCGTCGTGGCAGCCAGGAAAGGCAGTGCCAGGAACAGCCCAAGCGCCACACTGGCCTCATGGCCGACAAGGGGCGCAAACCAGGCCCCAGCCACCAAAAGCACTGCCCAGAAAACAAACCACCCATATTCCCGCCTGGTGGCGCGCCCTCCAAACACCAAGCTGCGACGCAGCGCGCGCAGGAACCACTGCCAGCCATTGCGGGGCAGATTGTCCAGGGTCAGCAGGGTTGGCCGGTAGCTTGGCTTGGACTGGGGCTGGGGCATGGTCAGGCAGCATTAGTGTTCACAGCAGCGTTCACAGCCCGGGCTTGCGCGGGCTGTAGGGGCGCACGCCAGGCGCAGGGCGCGGCTGCTCCGGCGGGCGGGTGCGGCGCCAGCGCCTGATTTTGGGGTGGGTGGTGCGCACCCTGGCAAGGGGGCGCTGGTAATGCACCGCCACCAGGCGGAAGTTCTTGCCCACCCATTCAAGCGCGCCCGACATCAGGATGACCATGATGCCCAGCATGGTCAGGAGGTCGAAATGGTCGTGGAAAATCGTCAGGCTGAAGCCGACCGTCCACAACATCTGGCTGTACTGGGTGAGGGAGACGCGGCTGGAGGACACCAGGCGGGAGGCGCTCATCAGCAGAAGCTGGCCAACCGCCATGAGGAACCCATAGCCGAACAAATCCCCCCACACCACAGCCCCCTGGGGCACCGCCAGCTGCCCAAGGGCCAAGGCCAGCAGGCCATTGCCCAAAAGGGGGCCGAAAATGGTGGCGCTGAACATCGTCAACGGGTTTTCAGCCCCAGCTGGCGCCATGCGGAAGGAAACCACGTTCAGCGCCAGGACGAACGCCACGGCCAGGGCGCACAGCTCGCCAACGCCAACCTCCTTCACGCCGGGGCGCAGAATCATCAGCACGCCAGCGAACCCCACCACCGTGGCCATCCAGGAGGAAGGGGGAACGTGCTCGTGAAGCAGCACAGTGGCCAGGATGTTGGTGATGAAGGGGCAGAGGAACATCAGCGCCATGGCCTCCGCCATGGGCAGAAGCATGAAGGCCTCCACGCTGAGAGCCGTTGCCAGGAACACAGCCACAGCGCGCAGCAGCCAAATGCCCCACATGCGCCTGCCCTCTGGCAGGAGCGCGCGCCAGGACGTGCCCTTTTGCTTGATGAAGGGCAGCAGGAGGAGGCCGAACAGGCCCCCCGTCATGGCCACTTCAAACGGCCCCAAACTGCCAGCCAGCAATTTGGAGAACAGATCGCTGATGGAGAAGGCCGCAAAACCCCCAAGCGCCAGCAGTGTGCCCACCATGGCCTGGCGGCGGGCTGCTGGCGGCTTGGGCACCACGGCTGCTGGCGTCACCACAGCCTGCACGGCTGGGTCTGTGGGGTGGCCTGCGGCCGTGAAGGTGTCTGGCGCCACAGCAAGGCCAACAGCGCCCAGGGGTGCGCCCTCCCCCCCCATGGGCTCACTTGCCACGTGGATGTGGTGCACAGGCGCCTGGCCCCCTTGGAGGGCTGAAAAGGCCCCGGCCAACGCTGAATCAAGCGCTGAGGGTTCAGCTGCGCGTTCAACCCCATGGTCGAGGGCGCTAGGTCCGAAGGCGCTAGGCGGCGCGCCCTCAGCCCCAGGGGGGGTTGCGCCTTGCGCCTGGCCGCCAGGGGCTGGGGATGGTTCAGCGTGTTGGGGTGCTTCAGCCATGGGGCGGCGTGCCTTGTGCAAAGGGGCCCAACCCTTGGCAAGGGTGGGCGGTGGGGGCGGCGAATCCCATGCGGTTACCAGCTTGCGCAGGCCAGGGGAAGGGTGGTTGCCCAGCAGGCGCGCTGGCCTTCAGCTGGCGGCCCATGGCCCTGATAAGGACAGGACTGTGGAACTGGAGTCAGGGAAGGGGTTCGGCAGGGTTAGTGGGTTTCAAGGCTGGTTCGTCAACGCGCACTGGCGAAGTGGCTGGGCCGCACATTTGCGCTGGCAGTGGCTGGCGCCATGAAAGAGGCCCTGCTTTGATGCTCACCTCCTTGATGTCAAAGCAGCGCCCCCGGTCGAAGACATTGCCTGAAACCCAGAACAGGATGGTGCCAAGCTCATCAGGGGGCCCCTGGGGCTTGGATAGGGTGTGGTTTTTGACCTGGGATTGGTTGGTCTGGGTGGCCTTGGTGGCCTGCGCCCCGGCCTGGGGGCTAGCAGGGGTGGCCTGGTCAGGGGGGGAGGTGTGCTTTGGCCCCAGAACGACCGTGCCGCCTTCATCAGCGGTGGGGGTGCCGTAGCTGCTTGTGGTGACGATCTCGTAAGGGCGTCCGTTGGGCCCTGTGAAGGTCAGCTCAGGCTCCGCAGGCAGACTGCAAGCGTGGTCTGAGAGGTTGGTGAAAGAGAGGCGCGTGCCATTGTGCGACATCCCAGCGTAGGACCCTGGCGGGTCTGGCTGGGTCAGCGCCACTTGGCCAGGTTGGCAAGGCGGCACAGGGGCTGCGCTGGCCACGCCTGCACTGAACAAGCCCACACTCAACCCAAACAAGCCTGCGCCCAGACCTGCAGAAGCCAGGCACCCCAGGGGTGCAAGGGGTGTGGGGGCCGCACAGGGCATGGCCTTGGTGGTGTTGCGCGTTTTCATCATGGCTCCTCCCTGCCCAACCCCTGGGCGTGTGGTCAAGCGCGGCTAGGCGGGCTGTGCTAGCGTGGCACTTCAACGCCACCCGTTTTGGAGGTCATCATGACCAGCCTGCCCGCTAACGCCTTTACCGTCATAGCAGAGTTCGCAACAGCTGCCCCCTCTTTCAAGGGGTTTCTGAAAGCTTGCCAGCAGGATGCTGCAGCATCCCTCGCCCATGAAAAGGGCGGCTGCCTGGCTTTTGAGGTGCTGGTGCCAGACACCCACCCAAGCCTTGACCAGCAGCAGGAGATTATGACGCGCACTGTCATCCTCCATGAGGTCTACAAAAACCGTGATGCTTTCCTAGCGCACAGCCAGACGCCGCATTTCAGCGCTTTTGAAGAAGCTGTGGCGGCTTTTGGCGCTAACCGTATCAGCATTCGCTACCTTACCCAGCAGCCGCCACTTTGAGGAATCACTTCAAAGCCAGCCCAGCCTAAAGGGCCTGCGCCTGAAGGGCTGGGGGCAGGTGCGCGGCCGCCCCTGGTTGCCGCGCCGCCCTGCTAGACTGTAAGGGAACAGGGGCGCCCTGCAGGTCCCAACCCTGCGAGTGTGCGCCCCAGCAACCAACAAAAACAATAAAGGCACTGGCATGAAACGTTCCCACTCCCCCCAACGCTTTCACCAGTGCCAGGACGTCCCCCACTCCAGGGGGCGGGGCGTTCTGCGCGCAGCGTGCCTTCTCCTGGCAGGGGTGGGGGCGGCCACCAGCCTGAGCGGCTGCATGTTGTTCTACCACGGGCCTGAGAACTACAGGCGCGACCGCCTGGCCTATGACAGGCAGCTGAGCACCAGCCAGAAGCAGGAGATGCTGCTTAACATCGTCCAGCTGCGCTATGGTGACGCCCCCACTATGCTGGAAACGATGCAGATCATCGCCAGCTACTCCTACCAGCACCAGGTGGGCGCTAACATCAGCGGTACACCCTGGAACGGCGGCGGGCCGCAAAGCTTCATCGGCGGCAATGGCAGCTACATGCTGCAGGACAACCCCACCGTCACTTACCAGCCCATGTCGGGGGAGGGGTTTGCCAACAACGTCCTCCAGCCCATACCGCCCAGTGTCATCCTACCTTTGATGCAGTCTGGCGCGCCTATCGACATTCTCCTGGCGCTGACGGCTGACTCACTAGGGGGGGCAGCCAACATGCGCGCCGTGATGGCCAGCAACAAAAGCCTCTACACCCGTTCCACCTCAACGCGTTTCGCGTGGCTTCTGAAGTCCCTCCATGAATTGCAGACCGATGACGCCCTGGGGGTGCGGCGCGTCCTGGGCCAGCCAGCCACCAAAACCACCCCAGCCAAGCCTGAGCACTCCTACCTGGTGTTCACCAACACAGGCGTGCCAGAGGTGACGGCGCTGCAGGAACGGGTAAAGGAGCTCCTCCACCTGCCCAGGGGCGCTACGGAGGCTGAGATCGTCTATGGCCGCAAGCCAGACGGCAAAACCCAGCTGCCCATCGTCACGCGCTCCATGCTTTCCATCCTCATGGATGTGGCCAGCACCATTGAGGTGCCTGAAGTCAACGTGAAGGAAGGCCTGACGACAGCCAGCGTCACCCCCACAACGGCGGGGCGCAGGCCTGTTATCGTCATCCGCTGCAGTACCTCAGCCACAGCGCCTGATGACGCCTACGTCTCCGTGCGGTATGGCAACGCTTGGTACTGGATCTCCAAAAAGGACATGCATTCCAAATCAGCCTTCGCCCTGCTGCAAATCATCAGCGGCCTGGCCAACAGCACCACAAGCCAGGGCGCTATGGTCACCATCCCCACAGGGGGGTGAGGGCAGCATGAGGGCCATGACGCCAGGACCATTCCTTCCAGGCAATCTCTCCAGGCCATTCCCCACCAGGGCGTTTCAGGCTAGTTTCCCACCAGCCACGCCGTGGGGCAGCCCGCAGGCCATGGCTGGCACGTTCAGGCACAGCCACCCACCCATCCGCGCAGCATTGGCGCAGGTGGGGCCAGGGGCGCGTCCCCTGTCCTGTGCCTGACGTCATACAGGGAGCACACATCATGACCGCCGCCACCCCAAGCCACGGCCGCATCAGCATTGGCCAGCACCTCATCAATCGCCTTCATGAGGCAGGGCTGCGGCGCCTTTACGGCGTTCCTGGCGACTTCAACCTGGAGTTCCTCGAACTACTGGTGAAGGATGGGCGCATCAGCTGGATTGGCTGCTGCAACGAGATGAACGCAGCCTACGCGGCAGACGGTGACGCGCGCCTTTCAGGCTTTGGCGCTGTGCTGACGACCTATGGCGTTGGCGACCTTTCAGCGCTGCAGGCGGTGGCTGGCGCGCGGGCAGAATGCGTGCCCGTGCTTTCCCTGGCGGGATTGCCGCCGCTTAATGCGGTGGACAACCGCTTCCCCCTCCACCACACGTTGCTCAATGGTGATTATGAGGACGTACGCGCAGCCTACCGCCCCTACACAGCTTCCCAAGGGCGGGTGGAAGCCCACAACGCAGCTGAGGTGATCGACCGCGCCATCACTGACGTGTTCCAGCAGAAAGTGCCTGCCTACCTTCAGCTGCCCTGCGACCTGTGTGACGTTACCATTCCCACCCCCCGCACCCCGCTGGCCTTGGATCTGCCTGAAAGCGACCCTGGAACCCTTGCCATGGTGACCAGTGCGTTGGCTGGGAAAATCAGCCAGGCACGCCAAGGCATTGTGCTTGTGGACGCCCTGGTGGCGCGCTACGGCCTTGAAGAGCAGGTGATGGACTTCATCACGCGCACAGGCTTGCCCTACGCTCTTCTGCCAACATCGCGCACAGTGCTGGAGCGCAACCACCCCCTTTACCGCGGCATCTATAACGGCCGCGCCAGCGTGCCAGCCGCCCCAGGCTTTGATCTGGACAGCTACGTGGCGGGGGCGGATTGCGTTGTGGGAGTGGGGACGCGCCTTTTTGAATTCTCCACAGGCTTTTTCAGCGCCGCTATTCAAAGCGGCGCCTGGTGTAATGTGGAACCCTATGGCCTGCGCCACGGCTTCGCCACGCCAGCGCTTGGCAAAGGCAAGGTGGTGACGGGCGCGCGCATGGGCGACATTCTGCGTGCCACAGCCCAGGCGTTGCCAGCCCCCAAAGCGGCCAGCGGGCCTGCGCCCAAGCGCACACTGCCCCCCCTAGCCACGGACAAGGCCGCTTGGAACGGCGCTGTGTTCTGGAACCGCATTGCCCATTTCCTGCGCCCTGAAGACGGCATCTTCACCGATATGGGCACCTGCAGCGCTAACCTGGCCGCTGTGGATTTGCCTGAAGGGGCGCGCTTCAACATCCAGACCATCTGGGCTGCCATCGGCTATGCCACACCTGCCGTGATGGGCCAGCAAATGGCCAGCCTAGGCCTGGGGGAAAAGCGCCGCCATGTTCTGTTCACAGGCGAAGGTGCCTTCCAGCTAACAGCGCAGGAGATCTCCACCATGATGCGCCACCACCTCAACCCGGTGGTGTTCGTCATCAACAACCGTGGCTACACGGTGGAACGCTGCATCCTGGGCGAGCACGCCCCCTTCAACGATGTAGCGCCGTGGCGTTACGCTGCCTTGCCCAAAGCCTTGGGGGAGGAAGGGCGCAGCCAAAGCTTTGAAGTGCGCGACCAGCAGGAGCTTGAAGTGGCCCTGGCAGCAGCGGAAAACCCCAGCAAACTCACCTTGATTGAAGTCCACCTGGAACCGTTGGATGCGCCTGAGGGGCTGTGGAAAATGGGCAAAGCCATTGCAGACATGGACTACAGCCGCAGCGTGTGAACGCTGCCAGGGGACGGCTGCCTGAAACAGGGCTGCCATGCCTGCCCCTTGGCATATTGGCTTCCTTGCCCCTGGGGTGAAGGTAGTTGCCAGCCCTGGCCCTGCACCCAGCTGGAAGAATGTTTCACCATTCTAGAGTGGGAGCTAGGGGCTTGGATCCTTGAGCTCCAGCTGGGGTTTTGGCCTGCCAGGCCCCACCAGCAGCCAAGGTGATTGGCCACCTTTTTCCTGGTTTTGCCAGCGTTGCTGGGGCTGTTTGAGGTCATAAAGCAGGTCATGAATAATGTAACAGTTGGTTTTTACCTAAAATAACCAGGCGCCAACACGCTTGAAGGGTTTTGGCCAGCGCCGCTTCAGGTTAGCATGGCACCATCTTGAAGCCCCCAGCCACCTGGCCTGGGCCGGTGCTTCATGCCGCCCCGGCCCCACGGCTGGCATGGTCGCTTCCCCGCTTATTGGTCACGGCACGCAGCATGGGTGCCAAGCCAGCCTGGACGCGCCAGTGCCCTGCGCCTTGTTACGGCCTGGCTGGCTGTCGCGCGCCACGGCCCGTGCTTTCTGGCGCAGGGCACCACCTTGCCGTTGCAACCAGGAACACAGCCATGCCCCGTGCCAGCGCAAGCCTACCCCCCAACCACGCAATCCCCCCCAGCAGCGCAGCAACCAGCCAGGGCAGCGCTAGCCAGCCCAAACAGCACCGTGCCTTGGCGCGCTGGGCAAGCGTTGGCGTGCTGGCCTTGCTGGCCGCTGGCTGCCAGCAAAGCGGCACTTACGGCAGCCCGGACCAGGACTGGGCCATGGCCCACCCTTTGATGTGCGCTGCCTCCAACCTCTACTGCCCTGTGGAGGCCCTGCCCACCATCCTGCCTGAACAGGAACCTGAAGACCCAGCCGACCCTGTGCGTTCCACCCGCAATGGCGTGACCAACTGCATTGAACGCTGGGGCAACACTGACCACCCCAACTGGATGAAGCTGGGCCAGTGCCAGAACGGTCTTTTCCGCCGCTGGGCGGAAGGCGGGCACATGGATGGCGCCGTCATCGATGATTTTGAACGCACCAACCTAGCCAACGCAGCCCAGGTGCAGTCTGGCCAGATGTCGCCTGACGCTGAACGCCTTCATTTCCGCCTGGGGATGGAGGAAGCGGCCCTCTCCCATCCCACCACCTGGAAAGCCAACCCCGACATCGCCCCTCTTAAAATGCTGGGCTGGCAAACCAGGCGCTGCGTGAACAAGTTCAAGCCCATGGGCCAACTTGTGGAGGCAGCCCTGTGCCGCAACATGGCGCTAGCCACTTGGGCGCGGCGCACAGGCAGTTACAAGCTGACCGACCTTCAACCCATGTTCGATGGCAACGTGGCCATTTCCCAAGCGCTTGAAAACAAGCAAATCACCCTTCAGCAGGCTTTGGAGCGCTACCAAGCGCTGCAGCGGCAAACCAAGCTTGATTTCAGCCTCAAAGGGCGCGAAGCCCAGGAATGGCAGCGTTCTCAACGCTGGTTCGCCCAAAAACGCGAAGATGAACTGGCCGAATGCACCAACCTTTACAGCTGGAACGCCTCGCCAGCATGGGATGGCCTGGCGCATTGCTACAACAGCGCCTGGTACCGTTGGGCCATGGCCACCCAACATACGGAGCACGACATCATGCCAGTACTGAAAACCAACCTGGAGGTTGCAGCCCAGCAAAAAGCAGGCGCCATCACGCCTGCGCGCGCGCAGGAAATCAGGGCTGCGGCTGAAAAGCAGTTCCACAGCCCAACGCTGTTCGTCAGTGGTCTGGCTGCGGCCACAGCGCCAGCCCCCCAGCAACACTGAAAACCAGCCCGCTGGCGCAGGCCTCCCCACCCTTGGGGTATGGCCTGAAAGCGCCTAGGGTTATGGGCAATCCAACCTGGGCGCGCCCAGCCATGTTCACCCCTGTGGCCACGCCCCAACCCCACTGTTAGGAAAAACCATGCCCAAGATTTCCCTCAACAACATGCCTGAGACGGCGCCCAAGGCCATCAAGCTCAAATGGACCACCACGCGTGACGCCAACGACCTCCCTAAAGAGGAAAAAGGCATTTTCGTGATTGAAAGCGAACGCAACGGCGTGATTTTTGTTGGGTCTGGCGCCATTGGCGAACGCGTCCTGGCGCGGCTGGAGGAAAAGCCTTTTGAGGCTTACATCAAGCATGGGCTGCGTTTCGCTTGGGCGCCTTTTGACGAGAAGGGCCGTTCTAAAGCTGTAGTGGCGTGGCTGCAGTCGCGCTACAACCCGCGCCTCAACGCCAAGACCAACAGCGCCTCTGAGGAGATCCCCGTCAACTTGCCTTTCCCCGTGGCCAGCTGAAGGCCCTGGTTAAGGTTAATGGCTTTCAGGCCATTATGCGGCCTGGGGGCTTTTTCTGAGCCCTTCACACGTGCTTCCAGCCAAGGCTGGCTTGCTGGGCACAGGGTGGGTCAGGATAGCTCATAAAATGCGCCCCCACGGCAGTATGACCAGTGTGACCGGGGCCTGGGAAACCTGCCCCTGAACCAGCGCCTGTTATCCAGAGGGGGCGTTTGTTTAGGCGGGGCAAGCGTCAAGTCACCCAACCTGAGGCATGGGGGAACATCTACCCCTGCAGGGCTTCAACGCAGCCTCAGCGCCAGACTTGACCTGTTGAACGCGTTTGAAGCTACCAGCGGTCAGAAATCAGCCCCGTGCTTGGGGTCTTCAAGCCAGGGCATAGCCGTCCAGGCTGTAGGGGGCATTGGCGCGGTGGTAGCGCGCATGGCGCAGCACGTTTGGTGCTTCCCCTCCCCCTTGGCTTGCCCCTTCCTGGCTGTTCTTGGCGTGACTGTCCTTCGTATGGCTGTCTTGGAACGTCATGGTTTCAGAACGCGCTGTGACGCCAGCCTGCGCCAAGCGCGCCAGGTTGGCTGGCCGCCAAGTCACGGCTTCCGGCTCCTCCACAGCGCTGCCCTGCTGGCTGGCCAAGCAGGCAAGCCAGTCAGCCGCCAGATCGATCTGGCCTGTTTGAGGGAAGGGCTGGTTGTCTGCCATGGCGGTGGCCGCCAGCGAAACATCACCGCACACACCTTCAAAACCAGCCGCCATGTTGATTTTGGCGCGCAGCTCTGGCTTAGGGCGGTCCTTGTCATCCATCACCACCAGGAACAAAACCCCCACACCAGCGGGCGCCCGGCGCACAGCGTTGATGAAGCGCGCCGTTAGGGTGAAGGTCAGCGGCTTGAACTGCGCTTCCTTGCCCACATGGCATTCAGCACGCCCATAAGCCCCGCTGAGGATGACAGCGTCATAGCCGCAGGCCAGGCCAACGCCCTCCCCCCCTGCTGTGGGCACCGCCAGCAGGGCGCCAAGGCCAGAGGGGTGGAAATCAGTTGGGTAGACATTGAGGATGGCAGCCAGCATCTCAGCTGGCACAATAAATTTCACGATGTGGTCAAGGGCAGATGCCACGGGATCTCTCCTGCAGGGGCTAGCTAGGGGTGGGGCAGAATGGCGGGGGTTTAACGCCTGCGCTGGGGGGCATGGCGCGCTGGCACCAGGGTGGGGTGGCGGCGCGGTAGGAAGAACAGGATGTTCTCACCCTGCCCTGAAGCGGTCGGGAATGCCAGCTCCACGGGTGGACCGCCGTAAGAGGCGCAGATGGTAGCGCTGACGCTGCTGTGGTTTTGGTAGCGTTCCATAGTGTTGTCGTCTGGCATCAGGTCCTGGTCGCCCTCAGTCGCCACTTCAGCGCCACCTTCCCCCTGGGCGTCAACAGCGGTGAAGCGCCATGCCGGCACGTCAGGCGCTTGGCAGTAGCCGACTTCCTCAGCCGTTACACGTACACCGTTCCACAAAACGGAGGAAACAGTGGCGCTTGTGGCCACAGGGGGGTTCCACTCAAAAGCGCCCATCAGGGGGGTGGCGTAGTTCCACCCCACATAGTGTTTGCCAGCTCGCTCCACCCAGGGGGAAAAGCGCAAGGCGTCAATCTGCACACCCTCTGGCCTGGAACGCGTCCTCAAGGGGGTGTCGGTCAAAGGGGCAAAAGCTTTGGCAGCAGGCGCTGTCAGCGCTGCGATAACGGGGCGGCTGAACACAAAGCCGTAGGGGACGCGCGCCAGGCGCAAATCGGCCCCGCTGCCTGAATCGCGCTCGCGCTTCTCTGCCGCCAGGTCGCGGGGGCTGTAGACGGCCGTGCTGCCACCGCGGCGCGATGGTGCCAGGCCATCAGCCGTGGCCAGGCCAATGGCCAGCATGTAGTGGCCGCCATGGGGCCCTGGCACCGTGAAGGGCACATGGGCGCGGCCATGGGCTGGAATGCAGGCGCCCTGATGGATCAACGTGGGGTCGAGGTAATCGGTCGGGTCCCCCTTGATGGTGACGAGGATGGGGGTGAAGTCCGCCTGATGGTGGCAGGAGGGAAGGTCAGGCCCACCGCGGGCGATGTTGATGCTGATGGTCTGGGGGGCCTCGTCATCGCGGTACTGGCGGAAAACCAGCGTTGGCACCAGGTCAGGCTCCCCAATCAGGGCTGAGCGATCCATAAGGGAGGAAACACGCCACATGGGCAGGAACTGGCGCTTGGGGCCCTGTGTGTGGGCTTGCCCCTGGCCGCGCTGCGCCTTGCCCCGCCCTTGGACGCCAGCGCCCTTGTTGCCTAGAAGGACGGTGTCCACCCCCACCACCACATCGTAAAGCCTGCCGCGTGGGTGGGTGACGCCAGCAATGAAAGGGGCGTCCATAGCTGAATCGCCATCATCATCCTGGCCATAGGCAGGGGAGGCCTCCTGCGCGCTGATGACCTGCGCGCGCACTGCGGGCGCCAGTGCCAATGTGGCGGCGCCAGCTGCAAGCCATGCCAGGATGCGGTGGGGGGTCGTCATGGTGTCGTCACGTCCTTTTGCAGGCTTTGCCTCTATGGGCTTGCTTCTAGGTGTAGGTGTGCCTTGCCGCAACAACCATCCTCAACACGGGCTTGGGCCTTCAGCGCCCACGCCGCCTGCGCGGCGGGCGGTGGGCAGCCACGCACAGCCCCACACTAATGGTCACGCACAGCAGGGCACACCATTCAGCCACGCTGGGCCAGCGCCGCGCCCACAGAAAACCGTAAAGCAGCGCGAACATGGTTTCGCACACAACCATCTGCCCCACCAGGGTCAGGGGCAGCAAGCGCGACATCCGCCCCCACAGCGTGTTGCCTACAATGGAGGCCAGAACACCCACCCCCAGGCTAGCCACAACCAGGCGTTCCCACACAGGCCAGCTGTAGCTGTGGACTGCTGGCAGCATGAACGGCACCAAAAGCAGCGTCTGCGCGCCAGCGCACAGCCCAATCAGCAAGTTCCAATCATGTTCTGAAACCGTCACGCGCTTAAGCCAGCGGCTGTTGCCGATGGTGAAAGCAGACCACAGAACAAGCGACCCCACAGCGCACAGCACGCCCACAGCCATGGTGGTTTCAGAGGCAACCGTGCTGCCACTAGCCTGGGCTGCAGCCCCCCCTAGCCCCGTGGCGCGCGCCACCGCCTGCCAACCAATGCACACAGCGCCTGCAGCGCAGAACAGGAGTGACGGCCACAGCTTCCGCAAAGGGACAGCACCCTTGTCACGCGCGCCAATCAGCGTGACCACCACAGGCGAAAATCCCGTGATAAGGGACGTAATGGCGACACCGCCATTGAGCACGGCTTTGGAAAGGAGGAAATAGTAAAACGTGTTGCCTGTGAAGGCCAGCCAGGCTGCGCCGCGCCAATCAGCCCAGGTCAGCTTCCGCGCCAAGGACCGCAGCCGTGGCGCCACCAGCGCCAGCGAAAGTAGGCCATAGGCCAGGTAGCGCCCCACAGTGATTTCAAGCGGGCCGCAGGGGCGGACCATTTCAGGCACCACGAACACCCCGCCCCAAAGCGCTGTGGCGCCAAGGCCGTAGAGGATGCCCAGCATCAGCCGCCCTGGCGGTTCCTCCCCTTGGGTGGGTGGGGTGTTTGGCTGAGGGTGGGCTGGGCCTGTTTCTGGCATTCCCAGTTCAACAGCCCCAGGGGCAGAGGTGATGGGGGGCAAGGAGGACATGATGGGCGCAGGCTCCTGCAGGCACAGCTCTAAAACGGGGATGATAAAGCGAAACCCCCCAGCTGAACAGGCGCCCTAACAGGGCCTGACCAAAGCTTGGCCCCAAGGACGCTGTGGCAGAGGGGCGCCCTTGGGCAGCCCCCCAGAGGCAGGCGCTGCAAGATAGGCCAGGGCAGCTTTTTCTCTTGACCGCGCTGAGGTGAGCAGGCTACATCACAGCTGCCTGGTGCTGGTTCGGTGGCAGAATGGTGATGCAGCGGACTGCAAATCCGCGAATGTGGGTTCAATTCCCGCCCGAACCTCCAGGCCAGAATTGGCCATGTACTTCCCAAACCCCACCAGCCCAGCCCGGCATGGTGGGGTTTTTGTTTTCAAAGGGCTTGTCGGCGTTACCTGGCGTATATGCCGTGGCCTTCCAAGGGGCATGGCCTTGCCTTAAGGTGTCTTTAACCAGCCCCACCCAGGACCTCTGCATACCTAGAAACAGGGACCGCCAGGCCCATGATTGATGAGACCATGACCGCAGCCAACGCTATCCCCTTCGCAGGGCCTTCCCATTTCTGCAGCGCTACCATGGCCCGGCCCAGCTTGGGCGCTTGGGGTGTGCTGGCCGCCTTGGCGATTCTGGCAGGGTTGGGGGGCAACGCACAGGCCCAGGGCACAAGTGCCACAGCAGCGTCATGCGCTGTGCTTCTGCGCAATGCCCAAGCAGACGATGACGGCATCACCAAAAGCTGGGAGCAGATGAAACCGTCTGAGCGCAAGCTCCTTTGGCCGCAGCTTTACAAAAGCGCCACCCATGAGCTGGCCCGCGAAGTCCCGCGCCAGTGCCCTGCTGAAAAGCACGTTTCCACAGCGCCAGCGGACCTACTGCCCAAGGCCACAGCGCTTTACAGCCAGCTTAGGGATTTGTGAGGCGCCCCAGCACTTAGCCCCCAGCCAGGATCGCTTGAGCTGCGCGTTCAGGACTGCCTGGGCGTGGTCACATCACAAATCTGGCTTAGTTATATATTGGGCTTATCTGTAGCGGTCGCATCCAGAAACGCCTGGAGGATGTAGGCAGCCGCCATTTTGTCCACCACCTCAGCGCGTTTGGCGCGGCTAGCGTCCGCCTCCTGGATGAGGAAGCGGTTGACAGCGCTTGAGGACAGACGCTCATCCCACAGCGCGCAGGGCAGGCCCAGACGCTCAGCGATGTCCCCCCCCCAATCATGGGCTGCGCGCGCAGCAGGCCCAAAGTCGCCATCAAGCGAAAGGGGCAGCCCCACCACAAGCCCGCCAATGCCGTGGCGGTGCACTAGGTTTTCCAGCTCAACCACGTTTTGCGCCATTTTGCCCCGCTTGAGGGTAAGCAGCGGCGAAGCCAGCGTGAGGGAGACGTCAGAAAGCGCCAGGCCGATTTGGCGTTTGCCAGGGTCAACCCCCAGCAAGCGCGTGCCGGGGGGGAGGAGCGGGCGGAGGTCGTGTGGATTGAACAAAGCCATGGGGGGGCGTTATACCCTTCATTCACGGAACAGGGTTAACGAAATCTGGCCCCCCAGGCCAGCACGCGAGGATTCACCATGGCACTTGATGACAAAGCCGTCGCCCACATCGCCAAATTGGCGCGCATTGGCCTGGCGCCAGAGGAGGTGGCCGCTTTCCGCCAGCAGATGGAAGGCATTGTCGAATGGGTGGGTATGCTGGAGGAAGTGAACATCGCTGGCGTTCCTCCCATGGTGGGCACAGGCCTGGCTACACCCCGCCTGCGCGCTGATGAGGTGACAAACGGCACCGCCACTGGGGGTGACTGCCGCGAAGCCGTGCTGGAGAACGCGCCAGACCGCGTGGGACCCTACTACACCGTGCCAAAAGTGGTTGAGTGAGGGAGCGTACAGACATGACAAGCAGCACGACCACAGGCAACATGACCAACAGCACAGCGACCAGCACCAAGCCCACCAAGCTGACTGACCACACACTGGCCAGCGCGCGCGATGGGCTGCGCAACAAGGACTTCACGGCGCTTGAACTCACAAACGCCTTCCTGGACGCCATTGAACGCCTGGATGGCCAGATCAACAGCTTCATCACGCGTACGCCTGAACAGGCCCGCCAGGCGGCCCGCCAGGCAGACGAGGCCATCGCTAAAGGCCAGGCCAAGGCGCTGACGGGCATTCCCCTTGGCATCAAGGACCTGTTTGCCACCAAGGGGGTGCGCACCACAGCGGCCAGCCGCATCCTGGGGGACTTCACCCCCCCTTATGAAAGCACGGTGACGCAAAACCTGCTTGATGACGGCGCGGTGTTCCTGGGTAAGCTCAACCTTGATGAGTTCGCCATGGGGTCCACCAACCTCACCTCTGCTTTCGGCGGCGTGGAAAACCCCTGGAAGCGCCATGGCTCTGACGCTAAGCTGGTGCCTGGCGGCTCCTCAGGGGGTTCTGCCGCAGCTGTTGCCGCTGGGCTTTGCTTGGGTGCCACAGGAACGGACACAGGCGGTTCCATCCGCCAGCCAGCTGCTTATTGCGGCATCACCGGCATCAAGCCCACTTATGGTCGCTGCTCGCGCTTTGGGCAGATCGCCTTCGCAAGTTCCCTCGACCAAGCTGGGCCCATGGCGCGCACCCTCCAAGACTGCGCCATCCTGCTGGAGAGTATGGCAGGTTTCGACCCCAAAGACGCCACCAGCGTCAACCAGCCCGTGCCCCGTTATGAGGCAGCCTTGGGTAGGTCCATCAAGGGCATGAAAATCGGCATCCCGCGGGAGTACCGCGTCCCCGGTATGCCTGCCGACATCGACAAACTCTGGCAGGAGGCCGCAAGCTGGCTGAAGGCGGCTGGGGCTGAGGTGGTGGATATCTCCCTGCCGCACACCAAACACGCTCTGCCCACCTATTACATCGCCGCCTTGGCGGAGGCCTCCTCCAACCTGGCGCGCTATGACGGTGTGCGCTACGGCATGCGCGCTGAGCGCCCAAGCCTAGACGAGATGTACGAGGCCACCCGCGCTGAAGGCTTCGGGGAGGAAGTCAAGCGCCGCATCCTGCTGGGCACTCACGTGCTCTCATCAGGCTACTACGATGCCTACTACCTGCGCGCGCAGAAGGTCCGTACGCTAATTCAGCGCGATTTCCTGCGCGCTTTTGAGGAGGTGGACGTTATCCTCACCCCCACGGCCCCCTCTGGCGCCTTCGCTTGGGATGAAAAGCCCACTGACCCTGTGCAGATGTACCTCAATGACGTCTTCACCGTGCCCGCCTCCCTGGCTGGCGTGCCTGCCCTCTCCCTTCCAGGCGGGCTGGACAGCCAAGGTGTGCCCCTTGGGCTGCAGCTCATCGGACGCTTTTTTGGGGAGGAGGACATCATCGCAGCCGGCCACGTTGTGGAGCAGGCCGCAGCTTTCGCCACCACCCCCAAGGGCCGCCCCGCCCTCCATGCCAGCCACTGAGACCCAACCAGGAGAGAACGATCATGAGCGATTACCGCATCACCGGCGAGACCGGCGAATGGGAAGTGGTGGTTGGGCTTGAGGTGCACGCGCAGGTGGTCAGCAACGCCAAGCTGTTCTCTGGCGCCTCCGCCACCTATGGCGGCCAGCCTAACGAGCATGTCAGCCTGATTGACGCTGCCATGCCAGGCATGTTGCCCGTCCTGAATGGGGAGGCCGTGGCCCAAGCCGTGCGCACGGGGTTGGGCCTTCAAGCCAAGATCAACCTTTTCAGCCGTTTTGACCGCAAGAACTATTTCTACGCCGACCTGCCCCAAGGCTACCAAATCACCCAGTTTGAATTCCCCATCGTGGGCACAGGCCTGGTGAAAACGGAACTGCCAGACGGCACAGCCGCACAGGTGGGCATCACGCGCCTCCACCTGGAGCAGGACGCTGGCAAGTCCCTCCATGACCAGGACCCGAAGCGCTCCTTCATCGACCTCAATCGCGCTGGCGTGGCCTTGATGGAAATCGTCAGCGAGCCAGACATCCGCAGCCCTGAGGAGGCGGGCGCTTATCTGCGCAAGCTGCGCCAGATCCTGCGCTACCTTGGCACCTGCGATGGCAATATGGAGGAAGGCTCCATGCGCGCTGACGTCAACGTATCCGTGCGCAAACCGGGGGAAGACTACCGCACGCGCTGCGAAATTAAGAACGTCAACTCCGTGCGCTTCGTCATGCAGGCGATTGAGGCCGAAGCCCGCCGCCAGGTGGAAGTGTGGGAGGCCGGCGGCACTGTTGACCAGCAGACTCTGGCTTTCGACCATGTCAAGAACGAAACAAGGCCGCTGCGCAGCAAAGAGGACGCCCACGACTACCGCTACTTCCCAGAGCCAGACCTCCTACCCCTGCAAATCACCCAGGAATGGGTGGATGGCCTCAAGGCCGCCCTGCCAGAGCTTCCTGAGGAAAAACGCGCCCGGCTGGAGGGTGACTATGGCGTCACCCCCTACGAATCAGGCGTGCTGACGGCAGAACAGCCTGTGGCTGATTTCTATGAGGCCACCGTGTGGGGGCCTGACTTCGCCAGCCACAAGGGCCAGAAGGCGCCTGAAGACATCGCCCGCTTGGCCGCTAACTGGATGCTGGGCGATTTCTTCGCCGCTCTCAACCGCACGGGCACCCATGTGGAGAACAGCCCCGTCAGCGCTTTGGCTCTGCGCGAGCTCCTCTCCCTCATCCTGGACAAGACCATCAACGGCAAAATCGCCAAGGAGGTGTTCGAAACCATGGTGGAACGCGGCGTGGCGGGCAAGCCCACCTCAGCCAAGGCCATTGTGGATGAGAAGGGCCTGCGCCAGGTGACTGACACAGGCGCCATTGAGCGTGAGATTGACGCCGTGCTGGCCGCTAACGCCGACAAAGTGGCGGAGTACAAAAGCGGCAAGGACAAGCTGTTCGGCTTCTTCGTGGGCCAGACCATGAAAGCCATGAAAGGCAAAGCCAACCCCGCCATGGTCAATGAGCTTCTCAAGCAAAAACTCTCTTGAGCGGCGCCATCTAGGCTAACCAGCCGTGAAAGCCGCTGCGACACCGCGCCGCATGAAATGCAAGTGGCAAGAAGCAGCGGCTAATAGGCGCCAAGACAGCGGCGCCATCTAGGCTAACCAGCCGTGAAGCGAAGGGGCCTTAGCGAACCCCGCATAAGGCGAAGCCTGTTAAAGCTGGAGCGCAATAAGTCGCCTGGCTTTAGGGATTCAAGACAACCCGGAGGGCGTAGAAGCGGGATTTGTCGGAGCGCAGAACGCAGTTCAAGCGTAGAAAGAACCCCGCGAGGCCCCTTACAAGAGATGCCGAGTGCGTTAGGGCGGAATCCCTATAGGGCGCAAGCGCGTTAAGGCCGGCGCATTATGCTGCCAAAATGTCTAAGTGTATGTCGGAATTGATGAAGGCAGGCCAGTTAAGGGAAGTTCGTGGTCTGCCGCCAAGTTATTTGCAAAATTGGCTTAAGCATGGCTTTAGGCAGGCATAGGTTTGGTAAGATTTGGCAGCCCCTACGCTGCAGCTGAACAGGCGCGGACCGGAACCGGCAGGAAGCACTCAGGTGCCGTAAGCCGTGAAATTGAGCCACACGCCATCAGTAGGAACGGCATTGGCACCTCCAGCAGGCGTTGAGATCACAAGGGCTGTGAAGCCTTTGCTGGTGAGGTCCTTGGCAGCGAAGGCCACGGGGGCGTCCCCTGGGGGGTTCAGCGCCTGGGCCGTCACGCTTGCCGCGTTGTTGAACGCTTGAGGGAAGGTCACGTAATCACCGTTTTTAACGCTGCGGTCAAAAATTTGCATAATGGCGTTGTTCAAGCCCTGCACCTGCAGGCCCTGGTATTTGGTGACATAGTGGTCGTCAGCCCACTGGCCTGAGATGGCCAGGTTGAAATTGCCAGCTTCGTCAATGTACTCGATGCCGGCAGGCTTGGTCTTGGCGCTGTCGACAAATTGACTCTTGATGGCCACCATCTTAAGCGACATATCATCGAGGTGCTGGTTGCCCTGCACAAACCCTTGCTGGGCCAGCGTGCCCTGGTTGATGGCCTGCATGGGCTCATCACTGGCGGGCAACCCTTGCACGGGGTTTGGCACCAGCATGGGCACGGAGGCCACAACGGAGGGGTAGCCGCCCTCGTCTTTCCCAGTCGTATCGCCCACCGCCAAGAGGGGCACCCTGCCCGTGGCCTGGCCCTGGCCTGCGCTGTAGGCAACGATGTTGCCATCATCTTGGAACACCATGGCAACGCCGTTGCCGGCATTGAGGCCATTGCCATTCATGTTAATGGCGCCGGCCATCGTCCCGCCATCAAGCGACAATTTGCTGTCTTCGGCCTCTATCGCTCGGAATGTTTCTTGGGCGAGGCCTTTTGCAGGGGCGATTCCAGGCAAGGTGAAGCTGGTTGTCCAGGAAGGCCCGGCACTGCCGTTGCTGAGGGTGGAGGTGCTGTTGAGCGTCACATGATAGTCTGTCATGGGTCATCCTGCTCGCATGAGGTGGAAAAGCTGACATTGCCATGCCCACCTCTGTTCAGGCCTCTGGACCGTAGGCCAGGATGTCCACAGTGATGGGGGTGGCGATAGGGCTGCCATCCTTGGCGTAAAGTCCAATGACGAACCCCTTGGGGTCGCGCGCATGGCCAGCCTTGCGGCAGGCTGTGACGGGGGCGTTGCTTAAATCCGTGGCGGTGGCCAGGACTTGCTGGTCATAAGCGCCAGCGAAGGCGACCGGGAACGCGATCCAATCGCCATCCTTGGCGGAGACGGTGAAGGGCTGGGAAAGGCGGCGCTGGTTGCCAGGCGCCGCCACCATGGCGTTGGCGCTGCTGTTGAGCAGGCACCCATACAGCCCCGAAAACATCCAGGTCCAGGGGTTGGTGCCCTTGGGCTGGCTTGGTGAGTGCACCTGCACAACGCCGCTGCCAACGCCATTGCCATCCAAATAGTTGTAAAGCGTGAAGTCAGTGTCAGCCGCTGGCAGGTTCAACGTCAGGAAGGGGCTGGAGGACAGCGGGGCCGTGGCGCTGGGGTGGGCCATGTTGATGTCCCCCACAACCTGCCCGCCAGCGCGGGCCAGGTAACCGCCCAACTGCGCTGTGGTGGCGTAGGTTTTAAGGTCGCTTTTGGTGGCGCAGCCACTCAACTGGGAGAGGGTGGCGTAGTCCTTCAAGTCATCAACAGTCGCGTAGCTGGCAAGCTCGCTCACCGTGGCCACCCCTGGCAGGGTGAAGCTGGTTGTCCAGGAAGGCCCGGCGCTGCCATTGCTGAGGGTGGAGGTGCTGTTGAGCGTTACATGGTAGTCCGCCATGGGAAGCCTTTCCGTTTCATGTGTTTTTCGTGCAGTGCCCGGTACAGGCCTGTTTCAGGCTTCCACACCGATAGCGAGGACGGTCACACTCACAGGGGTGGTGACGGGCGTGCCATCTTTGAGGTACAGCCCAATGTGGAAACCCTGGATGTTGGGCTGGTATCCCGCCTTGACGCAGGCCGTGACAGGGGCGTTGCCTAGATCCATGGCTGTGGCCATGATGTGCTGGTTGTCCGTGGAGGAGAAAGCGATGGGAAACGCGATCCAGTCACCATCCTTGGCGGAGACGGTAATGGGCTGGAGCAGGCGCCGCATATTGCCGGGCGCCGCCACCATGGCGTTGGAGCTGCTGTTGAGCAGGCAGCCATGCTTGCCTGAGAACCACCAGTTCCAAGGGATGGTGCCTTCAGCCTGGCTTGGTGAGTGCACCTGCACAACGCCACTGGCCACCCCTGAATCATCCAGCTGGTTGTAGAATTTGAAGAAGCCTTCCTTGGCGGGCAATTCCATGGTCAGGACCGGGCTGGAGCTCCAAGCCGCCGTGGCTGTGGCGTTGGTCAGGTTCAGAGGCCCAGTGAGGGCGCCGCCCGCCAAGGGAAGATAACCATTCAGCTGCATTTGAGTGGCCACCCCTGGCAGGGTGAAGCTGGTTGTCCAGGAGGGCCCGGCAGCGCCGTTGCTGAGGGTGGACGCGCTGTTGAGCGCCACATGGTAATCTACCATGGGAATGAAGCCTCGTGGTTTGCTTAGTTTATGGAAGCATTGGTGTGCGGCGGGTTGATGGGGCCATCAGCAGCGGTTGCGCGTGGCAGCAGCGGTGCCACGCCTTTCCCCAGCACAGTCACGGTCCCATCGGCGGTGATGGCGCAGGTGTCCTGGTGCAGTTCAGGCGCGCCTGGGGAGAGAGGCCCGAAATCACGCACCATGACAAAGCGCGCCAAGGGATGGGAAAAGCGGTAGGCCGCCAGCAGGCGCTGCCATGGGGCGCTGTCCAGGTCAGGGGCCTGCGCTCCGCTGACCTCATAAGGGGGGCCGAACAGACGGAACGGCGGCAGGGCATCAGGGCCATCGCAAGTGACGCCCACATGAAAAACCCCGCCCCCTTGGGAAGGGGCGGGGGTAACCGTGGCCAGGCCAGGCGCGCTGTGGAGGCGCTGGCTGAGTGTGGTATGGTTCATGGTTGGATGTCCTTTTGAATAAAGGCCAGGGTCCTTCAAACCGGGCCTTCAACGATGAAGACGTACCATTGGCGGCCAGGGTTCTTGCAGTCGCCCGTCTGGCTCGTGCCGCTGGGGGAATCGACCTCAACCGCGTTGAGTTGGAAACCGCTTGGTTGCAGGTTGAGGATGCTGACCGGCACAGAGGTGTTGCCATTGGAAGCGGTGATGCACGTGCCCACCACGCAGGGCATCCCCTTGAACGGCTTGGGGAAGGTCACGGTGTCGCCTGGGCTGTACCAGCCATCCATATAGCCCTTGGCCACATTGTACCCTGCCCAATTGGAGGGTGCGAACAGCACCTGGTTCTCGGCCTCAGTGGCGATGCCCGGCAGCGTGAAGCTACTGGACCAGGAAGGCCCGGCAGCGCCATTGCTGAGGGTAGAAGCGCTGTTAAGCGTCACATGGTAGTCCGCCATGGCGTTGTCTCCTATGCTGCTTGGCGCTCAGGACGTGGTGACGCTGGCGCTGGTGGTGACGCTGGCTAGGGTGGCGCCATCCTGCCCAGCCGCGCCAGGCAGGGCCTTGGGCAGTGGAAAGGAGACGCGCTGCTCTGTGCCGTCATCAAGGGTGAAATCAAGTGTGACCTGCTCCTGATTGTCAGAGAGCCATGTGCGTGCGTCTGGTTGCATGATTGGATAAAACTCAAAACCCATGTCGACAGGATCGCCCGTGGGGGCGGGATTGTTGGGGTCGTTGCGCTGAGTGCTGTAAAGATTGCAGAAAATCTGGTCCCGCGCTGGGAAGAACGTCATGGTGGCAGCGCCGCCTTGGTCGGTGAAGACTTCCAAGCTGCAGCTGTCGAGCACTATTTCCAGAACGCAACACCCCTTGGAGAAATCGTAGGGGATGATGGCTGGCTGCATGGCGTAGGCGTTCACGCCAAGGCCATCGTGGTACGTCATGCCTGATGTGCTGCACCAAACCTCAATGGTGCCGCTGTGAGGCTTAGGCACGATGCGCGCGCCACCTTCGCCAGCGATGTTCTCGCTGATGATCCAGTACTGCTCGCCGTCATTAGGCCAGGTCTGCCCTTGCAGGAGGGCATACAAAACCGCCCGCCCCCAGCGGAAAACGGGTGGCATTTCATCAGGGCCAGGAAACCAGTTTGGTGTGTAGTTGAACGGAACGTTCAACCACCATGGCGTGCCACCATTGGGAATGGGAAGGTCGTCAGGATTCATGGGTGTTGTCCTTAGTGGTATTGGCCTTATCAGGGGCTGGAGCGTCTGGCTGGGCTTGCAGCCCGATTTTGGCGCGCCAGTCATCTAGAAGGGAGGCGCGGGGGTAGACCCTGCACTGCCCGTCACTGGCCATGGTGGAGATGTCCAGCCTGCGCACCCACGTCAGCATGCCGTTCCAGCCCGTGTTCCAAAAGCTGCCGCCAAGGTTCCAGTTGTTGAGCCAGCCAACGCACAGCAAGTCGCCTGTGGCGGGCTCCTCAAACACGCTTTGGGCGTAGAAGGTCCAGCCATGGTCAATGGTCACAGGCGTTGTGGTGTTGGTGAAAATCTTGCCGTCCCAGTCGCCTGTGCAGATCATCACCGTTTGGCGCATCAAGCCGTTTTGGAAGATCTTACCTTGGTCGGAATAGACCAGCACCCATTGGCCCTTGTGGTAGAGGAAGTTCGGGCATTCCACACCGCCTGCCTGACCAAGGGTGCGGTCGGGGCCCAGCCAAGAGCTGGCGAAGGTGAACTCCTCGCTTGCTGGGTTGGCGCAGGTGAACAGCGCCACACCGTAGGAGACGGAAACAGCCAGCACCCACAGCCTGTGGACAGGGTCCCAGCTCATGCGGGCGTCGCGGAAGTCGGTGTCGAGCAGGTGGTCTGGCTTGTCAGGAACGTAGCCTTGGCTCTGGGCTGTGGTGATGTCGGTCAGGGTTTTGACGAACTCTGGCTTTTTCAGCGTGCCGTCATCGTTGAAAATGCCGCCTTTGCACACGAACAGGCCAACGGCCATGTTCTCTGGCTTCAGGCCTGGCGTTTCCGGGTTGGCGATGGAGCCTGTGAACAACACGGCGTCAGAACCAAAACCCCAAAGGTTCTCAGGGTCGCCGAAGGCGCCGCCCCCCCAAACGGCTGTGAAGCCCTTGATGGTGCTGCCGTCAGCGGCCGTGCTGGTGTAGTCACTGGGGTTGAGGAAAATACCCTGCGGCTCCCAGCGCTGCATGTCGGTGGTGATCCAGGCTTGCCAGCCGTTCTGGTTGGTGCCGACAGTGGGGATGTGCGACCCCAGCATGAAGAACACCCATTTGCCGCTTTTGGCGTCATAGTAAGGTGTCTGGGCGTCATTGCCGTAGTACCAGTAAGGGCCGTACATGCCCACGTCTTGCTGGGGACTGGCGGCATGGCACAGGGGGTAATAGGTGGAAGCCATGATTCAGCCCCCCACGCCTGAGAGGAGGACGGTGATGCTTTTGATCCCCCGCCCTGGCGTGCCGTCCTTGCCTGGCGTTCCAGGCGCGCCTGGTGGCAAATCCAGGGGGGTGGAATAGGAGTTGCCGTCCCCCGTGCCGATGCTCAGCGTGCCTTTCTCCACCTGGCCAGGGGTTAGGGCGCTTGTGGGGTTGTAGGCGATCCAGGCGATTTCTGCGCCTTTGTCGCTCAGCACTTCCAGCGGGTAGAGGCTGTAGCCCATGCTGCCGTCTGAAAGGGTCTGCAGCCCCACAATGCGGTTGAGCGCAGCGCCTGCCCCCGCCAGGGGCAGCGTTGCTGGGTTGGTGATATCTGCTGCCATGTGATGGCTCCTTATGGCTTGGCTGGCAGGACTGGCTCTCAGGCTGCCTTGCCCATGGCGATGACGTGGACATTGACCGGCTGCTTCAACGCGCTGCCGTCCTTGTGCCAAATGCCCACGGTGAAACTGGCGGCGCCGGCAGTCGTCCCTTCCTTGATGGCCGCTACCAGGGGATCGTTGGCTTGGAAGGGCTGGGCGCTGCACACCACCGTGACGCCAGAAGCGCTGGCGAAGGCGGTGGGGAAGGTGATGGTGTCGCCATCCTGCGCCCGGGTAACCAGGGATTGCGTCATCATGCGGTCCACACCGCCCGCCACCGTGTAGCAATGGCCCGTTGGGTCCAGCAGGGAGCCTGTTGTGGATTTCAGCCCAATGGCTGTGGATTGGCCGTTCGCGTCTTGAACGCCCAGAACAGCGCGCGCGTTCATGTCGTCATCAAGCTGGGCGTAGAAGCTGGCCTGGGCTGGATTGTTCTTGAAGGCGGCGGTGAACGCCCACGATCCGGCCCATGGTTTGGCCTCGGCTGCGCTTTGCAGCGTTACGGCGCCGTTGATGGTGCCGCCGCTCAAGGGCATGTAGCCCGCCAGTTCCGCCGAGGTCGCAATGCCAGGCAGTGTGAAGTCAGTGGACCAGGAAGGGCCTGCGGTGTTGTCAGACAGGACGGATGTGCTGTTGAGGGTGACTTTGTAATTGGCCATGGTTCAGGCCTCCGTCACGGTGGCTGTGGTGTTGATGCTCAGCAAAGCCGTGCCAGAGGTCCCTGGGTCGCCTTTGGGGCCGCGCGGCAAGGGAATGGTCACGTCACTTTCTGTGCCGTCCGTCTTGTGAAAGGACAGGGTGAAGCTTTCCTGGTTCTGGGAGAGCCATGTGGCGGGGTCGATGTTGATGCTGTTGTACATGGTGGTGCCCACTATTGTTGGATCGCCGGTGTAGGCGCTGGGGGGTGGGGCGGAAATGTCCAGGAAAACCTGATCGTGCCCTGGGAAAATGACGACGGAGCCCACTGTGCCCTGGTCGGTGAAGACCTCCAGACTGCAGCTGTCCAGATTGGCCTGGAGGAGGAACCAACCGCGGGAGAAGTCGTAGGGCAGGATGACAGGGGCTGCGGCGTAGGGGTTCGGCACCCCGGCATCACCGATCACCACGCCTGCGGTGCTCGCGTTGATGGTGATGTTGCCCGCATGGGGGTTGAGGGTGACGGTCACCCCTTGCCGCCATGCAAGGTCCTGGGCCAGGCGGAAGAAAATGACGCCGTCATCCGGCCAGGTGCTACCCTGGAGCGCGCCAAACAGGTAAGCGCGGCCCCACCTGAACGCGGGTGGCGTGTCTGTTGGCTGGGGCATGAAGTTTGGGTCGATCGTCCCTGGGAACTGCTTTTTCAATACTACCCCACCTGGCGGCAGGGGCGGGATGTTGGAGGGCACATCCCTAAGGCCCTTTGCAGCTGCCAGCTCCAGGGTGGATGCAGTGCTGCTGGCGGAGGCTGCTTCCCAAGCCCTCATGTCAGGCGCGCAGGCGTCAAGGACATAGGGGGTGTTGCCGGTGAAGTCGATTTCGCGCACGCAGCTCATAAAACCGTCCCAGCCAATCTGGGCAGTGCCTGAACGGAAGTTCCAATTGTTATACCAGCCCACCTCAAGCAGGCGGCCTTTCTGGTCGGTGAAGACGGCCTGGGCGTAATGGGCAAAACCTCTGTCCAGTGTCGCTGGCGTTGTGGTGTTGGTGAAATTTTTGCCGTCCCATGTGCCTTTGCAGGCCATGACGCATTGCCGCAGAAGCTTCTGGCCGTTCACCTTCTGGAACTGGTTGGCTTGGTCGGAGTAGACCAGCACCCATTGGCCTTGATGGTAGAGAAAACTCGGGCACTCCACACCGCCAGGCTGACCAAGGGTGCGGTCGGGGCCAATCCAGGCACTGGCGAAGGTGAAGTCCCCGCTTGCCGGGTTGGCGCAGGTGAAGAACGCCACGCCGTAGGAGACGGAAACGGCCAGCACCCAGAGCCTGTGAACAGGGTCCCAGCTCATGCGGGCGTCACGGAAATCACCATCCAGGGGGGTGCTTGGCTTGTCGTTCACCCATCCCTGGCTTTGGGCTGTGGTAATGTCGGTCAGGGTGCGCACGAACGCGGGCTTTTTCAGCGTGCCGTCATCGTTGAAAATGCCGCCTTTGCACACGAACAGGCCAACGGCCATGTTCTCTGGCTTCAGGCCTGGTGTTTCCGGGTTGGCGATGGAGGCCGTGAACAGAACGGCGTCAGAACCAAAGCCCCAGAGGTTGTCTGGGTCACCAAAAGCGCCGCCGCCCCAAATGGCCGTGAAGCCCTGGATGATGCTGCCGTCAGCAGCCGTGCTGGTATAATCCCCAGGGTTCATGAACAGGCCCTGGGGCTGCCAGCTCTGGAAGTCAGTGGTGGTCCAGGCCAGCCAGCCAAGCTGGTTGGACGTGATGATGTCGCGGCACGTCCCCAGCATGAAGAACACCCATTTGCCGCTTTTGGCGTCATAGTAAGGTGTTTGAACATCGTTGCCGCCATACCAGTAAGGCGGCTCCAGCCCCAAGTCGCTTTGGGGGACGGCAGCATGGGCCAAAGGATAGTAAGTGGAGACCATGGTTCAGCTCCCGCCGTTGATGGTGACGGTGACGTCCGAAAACCCCACCCCCGGCGTGCCATCCTTGCCAGATGTGCCATCCTTGCCTGGTGCCCCTGGTGTTCCAGGCGCGCCTGGTGGCAGGTCCAGGGGGGTGGAATAGGAATTGCCATCCCCCGTGCCGATGCTCAGCGTGCCTCTCTCCACCTGGCCTGGAACGATGTCACCTTCTGGGTGGTAAGCGATCCAGGCGATGGCGGCGCCTTGGTCGCTCAAGGCTTCCAGGGGGAAAAGGCTGTAGCCCTCAGTGCCATCAGGGCGTGTCTGCACCCCCAGGATGCGGTTGAGCGCAGCCCCCCTGTCCGCCATGGGAAGTGTGGCAGGGTTGTTGATGTCTTCTGCCATTTTCAGGCTCCTTTTGTTGGAAGGTTTGGAAGGGGCTTGCACCCGGCAAAGCAGACCCGCGCCAGGCGTGGTGCGCGGGCGTGGTTCAGGCGACCTCAGGCAGCCTTGATGATGTAGTTCACCGCCACGTTGACAGGCCGCGCGATGCCCCATTCAGGGTCGCTGTCAGCATTGCCGCCGCGGCCCTGGAAGGAAGGGGTGGCGCCGCAGCCAGCGGCCGGTTCGTCAAGCTGGCCACCGTGCCAGAGCGAGCGCACGTCCCTGTGCTCGCTGATGACGCTGCCGCCCTGCAGGCTCAACACCGTGCGGTTGCTGTTGCTGTCGTAGCCGCGCCCGCTGTCGACGCCGCGCAGGAAGACGCCACGCAAGTCAGGGGTGCTGGATGAGCCAAGCATGTTGAACAGGGCTGGGAACTGGCCTGCGTCAAAGCCTGCGCCATTGCACAGCAGCCACGGCCAGGGCGGGTTGAAGCCGGCATAGGCCATGATGCTGCCAACAGGGCTTGCTGATTGCGTTACCTGCTGGGTGCTGGCGAGGTCGAAATTCGTTCCGTTCTGCGCCCAGAAACGCGCACACCCCGTGCCCCCGTTAAGGTGCAGCCCCGTGCCTGCAGTGTCGCCTGACCCCATGCCGAGGACACCAGAGACCATCTGGCCGATCTGGGCCTGCTGGGCCAGGAAATCCAGTCGCAGCCAGTTGGGGTTCTGGGGGCTGGGGGGCGCACTGTTGCCTTCAACCTGGCTGATCCACAGCACGCAGGGGTCGTTCGGGTCAGCCACCAGGGCGTTTTTCTTGTAGCCGCCAAGGCGCTTGGCGGTGTCATCGCTGTAGAGGCCCTGCCAGCCAGCCTGGGGGAAGAGCTTGAACAGCCCCGCCGTCATGTTCAGGCTGGCGCTGTCGCCAGCAGCGAAGGGCTGTGCCGCCGTTCCCTCCTGCCCCCTGATGACGCTCAGCGTATCGGCGTTGCGGCTGGTGACGTAGCAGATCTCATAATGGTCGGGGGACGAGACTGAAACCAGCGTCAGCGCGAACATTTCCCCATTGCTGGGCTGGGGGAACAGGCTGCCTGCGCCTGACTGCAGGGTCAGGCTGGTGTCAGTCACCAGAACCTGCTGGGCGAGGATGGTTTTGGCGCGGTTGGCGTAAGTGAAGGTGCTGCTCATGGCGTGGGCCTTTTCAAAACCCCTTTGAGGGTGAAGTTGTACATGGTGGGAAGGTGCAGGTGGCCTGCCTCCAGAAGGCCGGTCAGGGCGGCGATGACGTCGCCGTCCCAGGGGCCGCTGGCGACTGTGATGGTCACCCCACGCCCCGCCACCTGAACGCTGACGGGCACTGTGTTGTTGAAGCGCCCTGAAGCGCCCCCGCTGCCTGTGAGGAAGCGCATGACGCGCCGCTTCAGCCAGGGGATGGTGAAGTTGAAGCCATCGCCCTTGAAGAAGTTCCATGTGGCCACGCGCTTGAGGATGTCGTCTGCCTCCAGCGGGCTGACGGTGACGGTGTCCATGTTCTGGCCGTCAATCTCCATGCGGTTGACGTCAGTGTCGTTGATGGCCCCGCTGCTGGTCTTCAGGATGGTGAAGTTGGTGTTGGGCCGCCCCTGGCCGTAAAGGCAGTACAGGCTGTAGGCCAGCAACCCACCCTTCATCTGGGGCGCCGTCCACAGCGCCAAAGGGTGCTGCAGCAGCCAGTCCAGGCCGCCCTGGGCGGTTTGGTTGGTGGCCGTCATGAAGGCGTTGATGCTGGGGTCGTCAGCGAACTGCACGAAACTGTAGGCTGGCGCGGTGAGTGTGGTGTTCATGGCGCCCCCTTTCAGTCGCGCACCAGGTGGAAGTCCTGGGGATCGATGGTGAAGTAGCCTTCAACGTCACCCACCAGCAGGCTGCTGTCGGGCTGGGGCTGAATGGCCTGGCCGTTGACCTGCACCTCAAACGCGAGCTTGCTCAGCAGGCTGGCTGAAAACAGGGGGGACAGGGCCTCCTCAAACAGCAGCCCCAGCTGAAGCAGGCTGATGGGCGCGCCCGTTGGCAAGCTGTTGATGTAGCTGGTGATGGGGGGCGCCACCGCCTGCTGAACGGTGGTGTCCGCTACAGGAGTAGTGGAGAGCGTCTGCCAGTGCGCTGTGACGCTGACATGCTGCTGCAGGGGGCGGACGAACTGGATGGTGTAATGGTCCGGCCCGCTGGTCAGGGTGGCGCTGACATTACGCCCGCTGTCCTCCGTGCTGCCCTGGAGGCCAGGCAGGTCGAAGCAGCTTTCAAACAAAGCGCCAGCGATGGCCTCAGGGTCGCCACCATCCACCAGAACGCTGTAGCCGTCCTTCAGCAGCCGCACGGAGATGGAGCGGCTGACCACGTTGGGCACGCGCAGCAAACAGGTGCGGATGAAGTCGGGCGTGCCCTGGCACGTGGCCATGCCGGCCTGCAGGATGCGCGCGCGGTAGCTTGCGTCACTTTCCTCATCCTGGCCGGGGGTGCCTGCCTGGTTGTTGGTGACGCTGAGCGTGACGGTGGCGGGCATCGCGCTCATGATTTGGGTGATGCTGTAAGGCTCAATGCTGTAGCTGCCAGGCGTTGTGGCCACCACCGGCACATTATCCAACACACCGCTTGCGGGGATGGTCATGTTCTGGGTGGTCTGGAAAATGTAGGTGCCGTCCGTCACCTCAAAACCCTGGCCGATGAAAAACCCGGCAGGCCCCGTGAAGCTGACCAGGGCGCTGGGGTTGGTCTGGCTGCCGCGCGCGACGCCGTAAATCTCCCCGAACTGGTCAAGCCACAGCGGCGTTGTGTTGAGGGGGGAGACAGAGTTCACCAGGTCCACCTTGGCCTGGTCGATCTGCATCAGCGCGCCCGTGGCTGTGCTGGCGACGTCGTCAATCAGGGTGGCCGGCAGGTCCGTCAAGCCGGGGCTGAGCTGGGAAGCCGCCTGCACCAACTGCGCGCGCAGGGCTGTTGGGGCCGTTGGCTCCACCCCGCTGTTGGCCGTCAGGGTGAACAGGTTGGGGTAGGCGGTCTGGACGACGGCCATGGCCTGGTTCAATTCGGCCTGGCTGGTTTGGCTGGCCTGGTTTTGGTTAGTAAGTGCCATCGCTCGGTCCTGTCTGGCTGAAGGTTTGGTTGAAGTGGCTGGCCTGGGAGGGGTAGGGGGTGCCATCAGTGAAAATGGCCGATATCGTGTAGTCAGGCGGCCCGTTCTCCGTGTCCGCCCCGGCCGTAGGGGCCACCTGCAGGCTTGCGAAGTAATCGCGGAAGCGCCCCACCGTCTGTTCCAGGTAGAAGGTGGGCCAGATGCGCGTCACCAAGCTGTTGGTGACGGGAATGCCCCAATCCACATGGAAGGGGCTTTCGCCCAGCTCCAGCAGAAGCGCGTTCTGCAGCCAGGCGATCAGGGCCTGGTTGCCTGTTGTGGCCACCCAGCGGCGCTTGCCGCCTGGTTGCCATTGGCGTGTCCATACTCTCATGGCGTTGATGCCTTGTTGTTTGGGGTGGCTTGGGGGCCAGTGCTGTTTGGGTAGCTGTGAAGGCCTGGGCACTGTGCCGCCCCCGTGGTGCTGGCCTGGGCCGTCCTGCCAGGTTCAGCCCGCCTGGGCTGGGCCTGTGGGCTGGCCTGGCTGGCCGCTTTCATGGGTGTGGCTTTTGAAGTCGATGCCATCGAGAGTGACGCCAGAAGCGCTGACCACAACCTCCTTGCCACCAGCGTTGAGGGTGATGGTGGATGGCGTGACCTCAACGCTGCTTTTGTCGCACTGGAGGGTGATATGGTCGTCATCCACCACAACGCTTGCCTTGCCCTTGGCGTGGCTTTGGATGATGACGCGCTTGCGGCCTGCAAGCGTGCGGGCGTCCGGGTCTGGCTGGGGCCAGGCCGCGCTGGAGAATGGCACGAACACATAGGCGCTCATGTTGGGCGCTGGGCACTCCACACGCGCTGGCATGGTGCCAAGCCCAGCCAGGGCGGCGATGGAGAATGTAACAGGCGCAAGCCAGCCCACATCCCCCTTCTGCAGGGGGATGGCGTCATAGGGGCTGGTGGCGATGGGCACTTCCAGCAAGGGCCAAGGGGTTTGGCTCTGCACCTCGATCTTCACCGTGGCGATCTGCCCAGACATGCTGACGATGGAGGCAGGCAGCGCCTGCCCTTGCTCCGACTGCACAAGCCTGGCCTGCTTGCGCGCCATGTTCTGCAGCCATGTGGCGGGAGAGGGGTTGCTCATGGTGGTTTTCCCTTTGCGGTGGTGGCTTCAGGCGCGGCGTTGTTAGTGGGCGCTGGGTGGCGCGCGCCTGCAGGTGAAGGTGCTGGCCCATTGCATGCCGTCCGTGCTGCGGAAGTGGCCCACGTGCTCCACCCCAACCACCATCCATTGCCCCGCCAGGGCGTTGCTGTGGCGGCCGCAGGGCTGCGGGTTCCCCGTGAAGGCCTTGAGGACCGTTCCCTGGTTGACGGTTTCCGCAGCGCCACCCCCCGCCAGCAGGACAAGGTCGTTGAGGGCAATGTCCGCCCGCAAGGCCGTGGTGAAGTTCATCTGTCCAGGGCCGGCCATGGTGGGGCGCCCCAGCAGCACGTCAGGCTTGATGGTGCGCACGGGGTGTGGCTGGGCCTTGGCGCCGTCCGTCACCAGGAAGCTGCCGTCAGGCATGTTGTACAGGGTCCAGGGGGCCACCCCCTCGTTCCGGCAGGCCCTGGCCATTTGTTTGGCGAACTCGGAGATCTTCCTGCCCGTCACCGTCACGTCCATGGTTGTTTCCACATCCTTGGCCACCAGGAAGGTGGGGGGCTTGTAACCCCGCACCTTGCCGTACGCCTGGCCCAGCCCCATGGCCAGCGCCCCCTGCAGGGACGTGCCCTTGCGCGCCCTGGCCGTGATGGCGGTGCTGGCGGGCGGTTCCAGAATGGGGTTGATGTAAAGCTCCAGGTACTGCGCCGTGCCCTCCGCCTTGCCCGTGGCGGTGATGATGACGCCGCGCAACAGCAGCCCTGCCGTTTTGGGGTCTGAATGCGGCAGGCCACGCCCCATGCCCCCGCGCAGCGTCACGAACTTGCCTTCCAGGCGCGCGGCCCGCTGCACCGTTTCAGCCCCCACCCCATGGAGGGTGACCTTGGTGGCGGCGGAGACCGCCTGGTCCATGCTGCCAAGGGTGAAGGCGATGTCCAGCGCCCCTGGGTCGAACTCATCATTGGGGCCGCCCAGGGTGACTTCCCCCAGCCCGCGCCGCACGTAGCTGCCATAGCGCAGCAGGGGCTTCCTGGCCTGGGCCGTGCGGCGCTGCTGGACGGCTGGCATTGTGGCGCTGGGCTGGAGGGTGCGCACCATCTGGCTGGCGCCAGAGGCCAGGCTGGCCCCTGGACCGTCATTCTCTATGGTCAGGTCGTAGTAGCGCATGGGGTTCTCCCTAATCTGGGCAAGGGCTGGGGATTGGTGGGGTGTGGGGCGACAGAAACGGCGCCCCAAGGGCGCCGTGCTGGTTGGACTGGTTGAGTTGGCTTTGCTGTTTCGGGCAGGCTGGGATGGGGGCTTGCCCCCTCAGTCCCCGGCCAGGGTCAAACGCCCAGGGCTGGGATGGAAAATCCATGCGCGCCCAGGCTGCTGAGGGCCTGTGGTCATGCCGCCCCTTGCGGGGGCCTGGCGCGTGGTTGCCAACATGGCGCCAAGGCCATGGGCGCGACTTTTGGTGGGCGGGTCCATAACCAAGGCCCTTCCTTTGTGTGGTGATGACAATTAATGTTTGTGACAACCACATGATGTTTGTGGGTGAAACAATTGTTTGCAGGGCCAACGCAAACAGCACTACACAGCACAACAAACATCAACACATTATTTATGTGTAGATTTATGTATGGCAGTGACTTTCAGTGCATGGCGAACAAACAGGGGCTTCCTGGCCAAAGCGGAGTGACGCCACTAACCTGATGAACGCTCAATAAAGCGCCAGATCATAAGACCCTCACCTTTAGGTTGACCGCACCATGAACCTCCAGAAACCATACCCCTTCAAGAAGCTGGCCCTGGCCTGCTTTGCTGCCCTTTCATTCACCGCCCTCACCTTGCCCCCCACCGCCTGGGCACAGGAGTGTGGAGCTGTAATTTACGAGAATTCAGGCAACATCATAGGAACAATCAGCCCCAATGGCCGCATTTACGGGAATTCAGGCAACATCATAAGAACAATCAGTCCCAATGGCCGCATTTACGGGAATTCAGGCAACATCATAGGAACAATTAGCCCCAATGGCCGCATTTACGAGAATTCAGGCAATATCATAGGAACAATTAGCCCCAATGGCCGCATTTACGAGAATTCAGGCAACATCATAGGAACAATTAGCCCCAATGGCCGCATTTACGAGAATTCAGGCAATATCATAGGAACAATCAGCCCCAATGGACCTCACAGTTTGTTAACCAATGCTGATAAAATGGCTGCCATTATGTTTTTCCAAAAACAGCTATGGCCTTCATTGAACATGAAATTGTGAAGATATCTCTAAATATTTAGAGATGCCTTATCAATTCAACAAGTTAAGCCAATTCAAACCATCAAAGATCTCTGGTCCAGCACTGAATCCCCACGTGCCATCATTAAGCATTTCGTATTGGGTTGCCTTAACAAGAGAGCCAGTTTTGTCACTCTTCTTAAGAGTAGAAGGACGACTTGGCTGTACAAATTCAAATTTGTACATTGAATTAGGACCAGGGGAATTGGGAGCTGTTGCAGGGGTGGCATCTGTGACAGTTTGTAACACCATGTCCGTATAAATCTGTCCAGGTGTAATGACTGTAAACATGCCACCCAAATAACAATGTCTGTAAAGAATAGACTGTAAAGCCTGAAGCGTGGCTAGTTTCGTCAACATGGAACCAGGACCACGCGCTGGGCAGATCATTAGCATGGACACTTTTAACAAGTTACTTATGCCATAAAGACTGCTAGATCCATCAGCACTTACAGAAGACGGGTCATAAGAATCCGTTGGCAGAGTATAACTAATAAGTGTTGATGAGCCACTTACAGGCATCCAAGTGCACCAGAGGTTGTCGAAATCTGGCATGCGAACGTCATCAACCAAGGCGCCTGCCACCAGGCCGTTCAGCAGGCCAACGGCCTCCGTGTAGAGGATGATGGGCACAATGCCCCCCATTCTCTCCGCCACGCCGCCTGTCAGCAGGATGGGGCAGGCTTCATAAGCGGTTTTGAGGGTGTCGCGCCCCAGTTGGTTCAAAAAGTTGGCCATGACAGCTTCCTTGGTGGTAATGTTGAGACATTTATTCCAAGCACTCAGTGCTGGAAGTTAATGAATGCAAAGTGGATCAGAGGTTCTTGATGACAAAATATTTCAAACAAATGGTGGCATGTGGCCTTTTGGGGTTTACTGCATTGGCTCTGACACCCACGGCCCAGGCTACGGAAACAGGTGCAGAATTTTATAACAATGGCGTTAATCTAGGGAAGATAAATCCTGATGGCACCATTTATAACAATGGCGTTAACCTGGGTATGATTAAAGTTTTCCCCAATTCTTCTGGTCAGCCTGGCAAGCTGACTCTTGCTGATGAAATGGCGGCCATTTTAATCTTTCGGAAAGAACTTTGGCCAGACTTGGACATCCATTTGGGAGAATGATCCTTCCCCTTCAAGCATGGGAAAGGCTGCTGACCATTAGGGCAGAAGCCATCCATTACTTGGCGCCAGATGGCCGCCCTGTACCCCACGGCACCTGGCTGGGATTGGAAGGGGGGCTTGGCCAGCTTGGTTTCTCTTCACCTTAAACTCCCCTCCTCGTGAATGTTTGTGGGCCGAACAATTGTTTGTGAAGCACACATGACATTCCTTTGCACCCTTACTTAAAGTCTGGCTGACACCATGGTGGTGGCCTTGCTATTCCTGACCTTGGGACCAAGACATGCCCACCATTGTTCGTGAAAGTCACAGCAATTGTTGGGAAGGCCAACATGATTTGTTTGCCACGGAAACATTTGCGGGTGTGTGGCACAAACCATGGGCCTGTGGAAGCACCAACCAGGTGGGCGTACCTGGTTTTCGCTTCGTGTCGCTTGGTGTGCGTTCGCCCACATTTTTGTGGACTTTATTTGTTGGGGTCGGCGTTATTGCTGTCTCAGGGGGTGATCTCGAACATCTGCGTGGCTTCGCGGAACACAATGCTGCTGGCGCTGAGGCCAGCCACTAGGTTGAAGTCGTAATCAACCGGGCTTGCAATCAGCGGGCGGTAGAGAAGCGTCTCAAAAGAACCATCCTGCAGGCGGAAGTACCAGCGCCCCGCAGCCGCGTTCCAGGTGATGGAAACCGTCATGTTATCTTCAGCCAGCGCGCAGCTGAACTGGAAAGGGGGTGCGGTGTATTGGGAAGGCTCAAAATAAATGGTGATGATAGTTGAACGCCCCGTGCCCAAGGCTGAGCCGTTGTTGCTGGCGTGGAGGGTGTTTGGTTGGGCCATCGGGTTGTCCCCCTGGTTGGTTGGCGCCCTGGGCTGGCACGGGCCTGGTTGGTTCACAGGCCAAGGGCGGCCTGGCGGGCGATGGTGGCAAGCTGGTTGCCCATGAAGGGCGCCATGTTGCCCAGGCTGGGCGTTGGCGCGGCCTGGGTTGGCGTTGGGCTGGCCTGCTGGGTTTGATTGGCGCCGCTGGAAGGCGTGCGCGGGGTGATGCCTTGCATCCACCCGCCACGCCAGCCGGGCTGCGTGGCGCTGGGTGCCTTGGCGCTGCGCTGCAGGCGGGTGATGGCAACCCCCACAGCCTCCGCCGCGCGGGCGGCCGCCTGCGCCATGAAGGGGGCCATCATGGTTTTCAGTGCGCTTTGCATGGCAGCCTGGTTGGGTTGGCCTTCCCGCTTGCGGGATGGTTTGGGAGTGCTGGCGACACTGGCAAAGGCAGAAGGGTGGCTTGGTGCCTTGGGGCCAGGTTGGGGTTGGAGGGCAGCCAGGCCACCCCGTTCCAAGGGGCTGTTCTGTGGTTTTTCCACCATGCCAGTCCCCCCCCCTTGGCGTGGCGTTTTGCCGCGAAGGGGCACGGGGCATAGGCACAGGTCACGCTTCCTGAAGGATGCCGCAGTTTTGGGCTGCAGATTCATGTCCAAAAACAGTGGCTGCGGCACAGTCAGCTGTTGAGGGCTGGCTGGGGCAACGCCATGGCGGCGCGCCGGCCCTTCAAAGCGCAAGGGATTGCTTGCCCCAGGCAGCGCTGCAGCCAGGGCCGGGCGCTGCCCAGCCGTGCCTTGCGTGCGTGCGTTGGGGGCAGGGAAGCCCTGAGGAAGGGTGGCTTTGGGGGCCTCCCCCTTCGAAAGGGTGCCTAAAAGGGGGAACACCGCCAGCGCAGTGCCACCCTGGGAGGCGTCTTTGGCAACGGGCAGCACGGCGCGCAGCTGCTGGCGCACGGCCGCCGTGAACCTGCCCACCCCTTCCACAGCCAGTGCCTGCAGGCTGGCGCCCACCAGGCCCAACTCCGCCAACCCCCCATTTTCCAGCCCAGCCAAACCCTGGCCAAGGCTGACGGGGCCCAAATTTGCAGTGCCCAGACTGGGGTTTTGGAGGGTAGCGCCAACATGGCCCATCCAGGATGTAAAATCCTCCCCCAAAGGGGCGTTGGAAGCCAGCCCACCCTCTGGGAAAGGGGTCTGTGGTGCTGCGGCGGCAAGAATGCGCATGGGTTCTCTCCCCCTTATGGAAAACAATAAAACAAGGTTTGGAAACAGGGTCGGGGCTGGGTGGATGGATGTTTTCAGCCAACCAGGTTGAGGATATGGCGGTTGCGGAACTGGGCGGCGTCAGCCCAGCCAGCCTGGCCCAGGGGGCCTTGGGCGAAGCCCTCCCCAGCCATCCAGTCAAAGGCGGCCGCGATCACGCCGCCGCCGTCACGCCAGAACGCACGTCCTCGGTCGATGTCGGCAAGGAGGCGGCGAAGGCCGTAACACCCAATGAGGTACTCTCCGCAGCCCTGCACAAGCACAGCAGTTGAAAGGTCCTCATCTGCCTGGCACGGGGCTGAACCGCTGATGAAACAGTAAAAAAAACCAGGGCGTTGCGCACCTCGTCAGCCTCGTCAGCTGGCAGCAGGCCGCGCTTTTCAGCAGTCGCCAGGGGCAAGGGCGCGTAGCCTTCAGGCCCTGGGGCGATCAGGCGGGCCGTGCGGCCGATCTCAGCCATGATGGCGGCGTGCTGCTCCTCGCAGCCCAGGGCCTGGGCGCGCTCCTCCATGGCCATGGCGGCCACGGCGCCAGCGGCGGTGATGGAGAGGTTGTCGTTCTCCATCATGCTCCAGGTTTCAGCGAACAGGCGCCAGTTGTGGCGGAAAACGTCGCGGTCCAGGGGCTGGCAATGAACGAAGCCCCGCCCCCCCTCCAGGGGGAGAACAAGGTTCAGGCGCTCATCAAGGCGCATGGTGCCCAAAGGCCCAGCGCCGCCCTGCCCCTGGCTGGTGGGGTGGGGGCGGACAGCCATCAGGCGGCCGTCCACAGGTCGGCGTTGACGATGATGTAGCCTTCAAGCGTCACCGCCCAATCCACCTGGGAGCCATTGTTGGCTTCATCAGAACATTTGGTGATGGAGGCGTTCTGTACCTTGATGTCATCCAGGACGGGACTATCAGACTGGATGACCATCAACCCAACGGAAGCGTCCTTGGCAATCTGCTTCTGGTAGACGTTGGCGATGGCCAGGGCGCGGTTGAGGTGGATCTCCACCTTCACGCTCTGCTTGGCATGGGGGCAGGAGACGGTGCCCGTCATGGTTTCCAAGCGGTCGGCCACGTTGCTTGTGTAGCTGACCTTGATGCCGTCTGGCGTCAAAAAATCTGAGGTGACGTCCAGATGCGGCGCTTCAGGAAAGGTCACGCTGCCACGCAGGCGGTTGAGCATGCCCTGGTTGGTGTTGGGGTTGGATGCCATGATGTGGTTTCCTGTTGGTGTTGGGGGCGTGGTTGGCCTGCCTTAGGGGGCAGGCCTGCTGGCCCTTCGGGGTTTGAAGGGTCAGGCGGCGTTGGTCAGGGTGGTGGTCACGGCGCTCTGCCCCGTGAAGTCCACATCCAGCCCCACCGTCAGCTTCAGGAAGCCGCGGGCCGGGGTGATGGTGGCAGCCAGGCCGTTGTAGACGCCTGCCTCAAAATCCTGCGGCTGGGCGGTGACGTAATCGTTGAAGCTCACAGCGCTCAGCTCAAACACGGGCAGGATGCAGCCATAGGCGCTGGCACGCTGCAGGGTGACCTGGGCCACGCCTTCCAAACGGTTGATGCCTGTCTGGTCATAGAAAAGCGGCCTGGCGCCCATGGCGGGCTGGCTGCCGCTGATAATGGCGTTGGTCAGGGCGCTGCCCAGGTTGATGGCTGTCCAGTCGGCGCCATACCAGCTGCCCATGTCATCACCATTCATGAAGGTGCCCCAGAACAGGATGGTGCCAAGGGTGTTGGAAAGGCCACCAAAGCCCACATTGTCGCGCTGGAAACGCGCGAAAGTGGCGGCGTTGCCGGCCTCTGGCCAGGGGGTGATGCCCACAAGCTGGCGGAAGCTCATCGGCGCCAGCTGGTTAACAGAGCTTGGGCGCGCTGAAAGGAACTGCGCGCACACAGCAGCAGCCAGGTTCTCCTGGTTCTGGTCAGCGGCGGTGGTGCCGGGGGCAACAGAAGCGCCAACATATTCAGCGCCGTAGAACACGGATTTCAGCCCAAGGTCGTTCTGGATCAGGCCTGTGTAGTTGCCAGGATCACCACACATGAAGAAAAACACGCGGCTGTTGTCCTTGGCGTTGTCTTCAAACACGGGCATCATCGTGGCGTCATTGGCAGCGCCGCGCGGCAGCACGTAGCCATAGAAGGCAAGCGGGTTCTGGGCCAGCCATGCCTGGAACAGGCTGCCCATATTGGTAGGCTGGGCGGGGCCCAACTCCACCACCCAAACGCCGGCATTGGCGTTGGCAAACCAGCTGCGCGCTGCTGAAAGCAGGTCGGCCACAGCCTGGCTGTTGTCGAACTCGCTCTGGCCAGCGATGTCCACTTCCCAGGCGCTCTGGGCTGCGATGTCAGCAGGCGCCCCTCCTGAAGGGAACGTGACGTTCAGCGTCAGCGTTTTGCCGTCATCAGTGCCAACAGCAATGGTGGCGCCGGCCATGGCGTTGCCCTGCTGGCGCAGATTGGTAAAGGCCAAGCTGCCAGGGATGAAGTTGGCTGGCAGGGTAGCGATGTCCTTGATGGCCAGCGTGGCTGTGGCGGCACCCTTGGCGATGGCGTCTGTGTTAGTAAAGACCACGTCCTTGATGGTGAAGGGCAGGCCAGTTGGCTGGCTGCCACCCACCACGGGTGGGTCAGCCAGGTGGCGGGCGTCCCCCTTGGCGGCCTGGCCGCGCAGGGTTGGGGCTGCGTCACCCTGATTATAAAAAGCCTGAACTTCAGGGCCTGCGGTCTCAATCAAGGCCTGGACATCAGCAACGCTTGTGCAGAAAGCGCTCTGGCCAAGGGGAATGGCGGTGGCGCCCAGCGAAACGAGGGCACCTTTCTGCTGAAGCAGGTCAGGGCGGGCGTCACGGATGACGCGCTCAGTGATCTGGACAATCTGGGGCATGGTTTTTCCTGACTGGTAACGGAAGGGCGCTTAGGATGAAGCGCGCGTGAGGGTGGCTGCGGCAGCCTTGATCAGGCCCATGGCGATGTCGGCCATGGCGCGCTGGGGGTACATCACGGTAAAATCAATGGTCTTGCGCACAGCCTGCGTGGCGGTGGCGGGGTTTTTCTGCGGCCTGTCACGGATGACGGGGCTGTTGACCACGCCAAGAACGCTGTCATGGCCCAGCGCCCACTGGCGCACGTAATCGCGCACTTGGCAGGCTTGCTGGTTGTCCAACCCCATGAGGGTGAGGCGCACTCCCTCCCGCACGATTTGGCTTGATGTCTTGCTGGCGGCGTCATGGCTGGGCGCCATGCTGACAGGCGCCAGCGTTTTGGGCCTGCAGCACACAGCGATGTAGGGGGTGGGCTGGTCATCAGGCACAGCGAAGCTGGGGAAAACCGGCACCCCCTCTGGCCATGGGCAGGATTTGGTCAGTGGTGTAGGCTGGCTTGGCATGGCCAGGAACGCTGGCAGGCAACTGCTGGTGAGAAGCGCCTTGTTGTCCAGCTGGCTGGCGTCATCAACAAATTGGGCAGCAAAAGGCGCCGTGATGGTCTGCCCGCTGTAGAGGACAGAGCCAGCGTTGAGGTCGCTTGTACTGGCATTGCTGATGGCGAAGTCCTGCCCCTGCCATGTGCCCACCCATAAAAGCCCCTGCGCCCTGGCCGTAAAGGGCTTGAGGTCGTCAGAAGCGTTGATGGTGAGGGTGAGCGCCGTGGGGCTGGCCGTTTCCTGCGCCGTCTGCACAGCGCTGGTGGCAGCGTTGAGTGTGGCGGCAAGCGTTTGGGTGGTGCCTGTCGCCACCCAGAAAACATGGCCATCCAACGGCAGTACCATGCGGCGGTACTGGCGGAAGGTAATGTTCTGGGTGGGCGGTGCGCCATCCTGGGTGGATTCAGAAGCCTGGGTAGGTTCAGTAGAAAGTGTCATTCAGGCCCAGTCCTTTCTGTTTGTGCGGATCTGCGCATCGCCAGCACTACCCGCCACCTGCGCGCCTCTTCATCACCAACCAAGGCAGTCCTGGTTGGGCAGCAGAAGGCCCTTCAAAGGAAGGGCCCTGCCTAAAGGGCACAAGGTGGCGGCGTGGCGCGTTGAAGCTTTGCTGGGTGGAATGGTTTGGGGGCTGTCATGCTGCCCCTTAAGCTGGGGCGTTACCGCCCCGCCTGGGCGCACTGTTAAAAAAGCCGCCCACCCAGCGAAGGGGGACGGCCTACATCACATGTCACACAATGGGAACGCTGCTTGAGCATAAAAAGGCAGGAGGTTTCCCCTGGCCGCATCTCTCTCAGCGTGGTTATAGGTAAACATAGGACGGCAAAAACGTCAATGATTATTTGAATGACCGTCCCTCAGTCCAATAAATGTCGCCATCCTTAAGGGAATTTTCCCTTTTTCTGGGGTGAAAATTCCACATTTACTTGGACTGATTCCCCTCATAATGGGCAACCAAACCAAAACAGCCCCTAAAGGGGCTGTGATGGCTTTTATCCGTTAATTACTGGGATCCCTCACTGATGCTTATTAAGGCACCTCAGCTATAAGCCACATTGCTGTGGCGGTGCGGCTTGGCATAAAGGGCTGGATGAACGCCCTGGCGCAGCTGCGCGCCAACATGGCTAGCCTTGGGCCTGGCTGCCCTTTGGCGCGCCACCTCACCACGCCAGGCTGCCAGCAAGGTCAAAGCGTTCTGGCACAGCAACTTGCCAACGTTGCGCGCCATGCGCTGCTGCAGTTCAGGGCGGTAATGCTGGCCAATGGCAGTGAAGTTCCATTGCCGCACCAGGAGCATGGTCATCACATCCCAGGCTTCACGGCCTTTGGTGGTGGCGAACCCACGAAGGGTGCGCCATGTCTGGGCGCGGTCAAGGTTGAGGATGATATCGTCAGCGCGCACATACTCAGCGCTGCCGTCAGCCATTCTGACCAAGCGCGGCGTTGCTGTGGCTGGCAGCGGGTCGCGGTAGCCATCCTGCGACCAGGCCCAGGCGCGCAGGAACCAGCCCGCGGCTTCCTCCTGAAGGCTGCTGGCGCCCAGTGCTTTGAGGGCGCGTTCGGTTTTAGTGGTGCGTTCGCCACTTGCAGATAGTGCTGTTTTGCGCTTGCCCATGGGTTTTCTCCCCCCTTGTTGCTGGCTGCAACAGGGCTAACGCAGGGGTGGGGGCAAGCCTTCTGGACTCTGGCCAGCCCCCTGGGGATGGAGATGGCGCGCCCCGCCTGGGGCATGTTCAGTCTAGGGGCTTTTCGTAAACGCGGTGGCACTTATGGGCTTTGGGCACAAGCGATTCAGCCAGGTTGCGCATCCCGCTGTCATCTTCCTGGATCCAGCCCAGCTCCACCCATTTATAAGGCATCCTGTCAGCGCGCTTGATGAGTTCCATAATGGCCAGCGAAGGCAGAAGCGCCCCCAGCATGGTGCCGCGCACCTTGTGAGAAACGCCAAGCAACGTCACCCGTGCCGAGGTGAAGCGGTGGCGCATCATCCGGTAGCCGAACTTCACCCACCCCAGCGGCGAAGGGTCGCCGTTGAGATCGCCCGTGATGTCATGAAGGTTAGGCAGTACCAGCGCCATGGCCAGCGGCTCCCCCTTGCGGTCGATCTGCACGTAGTGCTCAGGCTTAAGAAGGGGGGAGATCTGCTTCATCAGCGCCGCCATCTCATGCGACTGCAGGGGGATGAAGTTGTCCTTCTGGCTCCAGGCATCATTGTAAAGCTGGCGCAGCGTTTCAGCCTGGGTGACGATCTCCTTCTTGACCATGGGCCTTGTGGTGATGTCGCGGAAGCGCCCCTCGCCCATTTTGATTTGGCCAGGCGTCTTGAAGCGTTCCTGTAAATCAGGCGTCAGATCCAGGCGGTAGCTCAGCAGGTCCTTGGTTTTGGTGAAGCCCGCCCGCTCCAAGCAGTCACCAAGGCCTTTGGGGTGCCAAGGCATGGCAAGGGTGGGGGGGGCCAGCTGGCCTTCCACCATGATGCCCGTCTCCCCGTTGCAGCTCAGCGTGTAGGGGCCGCGCATGGTGGTGGCACCGCGCGCGCGCAGCCACTTTTCCGCAGCGTTCAGCAAAGAATCCACCACGGCTTGTTCAGGCAAGCAGTCCAGGGCGCCGAACTGGCCAATGGGCCCCTGCCAATGCTGGATGGCCACGCTGTCCATGATGGCGGCAATGCGCCCCACAGCTTTGCCGCCGCGCCAGGCCAGGAAATACTGAATGTCAGCATGCTGGAAAATGGCTGCGCGCTTGGGGTGGAGCAAACTAGATTGCTCAATGTCGAACGGCGCGACAAAGCCCTCCAGCCCAGCGTAAATCTGGCGGGGCAGCGTGATGAAGCGTTTGAGGTCACGCTTGCTGGTGACGGGGCGAACCTCAAGGGGGTGATCAGTGCCGGCAGGCACGCCGGTAGGGGTCACATTGCGATGCATAATTAAGGCTATAGGCGCTCACCGCCCTTCAGGCCAGTGGGTAAGGGGAAAAGGGGCGCTAAAAGCCTGAAAAACCACCCCCGAAGCGCCCCAGCCAGCCCTTATGGCCATGCCTGGCATGGGCAGTTGGCGCGCCATTTCCCACCCATACCGCCCCACCCATGCTATAAGCCTGTGTGTTACAAGCCGTGCTGAAGGGCGCGCCCTGGCTAGACTGCAACGGCCTGGGTCCCACCCCAAACCACAATCCGGCCCCCTCCCCCTGTGTGAAGGCATATCATCATGACAGAAACTACATCCCCTTCTGGGAAAGACGTGCGCCACCACATCCTCATCACTGGTGGTTCAAGCGGCATCGGGGCTGCCTTGGCTGAACTTTACGCCCGCCCCGGCGTGGCCATCACCCTTTGGGGGCGCAACCAGGAACGCCTGCAGAAAACAGCTGAAGCCTGCCGCGCCAAAGGGGCGCTGGCAGAAGGGGTGGTGGTTGACCTCACCAATCCTGAAGCGGCGGTGGAGGCCTTCATCCGCGCTGACAGTGAACGCCCGGTGGATGTCCTCATCAATTCCGCTGGCCTGGCTGACATCCGCCCAGAAGGCGCGTTGACCGAACCAGCCGAACAGGCCATCGCCATGAGCCAGGTCAACTTCACCACCCCCGTGGCGCTGGGTTGCGAAGCAGGCGAGCGCATGGCGCGCCGGGGCTATGGGCGCATCGCGTTCCTTGGTTCTGTAGCCTCTTTCCATGATTTGCCGCTGGCCACTGTCTATGCTGGCTCCAAAGCGGGGCTGGGGCGTTTCAGTACGGCGCTTCATGCCGCCCTCCACCCCCACAATGTGGCGGTGACGCTGATTGCCCCTGGCTTCATCGACACCCCCATGAGCCAACGCCTTGAAGGCGACCAGCCCTTGCTGGTGCCCGTGCCGGTGGCTGCGCGTAAAATCAAGCGCGCCATTGACCAGGGCCGCGCCACCTTGGTGTTCCCCTGGGCCTTCCAGCTGACGCGCTTTGTAGAAGCCATCCTGCCGCGCCCCTTTGTGCATTTCGTCCTGCGCAAGCTTGACGTGATGCAGCACCCCTCAACGCACTAAAAACCCCAGTACATTGATGTTGACCTGATACCTCCAGCCCTTGCTAGGGCTGATAGGCGCTTTGGTCATTGGGTTATGGGTGGTTGTTCAGTGATCAAAAAAGGCCCTTTTTCGCCCCAAAACGGGTGATGAGGGCCTTTTTGTTAAGAAATACTTCATGGTTGCCCTTAAAAAACCCCAACTTGCAGGCATCAAGCCTGCCGTGCTTGGGGGAGGGCTGGCAAATCCCCCGCAGCAGAGGTCAACATGGGCTGGCATGGCTGAATTCACACAGCTGTGGTTGGCCGCAACGCCCAGGGGTGGGCAAAGTCTTTGGGATGGGGCACATTGCCGCTTTCAGTGGCCCCTATGTTGCCAAGGGCGTTAGTGGGAGTGATGAAGGCGTGAGAGAGAAAGAGATTGTCGCTGCAGACATCGGCGGCACCCACGCGCGTTTTGGATTGGCCACCGTTCGCAATGGCCGTGTTCAGCGCCTGGATGCTGTAGAAGTTTTCAACTGCGCTGACTTCCCCTCTCTCAGCCATGCTTGGCGCGCCTATGGGCGCTCCCTTGGGCGCAGGTTGCCGCGCGCGGCTGGCATTGCCGTGGCCTGCCCCGTCAGCGGGCAGGTGCTGAAAATGACCAACATGCCTTGGGTCATTCGCCCAGACGCCCTCCGCCAGGAGCTGGAGGTGGATGACCTCACCCTCATCAATGATTTCGGCGCTGTGGGCCATGCCATCGCTCAAGCCCAGACTACGGAACTGGTGCCTTTGTGCGGGCCAGACCGCGCCATGCCTGATTCAGGCGCCATCACCATCGTGGGGCCAGGGACGGGTCTTGGCGTGGCCTGCATTCTGCGTTCTGGCGGGCAGGATTACACCATCCTTGAAACTGAAGGCAGCCACATCGACTACGCCCCCCTTGATGAGGTGGAGGAGGCCATCCACCACTTCATGCGCAAGCGCCTCAAGCGTGTCTCCGTGGAACGGCTGATTTCAGGCATGGGGCTGAGCGCCCTTTACGAAGCCCTGGCCCATTTGGAAGGGCGCCCCACCACCATACACGACAACAAAGCCCTCTGGATGGCCGCCATGAACGGCGAGGACGAATTGGCAGCCCGCGCTCTGGAGCGCTTCTGCCTCAGCCTGGGCTCCTTTGCTGGCGATATGGCGCTGGCGCATGGCGCAAGCGCCGTCATCATCGCTGGCGGTGTGGGGGCAAGGCTGGCTGGCCATCTGCCGCGTTCAGGATTTGCGCAGCGCTTCAGCGCCAAGGGGCGCTTCCAGGGTAGGATGCAAGACCTGCCGGTGAAGATCGTCACCACCCACGACCCTGGCCTGTTTGGCGCTGCCGCCGCTTACGCTGATGGCTGCTGCAGCCACAAACCAGGCTGAGGTCACAAGGGGTAAGCCAGAGCATGGATACAAAAACCAGCTTCCCTCTAAAGAGAGGGAAGCTGGTTTTTATAGGATCTTTCTTAAAAGGCTTCTTAAGCGCAACGCTTAATATATTTGCTGCCAATAGCAAACCGCTTTGGTTGCTTTGAAACATGGACAATCACAAGATCTTCCATTTCACGCGCCTTTTGCACGAATAATTCTTTCTCGGAAAATGTCCACAGCATCTTTTCGCGTGAAGGAACTTTTCTGCCGGGATTCTGGTCGTCTTTGAAATTGGATTTCATAATCATGAAACTCCTTAAGGATACGTTGTGCTTCGCGTTCAGTCAGACTTTCAACACCAAACCCCAACTCTTCCTGTAGGCATTGTGCTAGCCCCTCATAAGCCCTTGACAAGAGCTCTTGTTTAGAACCTTGGGTAATAGCTAGTGGAAACACACCTGGCGGCTGGCCCAGAACACCGTCTTTATAACAGCTTTCCATCCAACCTTTTTTCTTGGATCTCTCGAACTCCCTAAACCTTTGGTTGTGCCTCCTGCATTCTGAATGGTTAGCATCACTACGGTTCCCTGCCAAGGTGGTGCAGCCTAGCACATGACCGCCATATTGTGTGACATGGGTATGTAGGCCAGCCAATGTTCCGCCATAAGTCAGCACATCATCAGCAATTATGTAATTGGCTCCGGGGATAATACCTTCCCCCTCTCCTTGAGCTTCATCAAAAAAGTTAACAGGATGAGCCAAACGTTCAAAAAAATCTTTTTTTTTATCACGTTTAAACGAGCGGGGAGCTTGGTAAATACCTTTGCCAATTTTTACATCTAACTCACGCGCCAGCACGGCAGCAAATGTATACGCAAGTATATTGCCACGAGGATATGAAGGTTTAACAGGGGATATCACATAAATAGGTTGAGACCCTGAAAGTATAATGTCATAGATATCTTCTAATATTTCTTCACGTAAGTAACGATAAACAAAAGACTCTGCCAAATTTACGATGTTTTTTAAGTCGAAGGCCTTTATTCCTTGATTATCCTCCCTAAAATTCTTAATTTTATTTAGGTGAATGTCATTAGCATATAAATTACCATTATGATTAATGCAGCCATAAGGTGAATGCACATGCACTGACAAGTCATGTGAAGACCACGGAATTCGCGTTATATTGTTCACTGCCCCTCCAGGATCTGGATTATTCGAACCTGCAGGAAATTAAAATTATTTTCTGCACCTAGTCATCTTGCATTATAAACGTGTCATTAATCTATTCCAAGTGTTTATAGAACTTTCATTATCAAGGGTCCTGGTGGGCGGCTTTAAGGGTGGCGCGCAGGCGGGTGTAATCAGCAAGCCATTCTGTGCAGTGGGGGCCGCAAGTCCCTTGGCGCAGCTCCTGCGCAAGGGCTGCTTCCTCAGCAGGGCTGTAGGGGATGGTGGCTGGGAAGGACGCGCAGGGCGCTGGCACAGGCACTGTTGCTGTGCACCCGCTAACGCAAAGCAGGAACGCCAGCAGCACCAGGGCGATGGCGCCCCCTTGCAGATACGCACCATGGCTGGACATTTAAGCCCCCCCTTTGTCGAGGTCAGCCAGCAGGGTCTCTTTGCTGTGGGGGCCTGAGGCCTCCGCCTGCGCCATGGCGGCACTTTGGGCCTGGACTTTCTTGGCTTGTTCAAGGGCTGCGCTGGTATCAGTCGCTTGCTGCTTAAGCACGCCAAAGCGTACGGCGCTATGCCAGCCAGCCACCAACCCCAGCAGGAGGGAGCCAGCGGCGACTAGGAAGGCGGTGATGGATTTGAGGCTGCCCAGCGTAGCCAGGCCTGCGATGAAAGCGCCCATGGTCTTGTCCTTTCACAGGGTTTGGTTGGGGTGGTTTACTTAAGGGGTAGTTTTGAAGGACCATCGCGGTGCAGGGCGGCCATGGTGGCTGGGGCTGCCTGAACCAGAAGCTGCAGAAGGGCAGCGCGCTGCTGGGCTTGGTCTGGTGTTTCCTGAGGTTGGCTGCGCAGCAGAAGGGGCAGAGCGCCAGCCACCAAAGCAGAGGCCGTGTCAGCGTCCAGCGCGCCACGCCAATCCCCCACCAAGGCGCCCACAATCAGGCCAAGCGCGATTTGCGTTGTTGGTTCCTGCAGCCAAAGCAGAAGGGGGGCGAAGCGGTGTGAAGTGGTCATGGGGTGTTTTCCGTTAAGTCCGTAAAATTTTGGTGTGGCGCTTCTGGTTTCTGATGGCCTGCTGGGCAGAGCGGGTTGGGTTGTTATCAGAAACCATGTTGAAACGCTGTTGGTCTGGGGGAGAAGGAAGGACAGCTTACGTAAAGCTCTAGTGGGCGGTGCTTGGCTGGCCAGCCCACAGGGCGGCTTCAGCAGCGCGGCGGCGCACCAACCCAGGCAGGGGCTTGGCGCTGCCTTTACCATGCACCCACCGCCCCAGCTGGGCACGGGCCTGGCTTTCATGGCCAGCCATCAGCAAGCGCCACAGCGTTGAATGCAGAAGGGCGTGAAGGCCCATGTTGAAGGCAAAGTCAGCCAGAGCCGCCAGGGCTGAGTCCTGCAGCTTGCCTGCGCTTTCATGCCAAATCTGATGGGCAATCCCCCCCATCATGGTGTGAAGGATGGGGTCTGCCTGAGCTGGTGTGAGGGGCGGCGTGGCTGCCGTGACTGGCACCTGCCTGCCTTGATTTGTGGTACCAAGGGGGCGTGGGGCAGAGCTGCCAGCAGGCAAATGCGTGAAGCCATAGCCAATGGTCCAAACACCGCCGCTGTCCTTGTAAGGGTGACTACGGAAACCTTCGAACTGGCGTGCAAGCGCGCAAGCCTGCACTACTGCTGGGCGCAAGTCGTTTTCAGGGGGAGGGAGCATAAAAAAAACCGCCCTGCTTGCGCAAAGGCGGCCTCCTGAAAAGGATGGGGGAATGGCAACGACTACTGTCGGAACGGTGGCCGTTGATAAGGTGAGCTCACGGCAGCAGCTTGCCGCCGGTTTGGACGTAGTGAATGAGGGAGTAAGCAATGCCAGCCCCCATGGCGCTGGCGCCGCCCGTCACCCAGGCGCGCAACGAGGAAAGGCGCTGGATGCCGTCACACAAGCGGTCGATCTTGTCCTCCAAGCGTTTGGTGTCGGCGCCGCGCGCATCAATACGTTCCTGAAGGGCGCTGAGGTGAAGGCGCAGCGTGTGGTTGGTGACAGGCTGCCCGTCATCAGGGGGCATGGAAGGCCAGGATGTCATGGCAAGCCCCTTTCAAGCTCAGGTGCAAAAAAAGCCGCAGCACCTGGTGGCGCCGCAGCTTGGTGGGTGGTGATGCCTTAGCCATCACGATGCCATGGCCCAGGGGTTGTGAGGGTCGTAGCCTTTGGGCCAGGTGCCGGTGGTGGGATCGTAATGGGGGGAATGGCTGCCATCTGGGTAAGGGCCTGGGAAGACGTCCTCATAATGGTAGTGACCGTCAAAGTCAGGCACCCAGGCAGAGCCTTCGAAATCGTAGACATCTTCCTCCTTTTCAAATGTGCAGGCCTGCAGGACATAGCCCACAACCTGCCAACCGCTTTGCGGGCAGCGGAAATTGATGTAACGGCCAGCGCCTTTCCACTGCACATTTGTGTAAAGGGTTACGCTGGACTGTGTGTTGTTCTGAGGGTTGCTCATGATGAATCCTTGATTGAGTTACTTGGTTAAAGAGTTGCTTGGTTAAACAGGGTGTTTGGGTTGGAGCGCCTGGGAGCTGGCCCTTAAAGGTCGGCGGGCAGCCAGGTGATAATGGCGATGCCGTCCTGCCCAACGCCGCCAACGCCAGCGGCATAAGCGCCACCACCGCCAGCGCCGGGGCCTTCAGCGTTGTAGCCATTGCCATTGCCAGCGCGCCCAGCGCCACCCCAGGGGCCAGGGGCGCCGTTGCCATGACCGTTGACGACGCCTTTGCCGTCAGCACCATCATTGCCATTTGAGGTCACGATGATGTTGGCGCCATCAAACCCGCCCCCCATGCTGACGGAGCCCCCAACGCCGCCAGCGGAGGCACCATCCCCGCTGTGGGCGCATTCGCCGCCGCCAGCCACCAGCCACTGCCCGTTGCCGTTCAGCGTCAGGCGCGTGTCGCCGCCATGGGCGCCTGGGCTGCTGCCTTTGCCTATGCTGACGCTGAACTGCTGCCCTGCAGCCAGGGGCAGGTAAGCGCGCACGTAAGCGCCGCCACCACCACCTGCGCCAGAGCCGTTGTCGTTGCTGCCACCGGCGCCGCCGCCACCGACAAGCTCCACAATGGCGCCGCCAACGCCTTGCTGAACGGTAAAGGTGCCGTCTGCCGTCACGGTCAGGGGTTTGGCCCGCACCACCCTCAAAGCTTGGTTGATGCCGCTGTGCAAGGCATTGTCGGCGTTCTGCCGCGCCGTCACCTCACCATCGACGCGGCCACCCAGGGCGCTATCGGCGCTTTGGCGGGCACTGGCCTCAGAGGTGACGTCAGTGACCAGCGCCAGGTCACGCCAGCCGTTGCTGACATCGCCATAGGTGGGGTGGCCTGAACTGCTGTTGGTGTGGATGCCGATGCCCTGCACGTCCCCTGAAGCCATTCCAGCCCTGCCGGAGAGCAGCGTGGCCTCCACCCCTTGCGCGCGGGCGGTTTCCGCGTTGTCGGCGGCAACACGCGCGGCAGCTTCTGCGCTCACTTCAGCGAAATAGGCCAAATCACCTTTGTTGCCAGATTTGTCCCAGTAGGTTGGCCGCCCACTTACGCTGCTGGTGTGGATGCCAACACCAGCATTGTCATTGGGACCCATGCCAAAAGTGCCGGAAAGCATGGTGGCCTCAACCTGTTGGGCACGGTTGGTCTCCGCCACCAGTGAAGGGATGGAGGCATATAAACCATCAGCATAGGCTTTGGAGAGGGCCAGCATGAAAAGGCCATTTTCATCGATATATTCCAAACCTGCTGGCTGCTTCCTATCTGTATCGAGGTATTGGCTCTTGATGGCGTGAACTGGCAGGGAGAACGCGTCTGTGAACTGGTTGCCAGCCACCAAGCGTACATTGCTGGTCTTGGCGGTGTTGAACCACAGCTGCCCTGTGCCGTCAGCCACGCCCATCATGGTGATGGGGCCGTTCTGCCCGTCATCAGCGCCAACACTCGGCACGTAATTGCCTTTGGGCTGGTAGCGCGCCAGGTCGCTTTCAAGCGCCAGCGCGCGCCAACCATTGGTGATGTCGCCATAAAGCGGCTGGTTGGACCCCCCCTGGGTGTGGATGCCTATGCCCTGCACATCTCCTGATGCCATGCCAGACGTGCCGGAAAGCAGCGTGGCTTCCACCCCTTGGGCGCGGGTGGTTTCGGCGTTGTCGGCAGCCATGCGCGCAGCGGCCTCAGCGCTCACGTCCGTATAGTAGGCCAGGTCGCCCTTGCCGCCAGTACTGTCCCAGTAATTGGGGCGGCCAGTGCCTGCGTTGGTGTGCAGCGCTAACCCGCTTGGATCGTTAGGGCCACGGCCAGCTGTGCCGGAAAGCAGGGTCGCTTCCACGCCTTGGGCACGATTAATCTCCGCTGTCAGGGCTGATTGCGTGGCATATAAACCATCAGCATAGGCTTTGGAAATGGCCAGCATGAACAGGCCATTTTCATCGATATATTCCAAGCCTGCCGGCTGCTTCCTATCTGTGTCGAGGTATTGGCTCTTGATGGCGTGAACTGGCAGGGAGAACGCGTCTGTGAACTGGTTGCCCGCCACCAGGCGCACATTGCTGGCCTTGGCGGTGTTGAACCACAGCTGCCCTGTGCCGTCAGCCACGCCCATCATGGTGATGGGGCCGTTCTGCCCGTCATCAGCGCCAACACTCGGCACATAATTGCCTTTGGGTTGGTAGCCTGCCAGGTCGCTTTCAAGCGCCAGCGCGCGCCAACCATTGGCGATGTCGCCATAAAGCGGTTGGTTGGATCCCCCCTGGGTGTGGATGCCGATGCCCTGCACATCCCCGGAGACCAGGCCAGCTGTGCCGGAAAGCAGCGTGGCCTCCACATTCTGCGCACGCGTCCTCTCAGCGCTGTCAGCGGATTGGCGCGCGTTGATCTCGTTAACCAAATCGCTGCGCAGGGCCATTTCAACACGCGTTCCGTCACGCGCGATGGCGGTTGGCAGCGCCAGGTTGTCCCGGCCAAACACCAGGGCCTTGACGGTCAAGTCACCGCCAGTGCCGCTGTCGCCAGCCACCAAGTGAAGGCCGCCCTGGCCTGTGGTCTGGAACCACAGCTGGCCCACGGCGTCATCAACCCCCATCAGGGTGATGGGGCGGTTCTGCCCATCATCAGCGCCAACATTTGGCACGTAATTGCCTTTAGGTTGGTAGCCTGCCAGGTCCGCCACCAGCGCTAGGTCGCGCCATCCGTTCTTGTCGTCACCATAAATGGGGTGGTTGGTGCTGCCGTTAGTGTGCAGGCCAATGCCGCGCCCATCACCATTCACCATGCCCTCCGTGCCGGAGACCTTCGTGCCTTCGCTGGCCTCAGCGCGGTTAATTTCGGCATTCAGCGCGGCCTGCGTGGCGTAGATGGCGTCTGCATAAGGCTTGGCGATGGCGAGCGTGGCCAGGCCGTTTTCGTCAAAATACTCCAGCCCGGCAGGCTGGCTGCGCGTGTTGGGGTCCTGGTACTGGCTTTTGAGGCCAACGCAGCGGAAGGAGTAGTTATCCAGGCCGTAATTACCTGTGACGAGGAACTGGCCCATCAGGCCATCCGCGTTGAACCAGAGCTGCCCGTGCCTGTCGTCCACCCCCATGAAGGTGACGGGCCTGTTGAGGCCATCATCAGCGCCCCCGGTGGGCACGTAGAAACCCTTGGGCTGGCAGCTTGCGGTGAGGTTCTGCCAGCTGCCGGTGTCTGTGGGCTGGGCCAGGTTGTCATCGCGCAGCGAAACCAGCACGGACCACTGTCCGCCCAGATCCGCCATCACGCAGGCGCCTTGGGGGTAGCCGCCAATGGCATTGGCCAGGTTACCGTCCCAGGGGGGGATGGGGCGCGCCTCCCCTTGGCGGATGCCAAGGCTCAACAAGCGCAAGGCACCGTTCATGTCAGCGCCATTGGGCGGTTCGCCGCCAGCGCCAACGGGGGTCATGGTGGCTTCGGGGAAGCCCTTTTCCAGGCTGGCTGCCCCTTTGTCCCCAGGTGCGCTTTCAGGAATGGCGCGCACAGTGTTTAAATCGGGGTTGTAGGCCCAACCCTGCGTAAAGGTTGGGCCGAGTGTGGATGCTTTCATGGGTGTTTCTCCCTAGTAGTGTCTAAATCTCTAAATCTTGGTTAGAGGCTTGGTTATCTAAGGTTTGCTTGTCTCAATTTGTGGTGTCTGGCGTGTAAGCGAAGCTAAGCGCCACACCTGAGGGGCGCGGCAGAACGCCAGCATTTTCAAGCAAGGCTGCGTCCAACGCTGAAATCCGCCACGCGTAGCGGACCGTCATGGTCATATCCTGGCCGTCCTCCACCCAAATCCGCTTACCAGCGCCGCCAAACAGCAGCATGAGAACGCGGTTGATGTCAGCTGTGGAGCCGCCGCAAATATTGGCTGCAGCCTTGGCGAAGACCAGACGCCTGAAGGCCTCATCCGTCAGGCGGTAGTTCCCAGTCGTGGGCTGTCCTGTGTAGAAAATGCCTTCATCGAAGGGCAGTGACGTGCCCGATCCGTCATCGCCTTGCTCAAAACCCCAAAACCCCGTTGAAGGCGTTTTGAGAACGCGGGAAACGCCAACGATGCGCCCCCATACGTCCAACCCCCAGCCGGTCGCCGTGCTGGGGTCCCACACATGTTGGAACCACATCTCCAACAGGAGGCGCGGGTCAGCTGCCGCGTTGAAGCGCGCCAGGATGCCCACCAGGGCTGGGCTGTTGGCGTATTGGGCGAGGATGGTCGGCCTGATGTCCTCCATGGTGCCCTCCTTTGTTCTGTTTTGGTCGTTTTGGGTTTGGATTGGGTATGGGTGCCGCGCGGGGCAGGGGCACCCTCACGCCGCCATCGTCACGGTAATGGTGCTGGCATCCACCGTGGGAAGCTGGTTGATGGGCAGCGTCAGCCGTGCCCCCGTGCCGCCAGCTATTGTGCTGATTTGGCAGTCAAGGACCTCCACCCAGTCGCCCACAGCGTTCAGCGCACCAATCAGGCGCCCGGCGTAAAGCGTGCCGCCCAGGCGCGGGCGCGTGTCGGCATCCTCAAACCAGGCCAGAACGCCCCTTTGCACCGCCAACGCCGCGTCTGAGGGCACATGTGGCCCCGTGGCCAGCGTGACAGCCACATGGACGGTGGTCGTCTGCGCTTGGTCGTACTGGAACGTGTAGCGCGGCCCCTGCCCGCCATAAGCGCTGGCGTTGTCCTGCACTGTCACGCTCTGGGCGCCATGGGTGGCGCAGCCTGGCGGTTTCTTGGCCAGAATGGCCTGGCCGATGTCCTCAGCGTTGCCGCCCAGCACAACAGCGTAAAGGGTGTGGGGCGGCAGGGTGATGCCGCCTTGCTGGGCCTCTGCCGTGGTGGGGTTGTCCACCACAAGGGCGTCCTGCACACCTGGGATGTCCAGCAACGCCCCCAGGAGGGCACCGTTGCTGCTGCGCGCGTTGCCCTCCACAGCCAGGGCGCGCCTGCGCTCAAAGGCAGCGCGGCTTTCAACGGCCTGGCCAGGAATGCCTGCCGCAGGGTTGGCCAACGCGGCCAGCCCCATGTTCCCCCTGTAAAGCGCCAGGGCGCCTGCGGGGCATTCCACAGGCCCCGGCGCTTGGCAGGCCAGGGTGACATATTGCGGGCTTGGCGTGTTAGGGGGGAAACTGATGTCCGATTGGGCAGCGTAGAGGTTGCCTGCCTGGTCACTGGCCAAGGTTGTGCCAGCGGCGATGGTGGGCAGGCTGTTGCCCGTCAGGGTCAGCGCCACCTCCACCAGCGTTGGCGTGGCTGGCAGGCGCTCCATGAAGTAAATGCGCCCGATGGCGTCCTGCAGCCGGCCAGAGGACCGCGCCGGGTCAACGCCGTTCAGGACCTCCAGCATGCATTCAAGGGCGTCCCCCAAAATAGCCGTCATGGACATGGCGATTTGCCCTTGGGGCGTGTTCAGCGCCGGGTTGGTGCCACCCCCCAGGGCCTCGTTGATGTCAGACTGAACGCCAGCCAGGATGGCCGCTTCAGCGGGCATTGCCAGCCCAGCGTCCGTCAGCTGCGGGGCGGGAACGGAGGTCTCGGCCCTGAAGGCGCCAACCCCTGCGCCCTCTGCGCCATTGCTTGCTGAAAATGCTTCAGAAGTTGACATGGGCTGTCCCCCCGTCCGTAAAGGTCACGCCCACAACGCCGCTCAGCTGGCGCCCAGGCCCCAGCGCTTGGGGCACGCAGCGCACAGCTGCCACGCCAGGCACCTGCAGGGCTGCGGCCTCCGCCTGGGCTGCGAAAAGGGAGGGGCTGTCCGTTGGCCCCAAAAGCCCGCTGTCATAAGGCAGACCTTGGGAAAGGTCGTAAAAGCACTCGCCAATCCAGGTTTGTAGCGCGCTGGCCACATCCTGCAGCGTGGCTGCGTGCCCGCTCAGCGTGGCCAGGTTGCCTGCGCCGTCAAGCGTCAGGTCCCAGCCCCGCTCATTAAGGGTGAGAGAAGTCGTCATGTTGGTTTTCCTGTGCTGTCTGGTCCGGCTTTGACGCCGCCATGGGTGTGGCCTTTGAGGCTGACGCCCGAAGCCACCACATCCCCACTGGTCACGATGTCGCAGTTGGCCTTCACCTGCGCTGCGCTTACCTCCACCACACCGGGGGTGACGATGCGCCACCCCTGCCCTGTGGCCTGGATGTAATGCTGGGGTGAAAGCGCCATAATGCTGGCCACATAGATCCCATCCGACATATCGCGAATGCGGTAGGAGGCCGGCGGCCCCGCCTTGCGGCTGGCCTTAAGGTTGCTGATGTCGCGCCCAGCCAAGGTAACGTGGCCTATGTCGCCAACGCAGGGTTCAATCACGATGGCCGAACCACCACCCGCAACGCGGTAATAGGGCACGTTGTGCAGAACGCCGTGGGGCACGCCCTGCCCCAGCGCGTCCTGCTGGTGGACCATCGGCTCCACATCCACTGTGCCGCTGGCCAAATCCTTGCCGGGGTAGACGGCCACCACCTTGCAGGGCAGGTCTGGGGCCTGGCGGGCGAAGGCATCCCGCACAAGCCGCGTAATACCTTGTAGAAGCCCCGCCCCATCCCACGGCCTGCGGAAAGTGGGCATAGGGCCGGAGCCAGAGCCCCCTGGGGCGCCAGCGGCACTGGCCGGGGCGGAAGTCTGGTTGCTCACGCTGCTTATATTGCTGGCGTTGCTCAGGTTGCTGGTGTTACTGGCATTATGGGCATTACTGGGCATTGTTCACGCTCCCTTCAGCGCGCTGGGCCTCCAGGGTGGTGAACCACGGCCCATCCTTGATTTCAGTGGTAAGTTCATGGGTGATCTTCCAGGGCACCCAAAGCCCGTTCCACGGTGGGGCGCGCACAGCGCCTTGCCCCCCTGCCCAGCCGGCCGCGCCCTGGCTGGCGTTCCCCACCAAGCCATGGGCACCCTGCGTTCCCGGGGTGCCCAGCCCGCCACCTTGCACATTGATGGGCTGCCACCATTCAACATCCCCCCTAAACAAGCTGCGCACCTGCAAGCCAGAGGCCGTGTAGGAAGGGTAACCAAGCAACCCCGAAGCCGCGTTCAGCAAAGGCACAGGCGCGCCGCCACCAGCCTTGGGTGCCTCCGTTCCCCACACATGCAGCGTGCCTGCCGCATCCCGCATAAACGCCCCGTGGAACGCCCCAACAGCGCGCTCCACCATGTCCAGCAACGTGCCGTGGGTGGTGTAACCAGCGCCGAACGTGCCCTTCAGCCCGTGGTCAGCGCACCGCACGCCAGCGCGTGCGGCGATGTCGGCCACCACCTGGGCCGCCGCCACCGGCTGCGGGTAGGAAAGGGGCGCTGCCTGGGCCGCGCCAAGGCCTGCATTGGCCTGCGCACGCACTTGGAACGTCACCTCAGGCGCTTTGCCGTAATCAGCGAAGCTTTCCAAAACCTGACCAGAAAACACCAGCTCAGGCGGGCTGATGTTGTCCACCACCTCCACCGTTAGGCTGTTTTGGGCTAGGCCGCGCACCGTGCTGTTGGCCAGGGTGATGGTGGGCGCCAACATGGAAAGGCGGTTCATCTCCGCCATCTCCATCCCTTCAAGGGTCAGCTCACACCGCAGTCCAGTGCGCATTCCCTCCTGGGTGATGGTGGCGTGGCAGCGGTGGTTCTCCAAAACAACGCTGTCCATCGTGGCATCTGGCCCCAAACTGCCCGACCCCACCGTGAAGGTAACGCGCAGCCCCTTGCGCCTGAACCCCTGCAAAACCCCGCCTGAGGTGGAGGTAAAAACTGTACCTGCCATCACCCCACCTCCCCAGCGCCAGCAACCGTTCCTACCCCCGTGCCGTCCTGGCGGTAGTAGAGCAAATGCCGCACACCAAGGCCCGCATAGTCCGGGTCCGCAGTCCCGCTGGTGTCGATGAAGTAAAGCTCGCCCCCCAGCGGGCTTGCGCTGCTGTTAACCAGCGCCACCCTGTCCTGCGCTAGAACGCCCATGGCCAGGGGAACGCCCCCAGCCCATATGTCCACAAACAACCCCACGCCAAGCTGGCGCAGCCACAGCCGCGTTTGCACCCCGTTCAGCATTACGCTCAGCGTTTGGCTGGGCAGCGCGCTTGAAAGGGGTATGGTGTACCAAGCCGTCATGTCAGCCATGGCAACCTCCTTTCCTCATGTCTCTTGTTTTCTGTTCTGATGTTTTCTGTTCTGAGTGACGTTCAGTGTCGCTCAATGTCGTTCAGTAACGTTCAGTATGTTTTGATGGCTTTTGAGGGGCCCAATTGGAGTTCTTGATGGCCCAAGGCACATAGCCGCCCCCATGGCCTCCCAGGGCCTAACCCCAAAACCCTCAACCAGGGGCCAGCAGCGTTGGCGCCAGGCTGGGCGCCGCAGCGCCCTGCAGCTGTGTTGCCGCCCCCTGGGGCTGCACAGCAGCACCTGCTGGGTGGCGCGTGTTGGTGTAAGTGCGCGTGGCGGTGGTGCGCACCTCTTGCAGGGAAATCTCAACAGCCAGCATGGCGTAGCTGGCCAAATTGCGCTTTTTGCGCCACCCAACGATGTTCACCGTGGACCACTGCCCTTCAGGGGTGCGCAGCTCGTACAGCTCCAGGCTGGCTGCAGCTTCCTCCACAGCATTGATGAACGCCGTACGGTTGCTCTGCCCAGCGGCTGAAAAGGGCATATCCGGCAGCAACGTCTCCAGCGCGCTTGTGCCGCTCTGGCTGCCGTCACACACATAGGTAATGGTGGCTGTGCCAGGGTTGCGCACCTTGTTGTAGGTAACAACGCTGCCATTCTCCTGCGGCGCGCTTGGCAACGCCCAGGTGAAGTCCACCCCAATCTCCTCTGGGCTGGCCATGGGGAACAGCGCTTGCGATCCCCCCGTCAGCGCATTGGTGAAGGTGCTGCACAAACGCCCAAACAGCGTAGTGTCTGCACCACTTGTGGTGGCAATGCCTTGCGGCCTGCGGAACAGCCCCCAGGCTGCGCGCGCCGCGTTTTGCTCCAGCGCCAGCCAGCCGCGGCCTGCGGCGTCATTGGCGCTGGCGGTGTTAAAGGGCACCAAGCTCATGGCTCCCCTCCTCTGTTGTAATGGAAATTATGTGGTGGAATTTAAGATGATGAAGTGAAGTGGTGCTGAAACACGCTCTTTCGCACGCTCAAGGCCGCTACCAGCCCTGTTGAGGGCCAAAAACACCCTCCCAACCCCCTAAATCAGACCTTTAGGGGCTGAAATCATGCTTCTCAGGCCTCTTTTGGGGCATTTGTGTGTGGCACAAACATTCACCATCAACGCCCCCGGAACCTTTCAGGCCCCCTCAAGTCAGGTCAGCGCAACAGCGTTGCAAGCAGCCCATTTCTGGCCAAGCTGTGCTTCAAGCTCACGGCATACTTGCCCGCCAATCCGGTAACCAATGTTTGTGTCACCAACATTGCCCACCTCCACCTGAACACCACCCACGTTCAGCGTGTTGTGGTTGTTGATGTGGTTGATGGTCGTCCCCACCCCGCTAAAGCCAACGCTGCGCGCTGTGCCAAGCGCGCGCGCCGCATCAGGCGCCAAGCTCGGCTGGGGGGCTTCGCGGCCGCCCATCTGGGCCAAAATGGCCCTTGCCATCCGGCCCGTTGCATAGGCCTCATGCTGGGCTGCAGCGGGGCGCGCATAACCAAGGCTAACGGCCGCACCAGCTTCCTGCGCTGTGGTGGCCCGCGCCAACTTGGCGCCTGCCCTGCCTTCCCAGTGCGGGTTGCGCAGCTCCGCTACGGAAAACGCCAGCTGCTCCTGGAACTGCTGCCTAGCGCTGCCCGTGCCAAAGGGGTGGTGGAACAGCGCCTCAAAGTGCTTGCGCCTGTCCCTGTGCCATTGGAACAGGCCCCAGGCCTCACCACTATCGCCACGCGCTGTGGGGTTGAACTGGCTTTCCCGCTGAATGCGCGCCACCAGCCCCGCCGTCTGCTCTGGCGTGAACCCTTGGGCAATGTAGTAACGCTCCGCCAGCGCCATGGCCGTTGCAGCGCCGCTCCTGCCACCTGGGACTGGGAGGGCAGCCGCACCACCAAGCCCTAAACCGTGCTTGGGGGAGCTGGCATGCCCATAAGCGTGCCCGTGCGGCGTGCTTCCAGGCTGGCTGTGCAGGCCGCGGCCATGCTGACGTCCATGGCGTTCCTCCTGGCCACCAAGAGCCATGGGGGTTGGGAAGCCTTGCAATACAAGCGGCACGCTCCCCTCGTAACCTTCCCCTGTTTTGTTTTCAGGCGGCAGAACATCCACCCCACCCCCATTCCCCGCCAGCAAAGCCAAGGGAGTTATGGGGGCTGTGGAGACCAGAGAAGATGGTGCCCCCCCCTCAGTGCCACGGCCTGAGTACATCTCTCCAAAGTGCATCCCCAAAGTGGGTATTCCCGAAGGGGGCATTCCCCAAAGCGGCTGCCCTGGCGCGGTGGGGGAAAGCAGGTTGAAGCGTTCCTCTTGGATCCCTCTCCCATCATCCAGCCCAGGCCATAGGAGTTGGCGATAGGGGTTAAACCCTTCCCCTTGCTCCAAGCTCAGGGGTACAATACCCCCTCCCAATGCAGAGTCCCTGTCCTGGTTAAAAAGCTTCTCAGCACCAGCCGCACCTGGCTGGGTACCTGTGGCGGAATCTGGTTGTTCCTGGCTCAGGGGCGTATAAAACCACCCCAGTGCAGAGTTCTTGTCCAAGGTGAAGTGTTGCTCAGCACCAGGCACGCCCGGCTGAGTGTTGAGAGGGGCTTCTAGTGGTGTACCAAACTGGGGGAAGGTCCCCTCCTGCCCTGGCTTCCCACCATCGTCAAACCCTCTCCAATCAAGCAGCGGCAACCCCCGCTCTCCAAGCAAACCTGGATGGTTTGGCAGAACAAGCTTCAGAACCTTCAATTCCTGAACCTGCATCTCCTGCAATTCCTTGAAAGCAGGCCAGGCAGAGAGGGGCTGATGGCTCAAATCAGAATGAGCAAGAGGGTGGTGGGGGGTATGGCGTCCCTCCGTGGAGGCTTTAGCGTGGCCACGCCCTGCCCCCAAAGGCACCTTATGGAGGTGCCGCTCATAATGATGGTGCACAGTGTGGGATTGATGGGAATGATGGATGATGCGCTTCCGCACCTTAGCCCTTTTGGAGGCTGAATGCTTCTGAGGTGCCGCAATAGGACTTGACCATTCAGGCTTACCCCTCAGAGCGTTCAAAAACTCATCATGCTGATTTTGGTGGTACTGGTCCAAATAAGGTAATGACTTGCCGCCAGTGCCTTGTAAAATAAAGTCAATGGCTTTGTCTTTAAATAACTTCTGTTTCCTCTCATATTCTTCTACTTCACGCAGATATCTTTCATGCTGTGCATGATCTCCAATTAAGCTATCCGCTATCCCAATGCCAAAAGCAGCTTGTGGTGGGGTATACCCATATTTAGGGCCTTCAAAGGAACTCCAAATTGCAGCAGCAATTACAGCGGTGGAAAGTGCTACAGGCGCAGCTGCAATGGCCCCTGTAGTTCCGCCAACCGTAGTTAAAAGACCGCTTCCTTCTGCGGCTAAAAGGCCTCCTCCCTCTGCAGCTACAATACCTCCCCCTTCTGCAGTTAAAACACCTTCAGGTACGGAACTCTCAAGCGCCATTTTTGTCATAGCAGAGGTGGCAGTATCGTTGGCAACATCCTTTACAATCTTAGTAGCGATGCTGCCCGCCTCCTTGCCACCAAACTTGATAAGTTCTTTGACAAACTCATACAGGCTTTTGATGCCTTTAAGAGCGGGCACACTCCCCAAAGCCAAGGACGTAATGCCTAGACCTTCTATGAATTTAGCAGCCTTTTCAGGATGGGCATCCTGAAAATCAGTCAGTGCTTTAAGAGCTGGAGTCGCCAATTTGGCATTTTCATCAGCAACATCATATTGAATGTTTCTGCTTGATAAGGTTCTCTGGCGTTTAGCATCATTAAAAGTTTGGGAAGTATCTTTTACAGATTTTATACGGTTATATTTAGCCCCCTCAGCCATATAGTGATCAAAACCATTTAAAATAAGTCGTTGTACTCCATCACTTACACCTAGACCATCAAAAAGCTTGACCCATAAATGTGGATTAGTGGTGGAGAATTTCTTGCTATGAACAATAGTATCTAGAAAATCACCGCGTAAATTGCCATTCTTGTCAGTAATATCACTTATCTTGAGATCTAGTGTTTTAAGGGCTTCCTTAATATCTTTAGTTTTGCCCGTGGCTATATTCTTTTGAATAGCCAATAAAAAGCTATCCATGTCTGTTGTGCTGCCACTAGCCAAATAGGTGGCATTTTCAAGTTGTAAAAGCTTATCAGCATTAAAACTTGAGAGTTCCCTGCGACGGTAACTAAAGTCCTCACCTTCTTTAGTCCGATTATTAGTCAGATCAATGATATTGTTTTCACCTGTCAAAAAGGTGAATAGATGGCTAACACCAGCTTTGAAAGCATCAAAAGCGTCAGAACCTTTGTCAGCTACTGATTGGAGAGAGGAACCAGCCTTGTCCAGTGACGAGCCCGCATCACTCACACTGCTGGTGGCTTTATCAGTTTTGCTAGCCAGTTTGTCCAGGTCCTCCTGCATTTTGGTAAGCGCGGAGCCATATTTTGCCAGAAAGGCGTCAAGAGCATTTGCCATGATGAGATATTCCTTTATGATGAGGTGATTGATTGTTTGATGGAGGTCGATATGCGTTACATAAAAACTGTGAATTATATGCTTGGGTTGGGAATGATTGGGGGACTGACCATAAGTTCATTCCCTGCTCAAGCCAGTGAAAATGGCTTTTACAATTGCGCCACACCAATTGTAGAGGCTTATAAAAGCCCTTCTCCTGAAAGTGCAGCGAAGGACCTTGTTGGGTCTACTTTGGTTAATTGCCCTATGGCTTCTATATCAAGCGATTACAAGCACCCACAAAATCTACACAAAGTAGATTTAAATGTTATTGGCATTCAAAAAGGGAAATGGGAACTTAGTAATAGACACATTGGTTACCCAAACCTTATTTTTGGTAGTCCCGAAATAGAGTTCAATTTTATTAAGCACTTAAAGGATAATTACATTGACAATGTGATGGAAATTCATGATGAGGAGCATGATTATAATAAATCACAGAATTTCTCCTTGCTTTTCAGCAATGGCGTAATGGCTCGTTATGAATATGGTCCAAATATTGATGGGAGCCTTTACATGGACACCCCAATTGCACTTGGAGAAATGGAAATTAAGAACGCTTACCCAGTCGCCATCGTCAAAGGCACTGACGCTTCCATCATCCTTCCCCCCCTTGATCCCAAAATGAAGGAAGACTTCCTCAACGCCAAATAAGAAGTCTTAAACCAGGTCCAGGCCTGATTTACGACATCCATAACCTGGTGGTTGGTTTTGGAAGCCAAAGATACAGGATTATCCCCCACCACAAAGGAAGCAGCGTGGGTGGCGGAGCTAACACCAAGAGCTTTCAGTTTTTCTTTAATGCCCTTGGTTTCTTGCTTAGCCGCAGATGCCAAACTGGCCCCAGCACCATTCAAGGCTTTGGCGGCGTCTGCAAGCTTTTCAATGGCACTACTGAAATCCTTGATGGCATCGGCAAAATCACTGGTGTTGCTGTCACTGTCGTCATCTGCAGAAGAACTGTCTACAGCAGAGGAAGCAGGTTTTGCCGTTGGAAATGAAGGATTCAGGTTAACGATAAGCTGGAGTTGACCAGAGCGTGCCAAACGTGTGATGATAACATCAAGAGATGTAGACATGTTAAAATTCCTTTTAATTCAGTAACTTTTACAAGGAAAAGGATAGAAGTGATGATAAAAAAAATGCTTTCATTAAGACTCTAGCATTTTTATTTATGTCCAACGCTTTCTTAGTTAAAATTTCTTATGCGCAACATGGTGAAATTTATAATAATAGACATAATTGTTTAGATCCCATTAAAAATTCTCTGCTTCATTTTGACTCTGAGAACTGGGAAATTATTAAAAATAAAGTGAGGAATCTAAATTATTGTCCACTTATACATAACGATCTTTATGACTCATCTAATGAGCCGAAAAACTATATACTAGCTCCAACAATAAGTGGGGAATGGGAATTTAAAGCAGCTCATGGAAATGACAATCCAATCTTAATTTATAAATCTTCGAAATTAAGAGTAAATTTTCAGCCTATGGATTACTATAAAGTAGAAACCGTGAGTCAGATTGAAATAAATGGTCCATTCAAGCTTTCTTATAAAGTTATTCCTTGTGGGAATGACCGCAAAGGAATAATTTTCAGTAACGGCATTGTAATTGAATATTACAGTGCGATGTGTGGAATTTCTGATAAAGGAAATACCTACATAGGAGGGATTTCATCCGCTGCGTTGAATGAAGAACTCAGGTTTGATATTCCTATAGGCCTAACGGATGGAGATAAAGTATTTTTGTTTGATCATCCAATTAATTCTGAAATTTTGGAAGAATTCAGAAAAGAGACTGCAGAGCGCCAAGATTATTAGCAAATACCCCTCAAAATTAAGTAATAACGTTTTGTCAGATTTTCTGGCCAATATGTCCAGATCTTTCTGCATTTTATTAAGGGTGGTACCATATTTTGCCAAGAAGGCATCAAGAGCATTTGCCATGATGAGATAATCCGTTATAAAGTTCAAAGCGGAAGGAAACGTGTCGTCAAGTTAAGGTTAAGAAACAATGCTCAACAATTACGAACTAAACAAAATCTTTAATTCTAAATTAATTAAATCACTTTTGGTTGGTTTGAGCAGTACAACATTAATTGCAGTTGCTCATGCTGAAAGCACGAATTGTGCCGCTCCTATAGTTGAAGCTTATAAAAGTGCTTCCCCTGAAAACGCTGTTAAAAGTTTGATTGGTGCACCTCTAAATAATTGCCAACTTTTAACAGAAGATAATGAATTACATAAAGCCAAATCTACTAAACAGTCATTAAAGGTTTTTCGATATGTAGAAAGTGATTGGGGCCTCAATAAAGAGAGAAAGGATGGACCGGAACTATGTTCTATTATGCATAATCTAAATATTTGTTTTTATAAGGAACCCAGCAAGCAGGGACTTCCTTCTGTCATGTATGTTCATGATTTTCCTTATAACAAAGGTGACAATTTAGGTGTGTTATTCAGTAATGGTGTAATTGTTCAATATGACTATGGTCCTATTGTGAAAGGGGATTTAGCTATGCTTGCCCCACCAGAAATCACAGGATTGATGATGAGCAGTTCATTGCCCGTGGCTGTAGTCCATGGTGGAGAGGCTGACATCATTCTACCTCCTTTGTCTGAGTCTATGAAGAAAGACTTCCTCAACGCCAAATAAGAAACCCTCATGGCTGGAATGTTGTTGAGGTTATCATCAATTTTCTTGACGTGGTTGTTAATGGAATCGAGGGCTTGATTAACTTTTTCTACATCATGTGAAAAATGCACAGTGTCAATTTTCATCATAAGTGTGTTGTTGATAGTGGACATTTTTTATTAATCCTTTAGATTTTTGGAGTGGTTAAATGAATGTATTTAAGGGAAGCTCTATTGCTTCATTTGCTGTGGGCATAGGGTGTGGGGTGATTCTAAGCACATTTTTTTTGGGGAACCCTCCTACAGGCGTTGACAAGAATTCAGTTCATTATTTAGGGGTCTTGCCAGGGCAGTGGGAATATCATGCAAATAAAGAGGATTCTGGGGAGCCTTGGCCCGATTTAGATTTTGAATTTCCAGGCAATGTGCCTGGAATTGTTAGCATTATGTTTACACCTGATTTAGGCACATACTCTGATACCAATTCAGGAATAGATCTGTTTTCCAATTACTTTCCTTGTCCCAAGAATAGATTTGGTTTACTTTTTCAAAATGGTTTTTTTGTTAATTATAAAGTTGACACTTGCACGGATAAAGGAGATGTTGATGGGCACAACTATTCATCAATATTGACCAGAGCGTTAATAGATTCAGTCCCTGTAGCTGTGGTGAGTGATAATCAAGCTTACAAAATCCCTCCTCTGCCCCCCAAACTTATTGAGCAATATAGAACCTCCACAACGCCTACGAAGGAAGCTCGCGCAGCTCTTAACGCTAGGATAGATAAATACTACAAAGATCATGGCCAATAATAGATAACAGGGCACTACTCCTGGCTAATCTAATATACAAACTGGAATGAGGAACCAGCTTTATCCAGTGAAGTTCCTGCATCACTCACGCTAGTGGTTGCTTTGTCAGTTTTGTTAGCTAATTTATCCAGATCGCCCTGCATTTTAGTAAGCGTAGAGCCATATTTTGTCAAAAAAGCGTCAAGAGCATTTGCCATGATGTGACATTCCGATATATAAAATATGATAAATGATTGAAGGAAAGTGGTAATGAATCGTAAAATAAGCGTTAGGTCAGTATCAAAGTTCTTCACTGCATTAGCAGTGATGGCATTCTTTTCTACTGCCCAAGCCCAAGAAAATGAAAAGCGTAACTGTGCTTCGCCAATTATAAAATCATATAATTCTCCTTTTGGGGAGGGAGAAACGGTAGCATTAGTAAATTCTTCTTTGAAAGGTTGTCATTTGGTTGCAACAGTGAGCGCGTATAACGAACTAGGAAATTCTCCCAAGGAAAGTTTACATGTAATTAGTGTACAGAAAGGTGGATGGCATTTTCATAGAAATCCTAATGGCTACCCAAATCTTCTATATGGAAGAAGTGATATCCAATTTAATTTCATGAAAGATAGAAAAAATCATACTTTTATGAATGCTATGATGGTTCATGATGAGAATAACAATTATGATAAATCAGAAAATTTCGGTCTATTATTTAGTGATGGTGTGTTAGTACAATACGAATATGGTCCCAATGTGCAGGGCATATTATATATGTCAACACCGATTAAAATCGCTGCTTCAGAATTCAGAAAAGCTTACCCAGTTGCCATCGTCAAAGGCACTGACGCTTCCATTATCCTTCCACCCCTTGATCCCAAAATGAAGGAAGACTTCCTCAACGCCAAATAAGAAGTCTTAAACCAGGTCCAGGCCTGATTTACGACATCCATAACCTGGTGGTTGGTCTTGGAAGCCAAAGCAACAGGGTTATCACCCACCACAAAGGAAGCAGCGTGGGTGGCGGAGCTAACACCAAGAGCTTTCAGTTTTTCTTTAATACTCTTGGTTTCTTGCTTGGCCGCAGAAGCCAAGCTAGCCCCAGCACCATTCAAAGCTTTGGCGGCATCTGCAAGCTTTTCAATGGCTGTGCTGAAATCCTTGATGGCATCAGCAAAATCACTGGTATTGCTATCATCGTCATTGGAAGTACTATCATCACTAGATGAGGTGGGTTTTGCAGGCGGGAGTGAAGGATTTAGGTTAACGATGAGTTGGAGTTGACCAGAACGTGCCAAACGTGTGATGATAGCATCAAGAGAAGTAGGCATGATTATAATCCTTTGAATTAAGGTTAAAGGTAATGACGAGAAAAAAAATACATTCGTAAATATAGTAGTTAAGTGTGCCTTAAGTATAGGAATGTTTTTCGGCATAACTCAAACTGGCGCCCAAAGTAAAGCAATCGATAGAGGGCAAAATTGCCTTAAGGGGGGAAATAATTTAAATATGTGGAAGAACGATGGGAGTGAAAATGCTGAGAACTGCATTATTATTAGAAATAAATTATATAATTCGCCAATTAGTGATCTCAAAGACTTTCAAATAACCTCAAAAATGGCTGGAAAATGGTCTTTGAAATATATGCATAAAAATCACAGTCTTGTACTGACATATATTTCTAAATCAATGGAAATATTCTTTGAACCACAGGGAGGTAATAAAGTAGATACCTTTAGTCAAATAACGATAAATGACCCCTTTCATGCAGACTATACGATTACCCCATGCCCTCCAGAGCGCAAAGGGATTATCTTTAGTAATGGAGTTGTAATAGAATATTATGGTGCAATATGTGGATCATCTAATGTGGGGAAGGTTTTTTTAGGAAGTTATTTTTCTGCTTCATTAAATGAAGAACTTAGGTTTGATGTTCCTATAGGTCTTGTAGAAGGCGATAAAATACACTTCTTTGAGAATCAAATTGACCCTAAACTCTTGGAGGAGTTTCGCAAAGAAACTTCAGAAATCCAAGATCACTAAACTTAAGCCTCCTTTTCCCTCCTTAAGCTAACAGCAAGTTTCATCCAAGCTAGTCTAAATAGCACCACAATACCATCTGCAGTACTGGAATTTAAGTCGACTAGGTTTTTATCATCAGTAGCACGTGATGCTACAGCAGTGGCCAGTTCAGTGGCTTTAGCCTTGAGGGACTTTTCATTGTGCTCTGAATCAGCTTTAAGCTCACCACTAGCATCTTTCAACTTGTCTGCAGCAGTGGTGAGGTCTTTAACAGCAGAAGCAAAATCCCTGATGACATCAGCAAAATCACTGGTATTGCTGTCACTGTCGCTATCAGCTGAGGAATTGTCCTCAGCAGAGGAAGCAGGTTTTGCCGTTGAAAGTGAAGGATTCAGGTTAACGATAAGCTAGCGATGATCTGCCTATACTTATGCAGGATCCTCCTCAGCCTTGTTTCGCGTCATGATTCTGTCATGGTGCCGCACTGTATTATTTAAGTATAGAAAGTGTGGTGTGGTGAATTAATTTACTGGACAGAGTGGTTTAATATGTAAGTAAAGTAGCACTTTTGTTTTTAGCTCTCTCTGTGGGTTTGCTTATCATCGCAGCCTCTGTATGCTTTATAATACTTTTCACTCTTCTGATTTATTTCCTTGTTGTAGGGCTTTTCCAAAAATAAGGCGATTAACTCACAAGTGCCCAAGAATGCATGAAGGTGTTATAGTAAAATTAGGTTGAGGCATTGGGTGTACTCTTCAGCCTATGGCCAACATCATGAATATTTAAAGGTTGGGAGCGGTTCCCAAACGTTTCCTTGGTTTTGTGAGATCTACCTTGTTTTACTGTTCTGGAAGGTAGGGCTGAGGTTCTCTGGGTTTTTGGATTATTCTTTTGTCACTAAATGTTTGTGGTGCAAATAATCTATTTATAGCTTCTTGTTCTTGGTGCGTGCTTGAAGTGTCCTACTTTCCAAGCTGGATTCTTGGGTTTCCTTTAAAGGGTGAGAACGAAATCCGATTATAGGTCTGTTCTGTCTTGTCTTAGGATTTTAAGGATTGGGGTAAGTTTTGTGACTCTCACAAACTTAGAGGTTATCTTAGGGTGACGTTGAATGTTTGTGGCACCAACTTAACCCTCCTAGTTTTGTGATTTTCACCAATAAAATAGGGTGGGCTTTGATGACTTGGTAGGGGTTTGGGAGGCTTCATGCCTTCAGATGGTGGTGGGGGCAGCAGGGCACGGTTTCATGCCCTGCTGCCTGGCCTTGGGGACTATAGCAGAGATGCATCGGCTTTAACGGGCTATAGGGGGTCCGCTTCGACAATCCCCGCTTCTACGCCTCAAGAGGCTAAGGTCCCTTCGCTCTACGGCTGGTTAGCCTAAGTGACCCCGTTGTCTTGGAATTGGTGGCAGGAAGCTTTTCGCCGCTTGCATTACATGCCGTCTTGAACCCTTCAGGCCGATGTTTCACGCTGTTTGGCCTTGCGGCCGGCACAGGTTCCACATCGGCTTTCACGGGCTAAAGCCCTAGACGGGTTCGCTGCGCCCTTTAACCAATTCCGTTGTCTTGGGGCCTTTCAGCCGTTGCTCCACGCCGTTTGGCCTTATGGCCTGCACGGGTTTCACAACGGCTTTCACAGGCTTCGCCTTAGATGGCCCCGTTGTAACGGTCGACAAGGAGAGCTTCCCACATCAACCACACGTCCTCTGTGTCGTAGGTGGTCTGGAGCTCCCGCAAGGTGGCGAGCCTGCCCGCTAAGACCTGGGCCAAAGGGAGGCTCAGGTTTTCTGTTCTGGCTGGCTCTTGCTCGTCTCCTTCTTCGAAGGGGTCGCTGGCAGAAGAGCGGCCACGAGGGGGGAAATCTGGCCAGCGGCAGCCTTCATAAAACCCACATTCACCTTGAAGGCCTCCGTGCGCAGGACGCTCAGCGTGGCTGGGTCGGTTATGTCGGCCTCCAGCAAGGGGGCTGGGGGGAGGGCCGGGTTGGAGGGGTCGCGCTTGATGAGGCAGCAGGAGAGGAGGCCCTCGAAGGCTTCCTCCACGGCTTGTTCCTCCATTTTGCCAAACAGGCCCATGCCAAGCCCAGCCAGGCCGGCCATGCCCAGGTTGAGGGCGCTTTCAGGCAGTTTGGTGCCGGCGTCCGCCAAGGCGCGGATGACCTTGCGCGCCCAGCGGTCGCCAGCGAAGGCGCGAAAAGGGCGAATGACGAAGAGCTTGCCTGCGTCTGAGCCCTCGGAGGGGGAGAATTCAGTTTCCTGCATCATGGGTCATCCCTCCTTTCACATGCCGGCTGGGATGATATCGGCGAAGCGGAAGCGCACAGGGCGTGCCTTCAGCAATTTGGCGCCACCGGGGTTGGGCTTGTAGCGGATGACGTGGCCATCCAGGAACGAGAACTTTTGCCCCAGGGATTTGTGGGCCAGCTCCAGGCTGACGTCATAGACCGTGCGCCCCGCTTTGGAGGCGGCCGCCAGAGCGTCAAACACCAAGAGGCTTTCCGAGTTCGGTTCGAACGTCATGGTCAGTTCAACAGGGGCGGGCACGTAGCCTTTGTTGAGCTTCTTGTCCAAGCTCATGCGGCTGTCGCCGATGACCTGGTCCTCTGCCTCCCACGCGTTATCTGAAGACCAGTTCTCCAGGATGATGGGAGCGGAGAAGAGCTGGGCCACCGTCATGGTGGCCACGACGTCGGCTGATGTAATGAGTTTTGCCATGGTTTGTCTTGGCCTTTGCTAATTTTGCTGCTTTTGCTGGTTAAGGGTTGGGGTGTTCAGATGGTGGCGATGGAGGAGAGGTTAACGGCCTGGATGCTGCCGCCATCGTTGTAGGCGTAGATGGCGGGCGGGGAGCCGCGGCTGGCGCGCACATCTGCTGGGGTTGTGGAGGCCTGGGGCGCGAAGACATCGCCCTGGCTGAACAGCTCGTTGCTGACGTCACGGCCGAACAGGCGCTGGAGGGCCTTATTCTGCAGGTCCGTGAGGGTAACGCCTGCTTCCACCGCGCCAAAGCGCTTGGCCTGGGCGCGGGTGGCGGCCAGGGCGGCGTTCATCAGCCCGTCACCTTCGGCGTTGTAGGGGATCTGTCCCACAGAGGTGATGAGGTTGATGAGGTCAGCCTGCAGCGCGGCGTTCAGCCACAGCTGGTTGATGTAGGTGTCCGCCCACAGAAATTGGCCGGAGACGGCACCGTTCTGAAGCATGTTCCAGCGGCCCAGACCATTGCCGAAGCTGCCGTAGACGCTGTAGCCGTTGGCTTTGAGGGCGTCATAGTCGGCGGCGGAGCCATCAGGGTTGGCCAGGACGGGGCTTTTGCGCCCTGCCAGGTTGAAGCGCCCGGCGGTGGCTGTGAAGTCAAGTGAGGCAGCCCAGCCCAGGCAGAAGGCAGCAACATCAGCGCGCTGGTAGACAGCGGTGGTGCCGTCCACCCCCTGGGTGGAGAGCCATTCACCAAAGCTTTTGCCGGTGGCTGGGCTGGCGGTGGCGGCTTTGTCCGTGTCCCACGCCACGTACCAGTAGCGGCAGCCCTGGGCGCCGTTCCAGGTGGCGAAGGCCTGCTTTTCAGAAAGGGAGGGCTCCCAAGCGGTGGTGAAAGCCGCAAAGTCCTGGCTGATGGCCAGCAGGGCATTCATGATGGTGGCCGGGTCGCTGGCCATGGTAGCGTCTGCTGGCGCGCCATCCTGCGTTGTGCCCTGAACGCTGGGGGCCACGCCGTGGAAGTAGAGCTTGCTGGGGGTGTTGAGGGTACCGGTAAAGCCTGCGAAGTAGGCCTCTGCCATCTGCGTTTCTGGTGCGGTGGCGGTAAAGTCCTTGGCAACGGAGGCTGCATCCGCATAGGCCTTCAGCGTGCCAGGGGGCACAGCGCTGTTGGTGCTGAGGATAAGGCCGTTGATGAACCCCACGCCAGAGGCGGCCGCAAGGGCGCTTGGCGTCACCTTGACGATGCGCGAGAGGGGGATGGTGGAAAGGTTGCCATCTGCTGTGATGGTGGTGAGGGCACTCATGGTGTGTTCCTTTGGTGTTGTTGAGGTTTGGAGCGGGTCAGGCCCTGGGGGTGGGGCGCGTGTGTGCTGGCGCAGCACCAAGTGGGCGGGCAGGTGCCAGCCGTTGGGTACTGCATTGGGGCTGAAGGGGGCTGAGCTGTGGTCGTTAGCCTTCAGCGGCACCCGTGCTGGTGCTTGCTTGTTCGCCTGCGCCTGTGGTGGCGCTTGTGGCGGGGCTACCCACGCCTGGTTCTGCACCAGGTTTTGCGCCCGCCCCCATGCCGCCAGGCGCGCCATCCGCCTGCAGCACGGCCGTGTGGGCGCTGAGCGCGCTTTCACCAGGCAGCGCCAGGGACTGGACAACGTTCATGAACAGGACAACCGACCAGGCGTCCTCATATTGCTGTTCCGCTGTCAGGAGGGGCTTCTGGCTGGGCTGGTCGGCATGGGTGGGGGCGCAGCAGGGCAGATTCTGGTTGAACCACGCGCAGGCGGCGCCATCGCGCCACAGCGCCTGGATCTGCGCGCAGGCCGCCCCTGATTCTGGGCCGCAAACCTGCACCTCCGCCGCCAAGAGGACGGATTGGCTGATGGTACTGCCGCCATCTGGCTGGTAGCGCCGCCAATTGGTGCCCAGGCGCTGGCGCGTGGTGAAGACCATGGTGGCGAAGGGTCCCGTTGGCGTTGCCACGTTGTTCTGCTGACCCTGCATCACCGCATGGCCTGGTGGCAGGTTGGCGCACAGCCAGTCCCCCAGCGCCGTCATCAGCGCGCTGTCAGTGGGTAACCAGCCTGCTGGGCCGTTGCTCAGGGGGAAGGTATTTGGCGTGTCAGAAGAACTTTGCACCATTCTGCCCCCCCTTGCTGCTGTGTTGTGATTGTTGAGGTGGGCGCACCTGCACCATCCCCCCATGGCTCCAGCACTTGCGTGACGAGCCACTCGGCGCCGTTGATGATGATCCTGTCCCCCCCTGTTTGGAGGGCGCGGTTCAGGCCGTGCAGCGGGCGCTGGACATAGGCTGCGCGTTGCTCGCTTTGCTGGTTGATGTTGCTGACCTGGGCCAGTTCCGATGTGGCCATGGCCTGGACGTCCACCCAGATGGGCACGTCCTGGTACGTGCTGCCCACGCTGTAGTCACTGGCGACTTTGGGGCCTGTGGCGGTGCGCAGCGTGGCTGGTTGCATGGGGTTAATAGTGGCCAAGGGGCCGCTGGCCAGGCTGAAGAGGTCAATCATGGCATCCTCCCTGCTGTTTTGGCGTTGTGGGGTCATGGCGTTCAGGGCCATGTCAGGGCCGGGTGGGAACGCCCAGGCAAGCAGCGCATTTGGCGCAACCACGCCGTTGCCTGCCAGAAGGCGGCGCCCCACGGCGTTTGGGCGTACCACCAGGCTCCGCTTGGAATGCCCCCGCCATCTGTGGAGATGGAGACAGAGCCACGCGAAGCACTGCTGACGCGCCCAACCAGCCCGCCACTTCCAGGGCTTGCGCCCCCTGAGGCTGCTGCGGCCTGGTTCAGCCCTAGCTGCAGAATGTGCGCTACCAAAAGCCACAGAAGTGCCTGGCGCTGGGTGACGTCACCCACCACGCTGCCTGGCGTGTTGTTGAGGCAGAGGCACGCCAGGGTGAAGGCTCCCTGCGCCTGCTCAGGCGCCACGCTGACCGCCAGAGCTGGGTAGGCGGCTGCCCACCCTTGCCAGTCCCACGCCACAACGCCAGGGGCCGCCTGGGTGCTTAGGGTGGCTTGTGCTGGGCTGGTTTGCGCAGGGGTAGTTTGTGCCAGGGCGGCTGGCTGGTTGGTTGGTGTTGCCGCTGGCGCCATGTCAGCCGCCAAGGGTCTGCACATCGCCCACAAGTTTGGCGGTGTCGACCCCTTCAAGCCCTGTGGGGTGGCTGCCTACCTCCTTGAGCTTGCCTTCGGCTTTGGCTGTGCTGGCTTCAGCGAACACCAGGTTGCGGCGCACCAGTTCGCTGTTTTTGTTCTGCGCTAGCCAGGCCTCCCAGAAGGCGGCATCCACCACGGTGCGGCCACCCATGCCAAGCATGGCGTTGGTGAACTTGGCATAGCGCCTGTCATGGCGCGCGCCCTCCAGGATAACGCTCCGCACAGGGGCGCCAGGCACCATTTGGGCGCCTGCTTTGTTGGCTTGGGCGGTTTCAGCCAGGCCCTTCATGTCGTAAAGGTCCAGCCGCACGCCAGAGGGCAGGCGGCAGATGACGGTGACGGTCTCAGCCATGTCACACCCCCGCCATGGTTGTGCAGGCCACGGGGCGGAACCAGATGGTGCCCCACGTGCCCTGGGATTTCTTCTGCCGCACGTTGGAGGAGTAGCGCTCCACCGTGTGGGCGCGCAGCTTCTCGGTGAAGGCGGTGGTTACGGTCTCCTGCCCCTCGATCTCACGCACGAAAAGTTGCGCCTGCGTGATTTTGGAAAGCCCGCCAGAAAGTTGCGCGCCTGCCTCAGGCAGGGTGTGGATTTCGCAGTTGGGCAGGTTTTGGGCGATGATGTCGCGCAGCTTCAGGTTGTACTGGTTGGTGTAGAGCAGCGCTGCCTGGCGCTCGCTTGGGATGACCAGGCGCAGCGGGCTTTCCATGTCCAGATTGCCGCCAAGCTGCACGGTCAGGGCCTGGTACATCTTCAGGATGTCCGCCCAGACCTGCAGCGGGTCGGAGACATCAGCCCAGCTGTTGCCAGGCGCAGCCGCACCGCTGGCTGTAAGCTTGGGCGTGGGCTGGAGGGCGGCCGGCAGGTCCGGGTCGTTCAGTGCGCCGAAAAGGCGCATACCGGTCACGCCAAACAGGTTGATGCGGTTCTGGGTTTTGTTGAGAACGGAAAGGCTCGCCAGGTTTTTCTGGTTCACCCAGTCCAGGCGGGCTGTGCCCATGCGCTCCACCTCGCGCTCGCCCCATTTCGTCCAGGTCTGGTAATGGTAGCTTTGGCGCTGTTCCCAGTTAGCGTTGGGGTCTGTTGTGCCGTCCTGGCTGTAATCGCCATAGCTGGAGGTATTGCCTGAGAACTCAACAAAGGGGAACTGGGCTGTATCTGTCGTCCAGTCGCCTTTCTGGGCGGTACCGTAGATGGCCTCAGACTTAGTGGGGGTGGTGATGGCCTGCACCACCTTGGGGTCGGTCCACGTGGTGAACAAGGCCGGGATGCCGCTGTTGGGCGCCTGGATGGAGGGGGCGGCCAGGGCGGCGTCCACCGCCAGGGTGATGTCGCTCAGGCCGTGGCAGCCATAGTCGCGCTGAAGGTCAGCTGGGGTGATGGTCATGGTTTTTCCTTGGTTTTAAGGGTGTGGGGGGTTGTTCAGGACTGCGCTTTGGTGGCTGCATGGGCCCGGTGATAACGATGGGCGCGCCCGCCGCCTGCCCGCGGGAGACGACCCACCCCGTGTCCACGCTGCCAGCTGGCGCGCTGCCGGCAGCTGCGGTACTGATGCTGCCATCCGTGGTGGAGGCGTAGACGGCGTGGCCCGGCAGGGCGGCCGTGGTGGAGAGGGCGAAAAAATCCCCGCCCCCCGCCAGTGTGACGCCAAAGCCCGGCGGCACCGTCATGGTGGCTGCCTGGAGGTAGGCTGTGGTCAGCCCTTGCTGGGTGCGCGGCACAAAGCCCAGCGGGGCGCCGCTGCCCTTGTTGGTCAGGGTTTCGCTGCTGCTGTCGGCTGGGTCGGCCCAGGCGAAGGCCGCGACTGTTAGACCATCCACCCCTGCGCGGAAGCCATCCACAGGGGCTGGGACGGAACGCAGGGGGTTGGCTGTGGCGATCTCGCCTGGGTAACCTTCAGGCCAGCTGTGGTGAACGGTGGTTTGAAAAGACATGATGGTGGCTCTTTCCTTGAAAACAGAAATTCATTGAAAAATCCCCGCGCCTTCTGGCACGGGGCTGGTTGGGGTCAGGTGTGTGGCGCTTGGTGGCAACGGCACGCACGGTTGGGGCGCGTGAACGGCCCTGGGAGGGGGGCCAGGGGGCAGACTTCAACAAGCAGTTACCCGTGCGGGCTTCGCTGTCTTGGCGCCTATTGGCCGCTGCTTCTTGCCGCTTGCATTACATGCTGTCTTGAACCCTCAGGCCGATGTTTCACGCTGTTTGGCCTTACGGCCGGCATGGGTTCCTCACCGGCTTTCACGGGCCGTTGGCCCTAGACGGGTTCGCTTCGCGGTGTCGCAGCGGCTTGTCTTGAAGGGGCCATGCGGGGTTCTTTCTGCGCTTGAACTACGTTCTGCGCTGTTCTTGGCGCCTATCAGCGGAAAAGCTTTCTACGTTCCAGCTTCGCTGTTCACTACGACGTTTTCCGCTTTCACAGGCCTGCGGCCTTAGACGGCGCCGCTCTTGGAACCCCTGAGCCGGTGCGCTCCTGCCGAAGCCCGCAGGGCAAGGCAGCAGAAAGCACCGGCTTTCACGGGCTTAGGCCCTATAAGGGTTCCGCTTCGACAATCCCCGCTTCTACGCCCTCCGGGCTAAGGCCCCTTCGCTTCACGGCTAGTTAGCCTAGACGGCGCTGCTCTTGGAACCGGTGGCGGGAAGCTTTTCACCGCTTGCATTTCATGCTTCGCGGGGGCGCTTCCCGCTTTTATAGGGCTGCGCCCTTTAACCGGTTCCGCTCACAACTTGCGGGGGGGGACATAAGGGGTGGCAGCCCCCCCATCCTGCGCCATGGCTTGGCGGTGGCGTGGTGTCTGGGCGGCCAGCTGGGCCTGAACCAGAGCGCGCAACCCCGCCTGGTTGACGCCATCCAAGGCCAGTCCAGCACCGCGCAGGGCGTAACGGTAAACCGCCGCAGCTGAATCCATGCCCAGCATCTCCCCCACCAGGGGGCGCACAAGGGCGCGGGCCTCCGCCAGGGCGTGCAGGCGCGCCTGTTCCCCCGCCAAGGCGCCATCGCTGCCCAGGGACTTTACAAAAGGCTGGGTGGCGCTGGGGGTGGAGGGCTGCAAAGCACTTCCCTCCCCTTCCCCACCCACCAGGCCATCATGGGCGCTGGGTGCTGCGCCCTCTCCCTTGGCCGCGTTTTCAATGGCCTGGAAAAGAATGGACTTGATGTCGCGCTTCATCAGCGCTTTATCCTCTGGCCACATGGCGGTTTCATCAACGCGCCCAAACAGGCGCTTCAAAAGGGTGTCCAACGGGTTGGGGCCTGGGGCGCCTTCCGTTTTGGAATCTGGCATGGTTTCTCCTTTGCTTAATGTGGTTGGGGCCAGTTCAGCCGGCATGGCGTCCGCCACCAGGACGTCTGGCCCAGCGCGGCCATCTGGCACCAGGGCCAGGTGGTTGCCCTTGATGTCACGCATCACCCCGTCATAAGGCTGCCCCTCTGGTGTGGTGCCTGGCGTCATGTCGGGGCGGTAATGGTAGGCGCAGGAAAGCTCCCGCTGGCTGCCGTCCAGAATGCGCTTGATGGCCTGGGCGTCCCACACCGTTAGGGAGTTAGTCAGGTAAGGGTGCTTGAAGGTAGCGTCCCGCCCCATGGCGCCAACGGTGCGTTCGCGCTCTGGCTGGCTGGCGCTGACGGGGGCGTGGCCATCCAGCACCTGAAGGCCGTTGAAAGTGGGGGCAGCGCGCGCCAGCTCAGCGGGGGCGCGGTAAAGGCGGTAACGCCGTTCCGGCTCCAGGCCCAGCTGTTCCCAACCGGGGATCTCCCGCCCCAGGTAAGGGCAGATGTTGGCTTTGCTGATGGGCGTGCGCTCCACATGCAGCCGCCCGTCCTGGTCCACACTGCGGACAGAGCCAATGCGGTCACACGCCAGGGCGGGTGTGTGATGGGGTGTTCTCATGGTTTCATTCCACTAACCTAGATCTAATCAAAACTATTTAAACGCTCAGCGCCTTTGACTTGAATTTGACTTCACGAACATCAAGTCCCTGAAACGACAAGCCAAGGCAGCCGCAGCCCTCCACCGGCCCCATCATCGTGGCTGCTGGCCCTGCGAGGGGTTTTCCAAATGCTCAACACGCAGCCCCAGCGGGCAGGCGCGCCAGCCATGGCCCAAGTGGGCTTCAGGTCTTTTGGACTTGAAAATGGAAAACCCCTCACAGGGCCATCAATCACGATGGCACCTGGAGGGGTGCTAAAAGAGACACTAAAAAGAGGGGGAAATGGCGAAGGGTGGGGAAATGGCGGAAAAGCCCCCGCCCAGCACACATACGCTGGCGCAGCGGGGCAGCAGGCTTCCGTTAGTGGGCGCCGTCCTTCAGCAGCAGGTCCCTGGCTTCCAGCAGCGCTGTGCGCAGCACCTCCAGGCGGAACTTGCCCCAGCGCCAATCCCATTCAAGGATGTCAACGTCAATCTCATCCACAGCGCCTTCATGGGAAAGGCGCCCAATGGTGTGCCCAGCCAAATGGATGAGCGCCGCCTTGCGTTCGTAACCTTCCACATCCACCAGTTCCACTGTGGCGGGGCCTTCAATGTGCTTGGGAGTGAAAGGCTTGTTGATGTCAATGGCATCGTAATCCACAGGTTCTTCAGCGGGGGTGGCGGGGGTCTGGTTGGTGTCTGTCATGGTTATGTCCTCAATTCAGCTTTTCAGCCTTGGAAATTTCATCAGGATATTGGCAGCCATAAAATGCCGGGACCAGCCCAGCAAGTCTTTTGGATTGCGGGCCTGCCTTCAAGGGGGGCTGCGCAAGCACTTTAACGCCTTTCAAGCCCTAGTGGGTTCCTTATCAGGTTCCCCACGCTCCTCCTTAGCCTTATTCCTCGTCCTCTTCATCATCGGCTTGGTCTTTAGGGTCTGGGTCCACATCCCACAGCAAATATTCCTCGCCATGGTCAAGGATGGCCAGCAACTCCTCAAGGGGAAGGCGCGTCCTGGTGCGCTGCCACTTCATGTAGCTTACATCAAAAACATCATAGGCATCCTCGTGGGAAAGCCTAATCTCCTCAACACCGTTAATATCTATACTAACCGAAAACCTGTCATCATCATAATGGTCATCCACATGATGTGAGGTCATCAATTGTGGGTTGTTCTCAAGATAAGGGCTAGATGGTCTACGTGTAGACATTTTTCTATCACTCACATAAAATTGTTTTGAAATGATTTACTTTAGACCTTCGTCATCATCGGTTTGGTCTTTAGGGTCTGGGTCAACGTCCCAAAGCAAATAGTCCTCGCCATGGTCAAGGATGGCCAGCAACTCCTCAAGGGGAAGGCGCGTCCTGGTGCGCTGCCACTTCATGTAGCTCACATCAAAAACATCATAGGCATCCTCATGAGAAAGCCTGATCTCCTCAACGCCATTGATGTTGATACTTACTGAAAGCCGGTCATCATCGTAATGGTCATCCACATGATGTGAGGTCATCAATTGCGGGTTGTTCTCAAGATAAGGGGGGTATGGTTCCTTCATATTTATATCTCCTGTTCACAAATGAAGTTTAGCAGCATAGCACATTCCATAAAATGAACTCTAATGCTCAAATATATTTTTGGTATTTGCAAAAAATCATATTCTTGCGGTCAGTCCAATCGCAAGAATACCAGCTGCAAAAAACAACCATTGATGGTTCAGTTGAGGGCTTGTGGGTTTTGAAAGCGCTTCATCTGAGAACTTATCAGGTTGTCGCTTGCCTTTGGGCTTGGGCCTAGTGGGAACAGCCTCTTTTTCCTTAGGCTTGGCGTTTAACTGAGCCTTAAGCTGGGGTGGTGGCAACAAAAGCGGTTTGGAAGGGGAGGGAGGTTCATCATCATGTTCATCTGATTTGTCATGGTGCGATGAATGTTGGGGGTGTGATGAGTCATTCCCGTAATAATCCCCTCTATCATCACTAAATGGGTCATAGGGCGCAATGAAGTGCATGAATATGCAATCAGCTGTCACAACAATGCCAGCCATGCCTTCCTCTGAACACCAAATACTGTAAGTCCGTCCAACGCCATTAGCATCGCCTGTATTTTTAATTCGAATGATGTTTTTAGAACCACCACTCAATATCTTTTTGACGATTTCCAACCCTTGGGCATTTTTGGCAGCGGCATTGCCTTTTGGTTGGGGCAAGCCTGTTTTGCCAGGCCGGTTGGCATGTTTTTCAAATGAACGGCCAATTTTCGTCAAACCCCGCAAAGCGTCCTTCAAATCCAGTTCCTGGCCTGTGGCGATGATTTTATCAGCGTCTGGCGCCCAGCCATCAACCATGTCGTGCCCCAAGCCCTGGGTCCATTCACGCCCTTTAAGGTATTTCTTGGTTACCTTCTCACCCCAGGCTTCCCAATAAGTATCATCTGGACGGATGCGGACGTGGCCGCTCCTGACATTCTTGGCCACTTTGTGGGTTGTGTTGGGGGCTGAATGGTTCGGTGTGCTGTTGGGTCCTGTGTTTTCAGAACCATTTGTCCATTCGCCATTGGGGGCGCGCTTTTCCTCAGGGTTGTAACCATCCGCGCCAAGGCTGTGGGGGTTGGTGGAGCGCCGTGGTGTGGCGGTGAGCCAACGTGCGCGCTCGTCCGCCGCCATGGTGGCCAGGGGGGAAGGTGGCTTCAACGCAGCCAGTGCCCGCGTGTGGCGGCGTACACGGGCACGCTGGTGAGCCTGGATTTGGCGTTGGGCTTCTTTGTGCGCCAGGCAAACATGGCTGAAGCGCTCCCACAAGCGCCCTTCCCGTTCACCTAAGGTGGCTGGAGCAGGCATGGTTGGGCGCAAGCGCAGCGCCAAGGGGGCTGCCTTGTTCAAAGGGGGCATGGTGGGCATGGTCTGTTTTCCTGTTCTGGCTCGTTTTGGCTTTGATTGGCCAAGGGGCAGCCTTTCCCCCTTCCCTGGTTAAGCAGGAACGGGCAGGCGCCATCCCTTGGCGCGCCAAGGACTGAGGATTAAGCAAATAGGTTTTTATTTGGGTTTAACGTGGCGCGTTCTTCACGCCATGGCAGCACTGCCTGGGCCAGCCCTGCTGCTAACCAGCTATAAGCCCTGCGCTTGAGGGTGACTAAATCATGATGACGTGAAGATAATCAATTACGCTTTAGATAACAGTTAGCTTTCTGATTCGTAGTCTTCGTCTTCCTCCTCGCCCTCTTCGTCATCTTCATCACGAATATCATAGAAGATATCAGTCCACAGAACCTCTTCTCCACGTTCTAGTGCTCTCATCAGCATGCTCAAGGGGTAAGGCCCATCTTCTTGCGGCAATCCCATGCAGGTAACATCCACTGTTTCCAAGGCATCTTCATGATTGAGCGCAAAGCTACCTACTACTCTACCATTTCTTGTAAGATTCAGGTCAAGCGTCATTCTGTTATGATTGTCAACAATGTTCACATAAGTTCTGCCGCCATAATAATAAGTTGTCATTTTTTCATTCTCCTGGCTTTGAGCCTGATAAGGGCAGCTTCTTTCTCCTTAAAGTTGGCGTTTAACTGAGTATTGGGGTGAGCACTACCTCATGGTCCCTTGGAAGGTTCAGGCGCTTCCTGGGCGGCTTGTTTTGCCTGCTCTTTCCTCAGCTGTTCGGCTTCGTATTCCGCTCGCTCTGCAGCTAAGAATTCATCCGTCAAAAGAAGTTATCTTCGTCTGGTACATCATCAAGGATGATGGCTTCACCGTAATCAAACGTATTCATGAACACATCCAGGGGAATATAACCTCTATGACAACCCAGGAAGCAGACATCCACCTGCTCAAAAGCTGTCTCATGGTTGAGGGCGAACTCACCCCTGCCTTTTTCACCACCAGCTATACAAACCTCTACCGAGGCGCGCTCTTCATGACGTCGTACAACAAAAGCTTCCACATTGCTCACTGAGAAATCGCCAATAAAAACACGTTCACGATTAGCTTTCATGTGAGCATGCAATCCTTATCCAGCTTTAAGGGTTAGGAGCTGGTGTTTCCTCCTCGCCCTCTTCGTCATCTTCATCACGAATGTCATAGAAGATATCAGTCCACAGAACCTCTTCACCACGTTCCAGCGCTGTCATCAATTCAACTAAAGGGTAAGGTCCTTCTTCTTGAGGCCAGCACATGTAGGTAACATCCACCGTTTCCAGCGCATCTTCATGGTTCAGTGTGACAAACCCTCTGGTAGCACCATCTCGTTTGAGGGAAAGATCTAGTGTAAGCCGGTTGTGATCTTCATCAGGGTTCATGTAAGTTCTACCGCCATAATAAAAACTTGTCATTTTTTCATTCTCCTGAGAAAAATTTTCATACCTTCCCATCCAAACTTCACAATTGGATTAACACCAAAAACATAAGGATGTTGACGATGTAACTCAGACCAAATCTTGGTTTGCTCTGTAAATGATGTCCACAAATAGTTTAACGCTGCCCGTTCCACTCTATCAAGATCCGCTAAAGGATCATCGTATTCATTGCCGGTTATAAAAGGATTTTCTCCATACACATAAAATGGATTTTTAGAACTTATTTGATCATCAGTTTTTAAAATCGGTTTACTCTTGGTTTCAGGTTTTTGAGGCGCTTTTTCCTTTCTTGATGACCGATGAGACTTTCTTTTAAACTTTAAGGCCACTTCATCTAAATCTTCTCTGGGGAAACCCCATTTATCAAGCGTATCACTATAAAACTTGAATTCATTATTTGAAGTCACAATAATGCCAGGGCTTCCTTTTTCTGGTCCCCAAATCTCGTATGTTTTACCAAAACGGCTTGGTCCACCTTGAGACACCAAGCGCACAATATTCCTAGAAGCTGTTCTTTGAAGCTTTCTGATAATCTCTGCAGCTTGCCTATTCTGCTCTTTGATGGGACCCGTAATTTTCTGTAAACCTGTTCTTAATTCCAGGCCTAATTTGGCACGCTGCTCATCCCGGTCATGATGTTCTTTCTGGCTGTATCTTAACCACGTTTGGTCCCTAGGCCTTCTTTCAAAACGTGGCCGGGTGCCATGTTGAAGAATAGCTTCATAATCTGGCACCCAGCCATCTTTGGCGCGCCCTGTACCATAGGTCCATTCACCATGGGCGCTTGGCATGGGGCCAGTCTTATAATTTTTAACGCCAAAATCTTCAGCCCATTCTATACGCTCCTTTGTTTCTTCTGCCTTTTCTGCAGGCACGGTTTGGCTGTGCTCGCCTCTTGCTTCTCTCTCGCCCAAAGGGGACCGTCCCCCATGGGAGGTAGAGCCAAGGCCCTTACTCCCCTCATGGGCGGAAGGACTTTGGTGAGAATCGGCTCTATGCTGAGCCTCACTTCCATGCAGATTTTCAGAGGGAGAACTGCTTTCTGTGCTGCCATCCTTGTAGGTGAAGCGACCTTTCTGGTCGTGATAGGGATTATGGTCTACGCCCAGGCTGTGGGGGTTGGTGTGGCGGTCAGCCAGCGTGCGCGCTCATCAGCCGCCATGGTGGCTAGGGGGGAAGGTGGCTTCAGCGCAGCAAGCGCCCGCGTGTGGCGGCGTGCACGGGCATTGTGGTGGGCCTGGAGTTGGCGCTGGTTCTCTTTGTGCGCCAGGCAAACATGGCTGAAGCGTTGCCACAAGCGCTCTTCCCGCCCATCTGGGATGGCTGGAGCAGGCATGGTTGGGCGCAAGCGCAGCGCCAAGGACTGAGGATTAAGCAAATAGGTTTTTATTTGGGTTTAACGTGGCGCGTTCTTCACGCTATTGAAGCCGCGCCTGGGCCTGCTCTGCTGCTAACCACCCATGGGCCCTGCGCTTGATGGTTATGGGGTGAAGACCACCGACCTCCCCCAAGGGGCGTAAAGGCACCTTGGGGGCATCAGGTCCGCTGTTTCACTCAGGAGTTTCACCATCTTCAGCAGCCAGCTTTTTGCCGCCTTCCTCAAGAACCTTCATGAACTTTTTCAAAGGGATCCGGCCCCAGTTCACAGTCCAGAAAAGGCGGCAGATGTCTATTTCATGAACACCATCTTCATGGTCAAAGGTGATGACCACGAAGTTGTACAAGACGGCCTCAAGGGACTTCCTGCGGTGGTTGTCTAGCTCATCCATGTAGATTTCGAGGGAAATCTCATGATTAATCTGCTTGTGGCGACCACCCATAACCCACTCCAGAGAACGCAAAAAAGCATGATTGGTTCTAGTGTGGGGCGTCTTGTCAAGCTTCTTTAAGGGGTGGTTAACCCAAACAGCCCTGCTTTTCCAACCCTTGGCAGAGGTGAAAACCAAATGATTTCCACGGTTTTCAAAGCATTTTGAACGCCCTTCGCTGGGGTGGGGAAAACAGCTGTAGCCCCATGAGGAGTTAGGCAAAAAGTGTGAAGCTGGCGCAGCTTGCCCCACTCAGCTCTCTGGGGGCTCTGCCTTGGCGGCTTTTTCCTCTTCCTCAATCCGTTTGAAGTAATCTTCAAGCAGCTCAGGGTCATCATCCAGCAAATATTCCTCAGCCCCCGCCAAGAGCTGCAAAACATAATCTAAAGCCAGCCGTCCTTCTTTCATGGTCCAGCTTAGACCATCAATATCTATAAGCTCCACTCCATCTTCATGATTGCAGGACATGACCGCCCCCGTGGTGGAGTCAACGATCTCGTAAGTGTCCCTTTCATAAAAGTCATATGAATTAACATAACGATCAACGTGGAAGTGACTTTCATCGTTATTGGTTATTCTTGGAATGCTCATTGCCGCAACCTCATTACAGTTCAGTTTAAAGACCCTTTCAGACGAGTCCCCGCCATCATTCACCAACCTTCTTGAAAAGGCACTCAGCTTTCTGGGTTCTCTGCCTTGGCGGCTTTTTCTTCCTCCTCAAGCCGCTTGAAGTAATCTTCAAGCAGCTCAGGGTCATCATCCAGCAACCATTCTTCGGCTTCTTGCATTAAAAACAAGACATCATCCAAGGGAAGCCTGCCCATTTTTGCGCCGTCCCAACCCATGCATTGAAGATCAATAAGATCCACTGCATCTTCATGGGTGAAAGCCATGGTTACCCCTTTGTCATCCACCATGATTTCATAAGTGCATCTCTCATGAATGTCCGGCGTATTAACATAAGTGTTCAGGAAGAAGTGGTGGTTAGTTTGTTCAGGAAAATTCAACTTAGACATGTCAAATCCAATAATCAGTTACGGAAAGATTGGAACAATTACCGGCATTTCAGGCACCATGACTTCTGGTGCAACCATGCTGCCCGTGGGCACGGGGACATCTGGTAAAGCCACATTACCAGTTGAAACACCTTCACGCATCCCTGACCAATCCACTTCATGTTCAGGAAGATCTATGAGCGGCTCGTTAATGAATTTCTTCAATTCAGAGAGAAATTTCTGCCAACGATTGAGAGGGGCATGGGATGTTTTTGAGAGCCTTTCTCCCGTTGGCGCCGCAGTTGTTAGTTCATGTTGATGAGGAGTATTATTTTATTGTTTTGTTTGTGGGGAGCACAAGGAGGGGCTGCGGGGAAGGGCAGCCCCTTGGGGGTAAGGGTTGGGCAAAAAGGGGTTGAAGCAAGGGGCGGTCAGTCTTTTGAAGAGGCCTCAGATGAAGGCGCTTCAGAATGAGATTCTGAAGAAGGGTTTTCATCTTCTACCTCCTCTTCGTCATATTCATCTGGAGCGTACACATCGGCATCATCCTCCAGCAAACCTTCTTCACTGTACTCAAGAACATCCATGAAATAATTTAAAGGAATTCTTCCATTCTTGTTGCTCCAACTCAAGAAATTTACATCAATGAGATCTATGGCATCTTCGTGTGTCATCTCAATGATACATACATCGTGAAATAATATTTTTGCCGTGTATCTTAGTTCACCATGCACTGAAGTGTAGAAAAACTCACTCAGGAACCGCCACTCATCATAATCCAAATAGGTGTCTTCTGGAATCATGTTCACTCTCACTCTTCATCACTGCCAGATAAACCTAGTATAAGAAGACCTAAGCTTTCAGCAAATCATCTCATGAAGAGTTTATGTGGCACATTGTTTTATTGTTTTATTTGTGGGGAGCACAGGAAGGGGCTGCGAAAAAGGGCAGCCCCTGGGGTGAGTAAGGGTTAGACGAAGAAGCGATGAAGCAAGAGGAGGTCAGTCCTCTGGCGTGAGGTTTGAACCATCATCAGGTTCAGAGGACTCGTCTCCATCCTCGTCATAATCGTCCTCTTCTTTATATCCCTCATCACCATAAATGTCATAGTAATCATCCTCCAACAACCTTGCTTCACCTTGATTGAGCGCATAGAGAAGCATGTTAAGAGGGAATGGACCATTTTCTTTACTCCACCCAAGACTGCTCACATCAATGAGTTCGAGGGCATCTTCATGATTGAGATTTACTAAGCCCTTAGGTTCATAGTCCTTAAGTAAATCAATGTCTTCAGTCAGCCTATTATGATCATCCAAAGTATTGACGTGAGTTCTTTCTGTGAAATAGAATTCTGCCATTTCACTTATCTCCTTTCCAAGCTTTCCAATCGTTGTATAAATCCCAAAGAGTGGATCCTATGTCCACGACATCCTGAGGGCTAATCCATTTCCTTTTATAATCTGTCCAGAGGATCCTGAATAATTTTCCAGACCTTCCCAAGATCTTCAGCTGTTTCAGGTTAGGCGTTTTTGATGGCTGTGCAAGTTTGAGCACAGCCGATATTTTATTGTTTTGTTTGTGGGGAGCACAGGGAGGGGCTGCGGGGGAAAGGCAGCCCCTTGGGTGGGTAAGGGTTAGGAGATGTATCGATGAAGCAAGAGGAGGTCAGCTCTCTGAAGGCGCTTGAGAATGAGATTCTGAAGAAGGATTTTCATCTTCTTCCTCATCTTCGTCATATTCATCTGGAGCGTACACATCGGCATCATCCTCCAGCAAACCTTCTTCACTGTACTCAAGAACATCCATGAAATAATTTAAGGGAATGCTTCCATCTTTTTGTTTCCACTTCAGATAGTTCACATCAATGAGATTTATGGCATCTTCATGAGTCATCATGATGATATCTTCACTCTGAAATGAAACAGTTGTAGTGTATCTTAATTCACCATGCTCTGAAGTGTAGAAAAACTCACTTAAGAACCGCCAATCATCGTATTTTAAATAGGTATCTTCTGGAATCATGTTCACTCTCACTCTTCATCACTGCCAGATAAACCTAGTACAGGAAGGCCTAAGCTATCAGCAAATCATCTCATGAAGAGTTTATGTGGCACATTGTTTTATTGTTTTATTTGTGGGGAGCACAGGAAGGGGCTGCGGGGAAGGGCAGCCCCTTTAGTGGTTAAAAATCAGGCAAAGAGGAGTTGAAGCAAAGGACGGTTAGTCCCTTGGCGTGGGGTCTGAACCATCATCAGGTTCTGGACCTTCGTCTTCTGTTTCTTCATCGTCTTCTCCTGTATATCCCTCATCACCGTAAATGTCATAGTAATCATCCGCTAAGAGGGTCTCCTCGCCCATTTCAAGAGCTTCAAGGAGAACATTAAAGGGAAATGGACCATTTTCTTTAGGCCACCATAAACAAGTCACATCAATAAGTTCGAGACCATCTTCATGATTAAGGGTTACTAATCCCTTTGGATGTCCTCCAAATTTAACCAAATCAATATCATCTGTTAAATTATTATGATCATCCAAAGTATTGACATGAGTTCTTTCTGTGAAATAGAATTTAGGCATTTTACTCATCTTCTTTCCATGCTTTCCAATCGTTGTACAATTCCCAAAGAATATAACCAATATCCACGATTGCTTGACCTGCGCCCTTTAATTTTGGAAGGTGCCTTGGCTGGCGCCCTAATGAACTCAGAGATCTTTGCAAGCTCTTCGTCTGTTTCAGATTAGGTGTTTTTGATGGCTGTGCAAGTTTGAGCACAGCCGATATTTTATTGTTTTGTTTGTGGGGAGCACAGGAAAGAGCTGCGGGGAAGGGCAGCCCCTTTAGTGGTTAAGAGTTAGGAGAAGGAGTGATGACCCAAGAGGCGGTCAGTCCTTTGGCGTGGGGTCTGAACCAACATCAGGTTTTGAGGCCTCGGCTTCTGTTTCTTCATCGTCCTCTCCTATATATTCCTCATCACCGTAAATGTCATAGTAATCATCCTCTAAGAGGGTCTCCTCGCCCATTTCAAGGGCCTGAAGGAGAACATTGAGAGGAAATGGACCATTTTCTTTACGCCACCCTAAGCAAGTTACATCAATGAGTTCGAGACCATCTTCATGATTGAGGGTCACTAGACCTTTATTTTCACCGTCTTTCGTTAAATCAATGTCATCAGTCAACCTATTATGGTCATCCAGAGTATTAACATGTGTTGTTTCAAAAAAATGGAATACTGTCATTTCACTTATCTCCTTTCCAAGCTTTCCAATCGTTGTATAAGTCCCAGAGAATAGAGGCAACATCCTCAATTTTCTGAGCCGGAGGATACAATTTTGAACCAATCCTAATGGCTGGTTTTAATAATCTTAGAGATCTTCCCAAGATTTTCAGCTGTTTCAAGCTAGGCGTTTTTGATGACTGTGCAAGTTTTTTCGCAGGTTTTGAAACGGTGTTGTGAGGTGCTGGGCTTTTTGCTTCAGGCGCTTCTGAAGGGGTTGGCTTTAATTGAGGCTTATCAGCTTGGGTATGTTCAGGACTAGCTGGCTTCGATTCAACTTGTTGAGGTGGGTTTTCCTTTAAGGGGGCGTTGCCATTCTTTTTAACTAAAGCATTTTTTCTGCTTTTCTTTCCAGAAGTTTTCTTTTTATGCTCTTGAGCAACATGATCTTTAGGTCTTTGGAATCCTAAGTTATCAAGGGTATCAAGATAAAATTTAAATTCGCCATTTTGGCCAAAGGCTGCGCCCGGTGCGCCTTTTTTGGGGCTCCAAACACCATAGATTGTGTCATAACGCCCTGTTGAACCATCTTTTAAAAGATAAACAATATTCCTTGATTTGGTTCGTTTAAGATCCCTTATAGGCTTAGCGGCATCTTCATTCTGTTGCTTTATGCTACCAGTTAATTTGTGCAGACCTGTTGTTGGCTCATGGCCAAGTTTTAGGCGCTCTAAATCTCTGTTGTAATGTTTACCATAATTAAACCTGAGGTTTGACTGAAAATTTCGTGGCTTATTGGGAAACCGCCTTTGGTTACCTTTCTCCAGGGCATAATCATAATCTGGAACCCAGCCATCTTTGGCGCGACCTGTGCCGAACGTCCACTCACCATTGGCCTGAGGCATAGATTGGCCAGGTTTGTAATCCTTGGCACCAAAATCTTCAGCCCATTTAGCGCGCTTTACAGCTTCTTTAGCTGCAGTTTCTTCTGGTGTAGCCTCAGCATGATGAGCACTTTCTTCCCCCCCTCCAGTGGAAGCAAAGCGGATGGACGCATGGGCGTGAGAGCCTGTTTTGATGAGGCCGCTGCGGGCTGTGCCACTGTGGTGGCCAGTGCCCCCATGGGTGGCGCTGTGCTTTTCCGCTCCACCAGCCTTATGCTGGCCTTCTAGGGAAGGGCCGCTTTCTGAACCGCCTTCCTTATGGGTGAAGCGGCCTTTCTGGTCGTGGTAGGGGTTGTGGTCCGTTCCCAGGCCTTGGGAACCACCGTGGATGTTTGAGGGGCGCGGGCCAGCGGTGAGCCAGCGGGAACGTTCATCAGCCGCCATCCTCGCCAGGGGGGAGGAGGGGTTCAGCCCTGATGGCAGGGTGGTTCGGTCTAGTTTCCCGCCCCCAGGGTGTTTGGAGGCATCTGTGTCTTCAGGCCCTTCAGGCCCTGCACTTTCACTCTCAAGGCCTTTGGGCCCTCCATCTCCTGGCTTGTCTGGCCCTTTTGGTCCTGCATCTTCTGGCCCCGGCTTCTCCCCTGTGCCTGCGTGACCATGAGGGGGCAACGCTGGTGGCGCGCCAGGCCCCGGCGGTGGCTGGGGCAGGTCGTTGGGCAGCGCAAGGGCGCTGTAGGGGCTGTCCACATCCGCATTTTGGCGCTGGCGGGCCTCTTGCGGGGTGATGATGCCGGCTTTGATGTTGGCGGTGTCTGTGTCCGCCTTCATTTTCTCCACCTCCGCACGGGTGCGGCTGTCCATCTGCCACAGGGGGCGGAAGGTGAAGTCCAGCCCAGGCTTGACCTCCCCCCAGAGGTGGAGCTGCACCATCTGCACCATGCGTTCCAGGATGGGGCGCAGGTGGCTTTGCTGAAAGGCCGCGATCTCGTCATAGAAAACGCGGATGCTGCCTTCGTCTGAGGCGTTCAGCCCTGTGGGGGTAATGCCGAAGAGCTTAACCAGGGGGATGCCGGGGATGGCCGCCATGGCCTCCTGCGCTTGGGCCTGGAGGCGGTCAAGCCCGCCAAGGGGGGCTGAGACCACGCTGACGTCCTCTGCCTCCTTATCCGCTACGATGGTGTTCTGCCCCTCTGAAAGGCGGCGCATGACGTTGACGCGCCCCAGGAGGCTGTCCAGCCCGCCGCCCTGGCCAGCGCCCATAGTCTGCTGCATTTGGGCCGCCATGTCCGTTTTGAGAACGAGGTTGGAGAAGTTGGCCGTGATGTTAGCAACCGCGTTGCGGGTGCGCAGGTAGTTGTGGACGTAGGGGCGCAGTTGCTGCGTCAGCGAAAGGCCGCCGAAGTTGAAGGCCGGCCGCAGAAGCTCCGAGACGGGGTAGGGCACCATGGTGAGGAGGCGCGTGTGGTGGATGAGGCTGCCCTGCACCCACCAGTTCTGGGGCTGGTAGTAATCAGGCAGGAGGGGGCTTTCAGCGTTGTAGGCGTTGGGCGTTGTCCAGATGGGTTCCAGCCGCTTGAACCCTTTGAGGCGCCCTTGGAGGCCGGCCTCCTTGGTGAGGAGGAGGGGGATGTCCTGGTCCAGCGGGCCAAGGCCAACCCCCCTGACATCCACCCAGATGTGGGAGAGGCCGTAAAGGAGGGCGTCAAGTGTGGCGCGGTGTATGATGTCGCGCACGCCAAAGCTTTGAAGGGTGTTTTCCAGTTCGCGCACGTTGCGGCTGGCAAGGTCAGCGGCGCTTTCCTCAGCACCCCCTGGGGCTTCGGCATCTTCAGCGCCCCGTGCCTTTTCAACACCCCCTATGCCCACTGCGCCTGCTGGACCCCCTGAACCCTTGGGGTTGGTGCCAGTTTGGGGGGGCGTGCTGGGGTGTGGTGTGGTTGCTTTGATTTCGATCCATTCGCGCACGCATTCACGCGCGATGACCTCGCACGGTTTTCTGAACTCGGCGCGCTGGGCCATTTCGGCCAAATAAGGGTAACCCATGAAACCAAGGCCATCCGCCAGCCAAGCGGCGTGGGGGCCTGTGCCGGCGCCCATCCAGGCCTGCGCCAGCGAGCCTACCGGCAGCGCCCCGTCCTGCGCCATGCTGGCCCCACCCTGGGCGGTGGAGGCTGTGCCAAGGCCGTAGCCCTGGCCGACAACGCCGCTGGGTGGCCTGTAGGGGCGCAGGCGCGCGGCCCCTGGCCCCTCTGCCCCCATGCCTGGCAGGGCGCCTGGGAAGGGCGCGCTATGGGCGTAGCGCGTGAAGGGGGGCAGCGTTGGTTCCTGCCGCGGGGGGTTGGGGGTTGGCTGCGCTGTGGGGCGTGCGCGCCGGTGGAGAAAGTCCCAGAACCTGGCCATGGTTCACCTCATTAATATTGGTTGTGTGGGTAGGGTTTGCGTGGAAGTGGAAGCACGGAAGTGCAAAAGCTGTGTTGAAAAGGCGTGCCGCCGGCAGTGGTACTGAGGACCCTTGCCGGGGCATTGCTTTGCTAGGGGTTGGCTGCGCCTTGGGGCGTGCGCTCTGGTTGGTTTCAAGCAAAGGCGGAGAAGTCGGGCAGGCGGCGCCTGTTGGTGATGACGCCGTCCAGCGCGTAACGCGTGGCGTCTATCCAATGGTTGTTGGCGTCCACCAGCTGGGGGAGGATGTCGCCCGTGCGTGGGTCTGCCTTGTAGCTGTAGGTGCGCAGTTCCCGCGCAAGCTTGACGCAGCGTTTGTGCAGCTTAATGCCCGCAAAGGCCTTGATGCGCGCGATGCCATCCTCCACGCAGCCAGGCCATTTGCGCGCCGCTGTGATGTTGAAGCCGTGGCGGGCGATGTAACTTATGGTCTCCGGCCTGGCGCCATCGGCCTTCAGCGGCCACGACGTGGCGCCGGGGATGGCGCGCAGGAAATCTGGCAGGCTGTCCAGCTCCATGCCGGGGCTGCCCTCGGCGTGGTCAATGCACAGGAAGCCGTCCTCCACCCAGCAGCGCACCAGGGCGGTTGGGTCGTTGGCGAAACCCCAGTCGATGCCGAAATGAAGCCTGGCGCCAGGTGGGGGGGCTATGTCGCACTCAAACTGGATGTTGCCCCTGAACACCAGCGCTTCAGAGAGGGTGAGGTGCCCACCTTCCCACACATAGTGGTATTCGGCCTGGTCCTGGCAGACCAAGTCGCGCTGGCGTTCCTGCGCTAGCGCTGGCGTGAACCAGGGGTTGTCGCGCCAGTTGGCCTGGACGCACACAACCCCTGGCCCTGGTTGGCGCCTGGAAAAGGCGTCCACCGGGTCTGTTGGGTTTTCGGGGTTCCAGCTGCACCATATCTGGCTGCCAGGGGCGCGGATGGTGGGCCGCAGAAGGCGCCAGGAGCGGCGGCCGACACTCTGCGCCTCCTCCACCCAGGCAAGGTCGAAGCCTTCAAGGGACTTGATGGAATCAGCCGTGTGGTCTTGCAGGCCCTGGAACAGGATGGTGCCGCCGCCAGGGGTGCGGATGACGTTCTCCAGAATAGTGAAATGCGCCCCAACCCCAAGCCGCCCCACCCAATCCGCCAAAAGCTGGCGGGCGGAGAAGCGGATGGACTTCTGAACTTCACGGCAGCACACGGCGCGCAGCCCTGGCTGCTGGAGGGCGCGCAGGATCAGGGCCTGAGCGAAGAAGTTGGATTTACCGCTGCCGCGCCCGCCATAAGCGCCGATATAGCGCGCCCTGCCTTTGTGGTGGGGTGCCAGGCAGTGCTGGGCCAGGGGCTGGAAAACGCTGGCGACAGGCAGTTGGTGCAGCGCTGGCTGATTGGTGCCCATGGCGTGCCCCCTGCTTTTGGGTTTAGGTGTGGTTTTTAAGGGGCTGGTCCTGTTTCAGCGCCTTTTTCAGCGTTTTCAGGCGCAGCTGGTTCAGCTGGTTCAGGCTCAGTTGGCTGAACAAACTGGATGGTGAAGCCCTGGAAGGGCGCCTGCCCACCATTCCCCTCTGGGGCGGTTTTGGGGTTGAAGCCCCAATCAAGCAGTTCTTTGGCAGCGGCCATTTGCACTTTGGGGTCTGGTGCCGTCATCATGATGTCGGCCAAAACAGTGATGGCGTCCGCCCCATGAAGCTGGGCAAGCTGGCGCACATGCTGGGCGGCCTCTGGGCCCTCAGCTGCAGGTGAGGGGCAAGGCTTGGCTGTTCCGGTGCTTTGGCCAGGGTGCCTGGTTGGGTTGGCTTGTGTGGCCTTGGACGTTTTCAGCGCTGGTGCCGCTTTGGCCATGGCGTTCCTCCCCCTTTAGCAAGCAAAAATGATCAGGGTTGTCGGCTGTGGTCGGGGCGCTGGGCGCGCATAAAAAACCCGCACGCCACGGAGGGCTGCGGGTTGGGGCTAAAGCGGGCAAAAACGGGGCGGAGAAGCCCAGCCTAAAGCGCCTCAGCGCCTTTCCCTTGCTGGGAAGCGCCTGAAGCCCAGGCTGTGGGTAGAAGCCCGTGGCCTGAAATGAGGCAGCCTGGAACGTGGAGTGGAGCCGTGGCCTGCTTGGCCAGCCCCCTGGCCTTTATAGGCAGCAGGGCAACCAGCAGGGTGCTCTGGGCACTTTCAGTAGGTTTCTTTTAATCTAAAGTCACAATTATCACATGATAACCTTTCTTTAACTTATCGCTCCCCTCTTGTCAAGGGGCACGGCAGCCATGGCGCTTGCCCCCGTTCTTCTTTCACAGCTTGATGGGGAGAAAAGCCACATCCAGGACCGTCACATTCTTCCGCAAAAGCTTCTCATAATCCTGCAGATGCCCATCTTGCGCCAAGGCCAACACGGCTTCAGTCAGCACCGATTGCCGGGATGACATTTTCAGGAAAATACCATGGCCGTTCAAAAACCCTTCACCAATCATGAGGGCCGCCCGCTTGTTGGCATCCACGAAGGGATGGTTCTTAGCCACTGCCTGCGTGTAAAGCGCCGCCAGAAAACAGAACGAAACATCAGGCTCATAATGGAAATGCTGCCGAGGCCTGTTGAGGGCAGCTTCAAGCAGGCCCATATCACGCACGCCTGGCAATCCCCCAGCAGCCTTCAGGGCCTCTTTCTGGTAGAGAAGGGCGTCTTCCCTCTTAATCCAGAGAAGCTGGGGAATGGCCGTCATTGCGCTAGGTCGTGGATGGTCTGCTCATGCTCACGCACGAAGAAGCGGGCCATGACCCTTTTTTCCTCTTGGCTCAGGATGCCAGGGTTTTCCAGAGAGAGGCCAAGTTTATTGACCCGGATGTCCATGGCCTGGACAGAGACCCTAAACTTCTTGGCCAGCTCGTCCACACTGCGCATGCCCATGCGGTAGAGCGTTTTGACGTAGAACGAAGGCATGATGAGATCTGCGGCAAAATAGTTTGCCGCCACTTCAACGGGGTCAGCATTGAAAATGCCACTCTCTTGCAGCTGCCTTGAGGTGTCACGTGGACGCTCACCATGCTGGAGAAAATGGTGCCCCAGCTCATGGGCAATCGTAAAACGCTGACGATTTTCGTGACCGGACCAATGATATTGGATCACAGGCCTGGAGGTGCCGGATGCAGGGATATACCAACCGCACACACCATCCTTGAAATTTTCAGGCTCCACCTCCACCCCGGCACGCCTTGCGATGGTCACGGGGTCAATGGGTAGAACGCCGCGGTCAGAATAAGCCAGCAAAACTTGCTCCGCTGTGAGTATCTTTGACATATCCTCAACTCCTTAGAACAAGCTTGTTCGTTTGCTTACTTCCTCCAGGCGCACCTCTGAAACAGATAGTTATTTTGTGCTTTTCAGTGAGGTGGTGTCAACTTTTAGTCCAAAAAAGCCACCATTTTATAGCGGGGACGACTTTTTGGGGGCGGTTTGCCGCCATTTCTTTCCGCAAAGCGTTTGCGCCCTTCAGACTGGTGCCAGGCCAGCATTTTCTTGAGAGCAATGCGCGCTAGGGTCTTGCCGAAATGGCAGCGCTTGTCTGGTGATTGGTAATGGGTGAAGCGCGCCCCCAAGCTGGTGAAGTCCTGCTTTTCCACCAGAAGGGCCACGGCGATGTCCCACGCCTTCTCCCCCTGGAAATGGGCGAAGCTGCGCACATGCGCCCAGGCGCGCGCTTGGGAGAAGCCTTTGATGATGTCATCAGCCGCCACTAATGTTTCGCTACCATCAGGCATTTTCACAGGCAGGGGCGGCGGGTTACCTGGCAAGGGATCTTGGTAGCCCTCATGGCCCCAAATATAGGCTTTCACAAAAGCCAGGGCCACGGCCTCCGTCTGGCCATCCACCCCCAGGCGGCGCAATGTTTCCACCAAGGCGCGGGGCTGTTTGCGGCGCGCGCGCCTTTTCTCGCTCAACTTGCCCATGGCACCCTCCCTTTTGGCTGTGCAAAAGGGCTGTTTTCACAAGCAAACCACCCCCGGCGCCACTGGACCGGGGCAAGGGCCTGGGGCTGGAGGGGGCGTGAATGTGCCAGGCGCGCGCCTGGGCCAGCTGCGTTTAAGCGCGCGTGCTAGCGCCAGCCCAGGGCGGGGGCCACTTGGGTGCTGAACAGCGCCAGCGAGCGCAGCGTGGCTTCTGGCGGCGGGTCCACTGAATGGACCTGGATGGCCACTTCAGTGGCTTTGTCCAGGGCGCGGTCTTCCGCCAGCTGGCGCGCCACCTCCTCAGGCGTGCCAAGGATTACGTCAAAGCTCTGGATGAGGTTTTCCAAGCTGCTGTCATCAAGCGTGAAGCCAGCTTGGCGGAACAGCGGCACTTGGCGGAACAGCCCCGCCTGCGCCCAATCAAGCGCTTGCTGGCGGCTGTCGGCCACCACCACGGTGCGCGATGCCATGATGCGCGCTGGAACACCTTGGGGCAGGCTTTCCAGGTAAGCTTCCACCAGGGGCTGCTGAAGGGCGTGGAGGGGTGCACCTTCCCACCCTTGGGGCCGGGGCTGCGTACGCGAGAGCATCAATCCATCCCCGGCGCTGCCAGCCATGCGCGCCCCGAAAGCGGAGAACGTGGCCTGCCAGCAGCGCTGGCCAAGCCCGCTGGCCTGGGGCCATACCACATTCCCGCCTGGCAGCGCCTGGCCAGCCCAGCTTTGCTTGATGGTGGCGAGGTTGGCGTTCATCAACGCGTGACGCTGGGCGAAGTCATGGCCAAAGGCGGCGTAGGAAGAAGGCGTGCCGCCAGAGCCGAACCCGACCTCCAGCCGCCCTTGGGAGAGGATGTCAACCACGGCTGCGTCCTCCGCCACCCTGATGGCGTCTTCCATAGGCAGGGTGATGACGCCCGTGCCGAGGTGAATGGCGCTGGTCTTTGCTGCCACATGGGCCAGAAAAGGGAGCGGGGAGGGCAGGCCGCCCTCAGCGGGGTGGAAATGGTGCTGGGCCACCCAGGCAGTGTTGAAGCCCAGCTTTTCAGCAGCCTGGATTTGTTCCCCGGCCAGTTGGTAGCGCTTGGCGGCTGGGCCTTCGTCAAGCAGGCGCGTGAAGAAGCCAATGGATTTAGAATGCATGGCCAAGCCTCCTGGGGTGGTGTGGTTGCTAGCATTCTCCACCGCAGGGTCGTTCAACGCAAGGACTTGGCGATGTTTACGCGTGATTTTGCACTTAACACGATAAGGTTAAGTGATTAAGGGGCCTTCAATGAGGGCCTTCAAGTAGTAGAGGGGCCTTTAGGCAGCCGCCTGCCCGTGGCGCCTGTGGTGCAGGCGCGCCCAAGGCGACAAAGCCAAACGCAGCGCCAGCAGCAACGGCACAATGGGCCAGGCCAGGAAAACCACCAGGGCTTCCAAACGCTGCTGGCGTTCAGGCAGCCCCATGAACCAGGCGCAGCAGAACACCATTAAACCGCCCAGAAGGCCCCAGGCGCACAGCCCTTCCAGGAAGGGACCCTGCGCCAGCGTGGGGGGAAGGGGCAAAGCGCTGCCAGCAACGCGTGCCAGGGTTTCATGCATGGGCGTGGCTCCCACCATTACGGCTGCGATATGAAGAGGGGTTCATGGCCATCTCCTGGCAAAGGCCCCTTCAAGGCGTGGCCGTGGCGGGGTGTGGTGGCGAGGGGTGCTGGGCACCTTTGGGACGCTCCCTTTTTACCATTTTGGGAAAATTTCACAAGGAACTGGGCTAGTATTTTCCCATTATGGGAAAAATATGCCTTAAAATTGGTTTTAACATAGTTTAGCCCTGATGGCGTGCCATCCAGGCCCTCGTTACGTTCACAGAGCGTTGAGAACGGCCCCGCCCTTATTTTGTATTCGTGTTTGAGAAGGATCCAACACCGTGACCCTACCCTACCCTTGCTGCCATCAGCGCACTGCCACCCCCTGCCTCCCAAAGCGCCAAGGGGGGTGGCGCTACCTGCTGCCAACGCTTGGTCTGGGGTTGGCTGTAGCTGGTCTGCCCCAGCTTGCGCTGGCGGCGCCTTACACCGCTGGCACCACCACGGACCGCTACGGCGCTGTAACAGGGCACATGGAAAGCAACGGTACCACCACAGACCGTTACGGCGCCGTGACAGGCCATGTTGAAAGTGACGGCACCCTGACCGACCGCTACGGCGCTGTGAAAGGCCACATTGGCCAGGATGGCGCCATCACTGACACCTACGGCGCCACCATGGGCCACATGACAAGCGATGGGGAGCTGGACGACCGCTACGGCGAACCTGTGGGCAATCTGCGCTCAGACGGCACTGTGGTGAACAAAACAGGCGCTGTGGTAGGCCATGTGCCGCCTGGCGATAAGGTGGGCGCCATCATGATACTGCGGGACGGCCTTTCCTCCCGCTGACCAGGCCAGCGCCCAAGCCCTTAAACCAGGAACCAGGAACCGCTGAGCCTGCGCCAGCCCTCAACACCTGCCGCTGTCCCCCTGGGGGTGGAAGGCGGATGCCCCAGGGTTGGCCTTGGTGATGATTGAAATTTATTTGTTACTTAGGCGAAACGTTTATGAAAAATCCAATCAAGCGCTTTGAAAACAGGCTGATTCTGGCCTGCCTACCTTTGGGGGTGGCGCTGGCTGCGCCTGCCCACGCCCAGCAATCCCCAGACGATGCCCAACCCCCCTTGTGCGCTGCAGTGGCCCTGGGAAACTACCCCCATGACCAGCCCCCTTTGCGCAAAGGGGAAGTCCTGCACGACATCGCAAGCATTACGGGAAGCCAGCGGGCGGGAACGCTGCGTTTCGTCACAGGGGAGGATGACGGGGCGGCGCCAGTCAGCTTTCCAGCCCACCAGTTGAAACTGTTGAACTGCCACTTGGAACGCCACCAAAGCGTGCAGGCGCATTTGGTGCCCAACAACGCCACCACCCACGGCAAGCGCTTGGGCCGGGGCAAAGCGCAACCAGCCCTGCCGCCAGGGCTGCAAGGCTGCGTGGGGCAGGCCAACGCTGAACAGCAGCCCATCGACATCACCAGTGATGACGGCATGTTGTTCAAGGGGGAATTGGTGGACAAGCTCCACATCACCGCCACGAATGAAGAGGGGATGCCCACCCACTATGGCACGGCAAGCGCCACCACCCGCTACCCTGCCGACCATTTGAAGCTTCTGAACTGCCATGTGGCCTACAGCACCACGTCTGACGTTACGCTTGTGGCCAATCCTGCGAGCCCTGTTGTGGAAAAGGCGCCAGCAACCGCCAGCAGTGCTGGAGGGCCTGGGGGCGGCCAAGGCGTGGTCTATGTGCCACGCGTTTATAACCATAACCGTTATTATGTTGAGCGCTACCATGACCGTGTGGTGGAGCGCGACCATTACATTGGCCGCGACCACGACCATAACCACGGCGGCTATCCACCACCCCCGCCACCACCAGCGCCAACAGGGGACAGCACCTACCGCCCCGGCGATATCGACAGCAGCTCTGGTCAGGAAGTGGCGCGGATACTACCTGATGGTGTTGTGGACAACGCATCTGGCCAAGAAATCGCCAAAATCCAGCCCGATGGCGTTGTGGACAACGCGTCTGGCCAGGAAATCGCTAAGATTCAGCCTGATGGCGTCGTGGACAACGCGTCTGGCCAGGAAATCGCCCAAGTACAATCCAATGGGGACATCGATAATGGCTCTGGTCAGGAAGTTGGCCAGTTGCAGCCAGATGGCACGGTGGATAACGCGGCAGGGCAGGAAGTGGGCACTGTGCCGCCAGGGGATGAGGCAGGCGCGCTTCTTCTGCTGAAGGACCAAATCGACCCCAACCAAAATCAGGGCCAGGACCAAGGCCAGACCCCAACCCAGAACTAACGCGCCAGGCTTGGCGATGGTGGTGGGATGGTAGCGGGGCTGTTTTGGTCAGCACCGCCTTTATCCGTGGAGGCCTTTAAGATAAAGGCCTCCCTCCCAGGCGCTTGGCCCATTTAGCGGAAGTGATGCTTGGCAGGATGGCACGTCTAGGCGCGCACTGAAAGAACCCTGCCAGCATCTCTATAGGGCTTTCCTGAAAACAGCCCTTCAGGAAGGAGGAATGCGATAGCGCTTGAAGGCAGCGCTCCCCTCCAACCCAGCCCCAAGGGCTTGGAGGGTGGGGAAAGCGCTGACCTTGACCACATCAGGCAGCATCAACTGCATGAAGGACCACGCCACAGCGCTGGTTAGGGCAGCTTGGCTTGGCCTTTCCCCTTTCTGCGGTAAGGGGTGGTTGGCCCACTGCCCCTCCAGCCCCGCACAGGCCGCCAAAAGCTGCTGGGTGACCCGTTCCACCCAGGGTTGGTGGCGCTTTTCCGCTGGGCGGAGGTTGAGTTCATAAACGCGCTGAACGGTTTTCTCGCACGCGGCCAAGGCCAACCCAAGGGTGCGCGTGGACCAGGCCAAGGCCGTTGGCGTTTTGGGCAGCAAGCTGCGGTGAGGCGGGCTTGTGGCTTCGATGTAATCGATGATGAGCGTTGAATCCATCAACACCGTGCCATCATCAAGCACCAAGGTAGGCGCTTTGACCACAGGGTTGATGGCGGCGAAAGCATCATAGGTGCTAAATACCGACAATGCTTCGTGCTTAAATCCGACATCGTGCAGATCCAATGTGATGGCCACACGGCGCACATAAGGCGAATCCAACGTGCCGATGAGTTTCATGGTTGGTTCATGGGCTAGGCCCCTCCCTGTTCCTGTTGGGTGTTCCCAAAGGTTCCTGATGGTGCAGGCAAAGCGGTTTCCTGGCCAGGGAATTTGCTGCGCGCGCCGCGCTCGGTGGCCTTCCCTTAGGTTATTCAAAACATCTAACACTACCGATAATAGATGTTATCAGAAGTGACAAACAGGCGAATTAATGGCTTTAAACAGCCTTTTTTCAGGATGGTCTTTCAAAGGGTTCACATGCTTCCCTAAAGCGTTCCCCGCCCAGAATTGGCCCTTGAAACGCTTAGACAAAACTTTGAAAAAAACGAGAAGCCGAAACCAAATCATGGCCCTGGGGGTCAATGGCGCTGACGCATCAAGGCATTGTTGCCTGGCGGCCATGAAATCCAGGCGGGGCGCTGCGCCTGGTTGGAGCGCGGTCTGTGCTTCAGGCCTGTACCCTTAGGCTGGTTGGTTTCAAAGCTTCTGGTTAAGGGCACTTCCAAAGTCCCCTTTGAGAACAAGTTGGTTAAACACCCTGCAATTGTTGTTTGTTTGTTCAACTTAACAGAATTGTTCTTAAACCATATGAACCATGGCGTAATGTTAATTGTAGAGGTGGGGAAGCGAGGCAATCTTGAAGCTGCTAGCTAAGCCCTTCTCACCCCCTTGAAAGTCAACGCTTACACAGTCCCCCTTAAGCGTGTGGTTAGTGTGTTGGCTGGCGCTGACATAACTTCCAATAATGAGGACCTCAACCTCAACCCCACAGGCCAAACAACCAGACCAGAGGCCTGGTGAGCATGGCTGTGGTCAACGCGTTTTAAGCCACGCCGCCAATTTGGGTGAAAGTAGGTTTTGGTAAAGCCTCTCCTCATCAAGGGCTGCTAGGTTGGACAGCCTGAAACTGTCCACAGCTGGCAGAACATGTAGAAGCTCGGCTAGTTCAGGGCGCAGGCCACCCTGCCCCACCACCAGGAACATGATGAACATGTTTTGGCGCGCCGCTTTGTTGAGGGCCTCCAATGTTTCTGTGATGTCCTCATTGTGGCCTTGGGTGACCACCACCAAAAGGGCGGGGATGCGCTTTTCCAAGGTGGAGAGGGGCTTGCGCCAGCGCCCCGTTAGTTTCCGCCACAATTCGCCAGCCTGGTAGCGCAGGCCGTGCCCTTCCACTGGCACGCCAAACCAGCGTTCCAGAAATTGCTGGATAAGGGGGGCGAAGGCCGCCTCCCGCCCCAGCAGTTTCAGCCAGTTCTTATGGATGTTACGCCGCACGAAGCCATCAGCATTGCTTGGTGTCATGGCAGGCAGAAGGTGGCTTTGGCCAGATTTGCCGCTTCCCTTACTGGAGAAGGCGCAGCATTCAAGCGCCCCGTCATTGTCAAAGCGCACCGCCACAGCATGAAGGCGCTGGGCAAGTGCCGTCATCACACCGTTTTGGTAAAGGGCGCGCATAGGCAGCGAGGTTTCAAGCGCCACCCCCACACGCAAGCAAAGGTCATCGCCAAGGGCGCGCCGCGCCATGGCTTGGCTGAGCTTGCGGTCAAGCTCAGGCATGATTTGGGCCATGAAATCGCCCTGGCCTGGGGCCTCAGTCTGGCTTTGGGCCATGTTCCTGGCTGTGGCCAGCGCACTTGGCAGGAACCCATCCTCCCCCAAACTGGCCTGAGGTTGGGGGGTATTAAGGGTAAACCAGGCCCGCAACTGGGCGATGAGGCCATGAACCGTGCTTTCAGCCAAAGTGCGCAATGTGTGGTCATTGGCGATGGCGTTGTTGATTTGCGCCTGCTGCAAATTAAGGTCAGAAGCCAGCACGCCAAGCGCCTGCAAGCGCTGGCCAAGCAGACGCAACCCCAAATCAGCGTTGGGGCTTAAAGCGCCTCCAACCTGGCGCCCTACCAGAACATCGCGCGCCCCTTCCATATGTTTGAGGAGCAGCGCCAAAGCTTGGCAATCGCTTTGGGTGGCATCGCTGGCTTGGCGCAGGAAATCCTCATGGGGGCCAAGCTTCGCCAAACCTTTGCTGATTTGCCGTTCAGCCACGTCCAGCTCACGCGGGGTGAAGCCTGGGTCCTCCCCACCCTTCACAGCGCCTGCGGTAATGGCATCCACACGCCCTGCCAGTTCCTGGGCCAGTGTTTGAAGGGAGGAAAGCTCCGGCGGCAGTGGTGCGTTGGCAGCCAGCGAACGCGTGCGCGCGCTGTAGCGCCCGTAAAGCACACTACCCAGGGAACTAACTGACCCCCCGCCGCGCTCTGCTGCTTGCAGGATGGCCGCCACGCCCTCTTGGCTGCCATCACCTGGGGGTTGGGCTGTTGGTTCGCCAGGCTTCATGGCGCGTTAGGCGCGCTTGGTTGGCTGGAATCGCCCAGCCCCTCAAGAAGGCTGCCTACGCCTGTAGCGGTGGTTGCAGGCAAGGCGTTAAGGGCGCCTGGCTTGCCAGCAAGCTCAGCAGCGATGTCTTTTTGCATGGCTTGCAAGGTTTGCATGTCCTGGGCGCGCGCCCTGTCGGCTTTCTCCTGAATGGCTCTGACCTGGGCGATGGTTTCGCGCAGGCGTTTCTGCCCTTCGCGGATGGTGTCCATGTTGATAACGCGCCTGGAGGTTTGCTCAGCCAAAGCCACAGTGGCCTTCTGCATCGTCAGGCCACGCTTGCGGCGCAGGGCGTCAGCGCTGCTGCCAACGGCCTCTGTTTGGCGGGCCACGTCCGCCTGGTGTTCAAACACCAGCGTGTCCACAAACAAATTGCGGAACTCCGTCAATTGGGAGAACAGGGCTGTGTGGATGACCCGCCCCACCTGGATGGCGTTTTCGCGCGCGATTTCAAGCGTGGTCAAATCCTGGGCGTAAGCGGTCTGCATGGTGGCCAGGTCGGCCACCTTGTTTTTGAGGGCTTGCAGCCCTGAATCAAATTGCTGCAGCGCCAGTGTGGCGGCAGCCATGGCGCCGCTGTCGCCCTCAGCTGTTGTGGTAGCTGCCACCAAAGCTGGCCTGTGCCCTTCCCACCAAACCAGCGCCCCTTGGGCCTGGTGTAGGAGGTCGCCTGTGGCTTTCTGGGCTTCCTCAACGCCTGTCATGCGGGTTTCGATGGTGCGTGCATCCGTCTGCGCAGTGTGGACGCTTTGCATCAAGGCTTGCTCGATGACGTTAATCTGCCCTTCCACGGATTTGAACTGCCGCACAATGGCCTTGAAGCGGTTACCCTCACGCTTGAACAGGCGCACCACCACCCCAAGGCCAAACTTGCCGTTGCTGGCTGGCTCTGGATCCACTTTGTTGACAACATTGGAAAGCCTGCTCAGAAGCTGGCCTACCTCACCACTGTCCTTGACCTGCACAGCAGCCAGAACGTCCCTGGCATAAGCGAAGCGGCGCTGGTTGAGGGGGGTGTCCAGATTGGCAACAGCGCCCAGATCCATGATGTTAATAGCAGGACGGGAGGGGTCATTCAGCATGGCCTCCAGCACTTGCGGCGCTGTAAGCTTAGCCGGCTTGCTGGTTGGTGTTGTGCTTTGCTGGGGTTCTGGCTGGGCTGTGGGCGCAGGCTGCATGGCTGTTCCTGGTAGATCGTTCAAAGGTGGGCTGTTGAGGGGTAGCGGAAGCAAAGTAGTGGCTGATTTTGCCCCATGAAGCCAACGCTGAACAGGCCTTGCGCAGCGTGCAGGCCATGCGCAGCGCCCAAGACCAGGCAAGGGTTGGTGACAGGCCCCTCACACCCTCCACGTTCTTTCAATGTAAGCTTGAAATGTAAGCTTGGCGGCCCTCTCAGACCATGCCCCTTCAAACCATGTCAGCGCGGCGGCGGACTGATTTTTCCGTGAACCCCGTCTGCCTGGCGATTTCCTTGAAGCTCAGCGCCGTGTGCTCCAGCAGGCCTTCCACGGCCAGGCGCTGCTCAACCAGCTCTGGCCTGGCGATGTTGAGCACGCAGCAGGCCATGGCGGCGCAGAGCTTCTCCATGGCTTCCATGCCAATCAACTTAGCAATGAAGTGCGCTTGGTTGGCTTTGCGCGGCACGTAGAGGATGCGCTCCTCCTTGCCGCGCCGGTGGAACACAGGCATCCCGCGCGCTAGGGTCACCGCCTTGTCCCATCCAATGACATCGGCCACCTCAAGCAGGTTGCGCCCAATCATGTTCCCTTTGACCTTGGCCCTGGTGGTAACCATAGCGGGGGAAGGGGCCTGGAGGGGGTACTGGCTGTTCTGGCCTGGGCCAAAGGGGCTGAAGTGCGGCGCTGGGCAAGTCATGCCTTGGATGGCTTGGTTATTGGGGAAGCTGTGCAGGTTTTGGATGGTCATGGTGGATATCCGTTTGAATCGTCATTTTGAATCGTCAAAGTGCCGTCAGGGCAGGGCGCTGCTGGGGCATCAAGTTTGGGTGGGGGGTTTGCGTAGTTCCCAGCGTTGGTGGGGAGTTTGCCAAGGCCCCCTCAGCGCATGGCCAGTCATTTTGGCCAGGCGTGGCATGTCCAGCCAGTAAAGGTGGGCTGTAGCGCTTTCAGCCACCATGCCCCGCACCAGGCGCGGCAACTCTGGCAGTCCCAGCCCTAGGGCCTGCGCCAGCTCCCCTTGGGTGGTGCCTTCGTGGCGCTGGCCTTTGGCGCTGAGCACAACAAACCCAAATGTGCCCCCTTGCGCTGTGCGCTTGGTTGCTCGGGGGGCTGGTTGGCGTGGCGGTATGATGACAGGCTGGCTGGTGTGGTTGGTCATGGGCTGGTTCATGAGGCGTTCCCCTTAGTGGTTCCCTTTAGTGAAGGTGGGTCGGTTGGTGGTTGGCTGGGCGCTGTGTGGGGACGTGCTGATTGGGGGCGCATTGGGCTGTTGGGGCTTGGGCAGCTTGGCGTAGTTTTCCCTGTTGGGCGTGCAGGCGGGCAGCCCAGCCTGCCTAGCCACAGTAGGCCAGGCGCGGTGAACGGCACTGAGGTTGCCTTCCTTCTGGAAAAGTGCAGCCCACAGTTTTAAGGCGCGCTGCAAATCGTGCTCTGGCGCTGTGGGGGCTTGGCTGGGCTTGCCTGGTACAGCAGCGCCCTGGCTTTGCTGGAAAGCGCGCAATTCACGCAGCAAAGTGGCATAGGTGGGAAACCACTCGCGCTCACGCAGCAACGCGTGGAGGCTGGCTGTGCAGAAAGTCCCCACAGCGATGCCATCCTCAAGCAGGAACTGCGCGTAATCAGCCAGCAAAGCGCGTTTTTCATGCGGGGTGCTGTGGCCTTGGTGGCGCAGGCGCTGCGCCAGCAGGGCAAGCCATGCTGTGACGTGGCGTTCCTGTTCAGGGTGGTGGCAGCGCCGGCCTAACCTGGCTTGCGCACTGGGGGCGTCAGGAACGCTGGGGGAGGAAACGCTGTGGATTGGGGGTCTGTTCATGCTAGCCCCCGCTGCCGTAACGCTGCCAAAGCTTCATCCAGCCCTTGCCGTGGCAAAGGGGCTGGGCCCTGCGCCTTCCCAACAGCTGTCGTGCTAGGCCAGTTTGCAGCGCTTACTTCTGCCTGCACCGCCTTGACCAACCACGGCGCTGGGTCAGATGGCTGCCTGGCCTGCGCAGCAGCCAGGGCACGCAGCACAACGCCTGGGTCATTACCAGATTGCTTCAAAAGCTTGCCAAGCAAAGCCCGTGCACCGCTTTCAGCCAGCCCGGTGAGGGCACGTGCACTGGCCAGCCCTGTGGTGAACAGGGCTTTGCGGCTTCCTCCCTCCCCCTCACCATCAGCCAGGGAAGGGCTCCCCTCCAGGGCAGCGCCAGCTTCCTTGCGGGGCTTGTTGGTGTGATTGTGACTGTGGTTTTGATTGTGGTTGTGAAGGCGCGCGCCTGTGTCTTCATCTGAAGCCAGACTTGAACCCCCCTGTGCTGTTAAAGATGCACCCAAAGGTGAAATCACAGGTGATGGTACAGTTGTAAGGACGTTTGTTGCGGGGGTGTTTGTCATTTTTTCTGAACACTTCCCCTCCTCTGCCATGGCGGGGCTGTCTGCGCCCTGCCTGTCGCGGCGCCTGGCCACAGCGGCGCGGCGCTTCTGGCTGATGTCGGCTGCCTTAGCGCGTTCAGTCATCAGGCGCTTCTGCACCAGGTCGCCTGCGCTATCAGTGGTGAAAAAGCGCTTGATGGTGGGCCAAACCTTTTGGGTGAAGGTCACCTCATCGCAGCGGCACACCATGGCCAACTCACTGTCGATGGGGGCTAAGGGGCCATTGCGCCACATGTCCATCAGCAAAAGCAGGTAAGCGCCATGCTGAAGGGTGGTCAGGCGGCTTGTGTCGGCTAGGTAATCGGCGATGTAAAGCGGCATCCATATAGATGTTGGCGCGCTCATGGCCGCCTCCCCGCTTGGTGGGCTGAGCGCTGGCTGGCTTTTTGGGCTGCTAGGGCGGCAGCCAGGGTGGCTGCACTGCTACCCATGCCCAGTGGGGGCAGCGGATGGTGCGCTGTGGGAATGCCCACCGCCCTAGCTTGGCCTGCTTGAGGCCTGCTGGCCATGGGCTGGAGCGCGGTGGTGGCAGGGTGCGTGCGCCTGCCCGCTTCAGCACAAGTGTCAGCCATGGTTGTGGCGGGGTAGTCCAGCATGAAGCGCTGCAACTTCAACAACGTGCTGAAGCGCACATCACGCCCCTGGCGCAAGCGTTTGATGATGTAAGGGTCTGTGCGCGCTGCACGGCCAAAAGTGGTTTCAGCCATGGCCCAGCGGGCGCAAAACTCGGTGATCTCGTGGAGGAGTGATTCATAGGTCATGGGCTTAAGCTGTCAGATAAATATGACACCTTCAAGCCCATTTGTAATATTTACTTTAAATTAACCCCCCATATGTCAGTTTAAACTTACACTTGTCAGTTGCAGCTTACTATGATGTAAGTTGAAACTGACCATGAGCACTCCATCCTCCCCCCCCAAGCCCCATCGCCCCTCCCCCCTGGCGGAGCGTGTCGCCAAGCGCATGAAGGCCTTGAACCTGAACCAAGCCACTGTGGCGCGCACGGCTGGCGTCAGCCGCACGTTCGTATCTGGCCTGCTTTCTGGCAAAAGCACCTCCGAGCCAAGGCGCAGCAATGTGGAACGCTTGGCCAAGGTGCTGAAATGCTCTGTGCAGGAACTCTATTATGGCGAACAGAACCCAGCCCCCCTGCCGCCAACGCGCGGCAGTATGCCCACACGCCAAATAGAGGTGCGCGGCAGCGTCCAGGCAGGCCTCTTCACCGATGCCCTTGAATGGAGCCCCCTGGACTGGTTCAGCATCACCTCCCCAGCTGAAGACGGCTACCCAGCCAATTGCCACCGCTATGGCCTTTTGGTGCGCGGCGCTAGCATGAACCGCCTCTTCCCCGAAGGCTCCATCATCAGCGTGATTGATTTCGATGAGCTGGGCCGCGAGCCCCAAACGGGCGAATGCGTTGTGGTGCTGCGCCGCTCTGAAACCTCCAACGCGTTCGAAGCCACCGTGAAGGCCTATCAGCGCCGCCCTGATGGCACCATTTTGCTGTGGCCGCGCAGCGATGACCCAGAGTTCCAGAATCCCTTCATCATTCCGCCCATCAGCGCTGATTTTAACGACCAGGCCGCAGCGCCTGACATCAGGATAGCCGCCGTGGTGGTGTGCGCAGTTCGCCTTCAGCCCCGCGTCTCCTTCGACTTCGCGTAAGGGGCCATCTAGGCTAACTAGCCGTGAAGCGAAGGGGCCTTAGCGAACCCCCTTAGGCTAACCAGCCGTAGATGCCGGTGTGAAACCTGTGCAGGCTGTTAAGCCAAACAGCGTGTAACGCCGGCTTAAGGGGTTCAAGACAGCGGAACCCCCTTAGGCTAACCAGCCGTAGATGCCGGTGTGAAACCTGTGCAGGCTGTTAAGCCAAACAGCGTGTAACGCCGGCTTAAGGGGTTCAAGACAGCGGAACCCCCTTAGGCTAACCAGCCGTAGATGCCGGTGCGCTCCTGCCGCTGCCCGCAGGGCAAGGCAGCAGAAAGCACCGGCTCAGGGGTACCAAGAGAGCGGCGCCGTATAGCCCGAAGGGCGTTAAAGTCCGGAATGAAGGTAGCGCCGAGCGTAAGCTCAAGCGAACTGAACTTGTCTTGGCGACCAAAGCAAGGGATTCATTTCTGCTTGCCTACGGCTAGCGCAGGTTCACCCTTGCTTTAACTAGGGTCTGTTTAAGATCCCGCGCTGCCCTATAGGCCGCCGCTTCGGGCTTTTAGGCGCCAAGAGAGCGGAATCCCTATAGGGCGTTAGCCCGTTAAGGCCGGTGAGGAACCCGTGCAGCGAACCCGTATAAGGCGAAGCCTGTTAAAGCCGGACACGTTGGAGTGTAGCCCGAAGGGCAAACACAATAAGTTGTCCGGCTTTTAGGGTTCAAGAGGGGCGTAAGCCCAAACGTAGAAAAGGCCTGGCTAACCGGTTCCAAGACAGCGGAACCGGTTAAAGGGCGCAGCTCTATAAAGGCGGGAAGCGGCCCCGCGCAGGCGGCACGCCAAGCGGCGAGGAGCTTCCCGCCACCGGTTCCAAGACAGCGAACAGCCAAGCTGAAACGCTTTTCCCGGAAGCGATATTCAGCGCGCTCCTAGTAAGTGTTGGGCGGCCGGGGCCTTCAAGGCGTGGCTTTAGCTGGCGCGGCGGCTGCAGCTGGCTGCTTGGGGGCCTCTGGGGCCTCTGGGGCCTCCAGCCGGGCGCGGGCGGCGCAGGCGCCAGCCAGCCCTTGCTTGCAGGCCTTGCCGTACCATTCCTTGGCGTCGTCACTGTCTTTGGAAACGCCCTGGCCGTGCTCATAAAGGGTGCCCATCATGGCTTCAGCGTCAGCAAAGCCCTGGTCAGCGGCCAGGCGGAACCAATGAACGGCCTTGCCGTCATCCTGCTTGACGCCATTGCCCAAAACGTAAAGTGCGCCAAGCTTGGCCTGCGCTCTGGGGTCGCCCTTGCCGTCCCCTTCCTTGGTGGCGGCCTTTTCAAACCACGCCACCGCCTGGGCGTAATCCTGGGGCACGCCGTGGCCCTGTTCATAAAGCTGGCCAAGGTTGTACTGCGCGTCCCTGTTGCCAGCCTGCGCTGATTTGCGCCATAGGGCGGCAGCCTTAGCATCGTCATGCTTCACGCCGTGGCCCAGCGCGTAGAGGATGCCGAGATTGTCCTCCGCCCCAGCGTTGCCCTGGGCTGCAGCTTTGCCATACCACTTGGCTGCCAGCGCCTTGTTCTTGGGTACGCCTTGGCCATGGTCGTAGGCCTGGCCCAAATTGAACTGGGCATCGGGCTTGCCTTGCTGGGCGGCCTTTTCAAACCAGGAAGCAGCCTGGGCTGGGTCCTTGGGCACGCCGTGCCCCAACGCGTAGAGGATGCCGAGGTTGTCCTCTGCGCCAGCGTTGCCCTGGGCTGCGGCCTTGCGGTACCAGTCCACCGCCTGGGCCATGTCGCGCGGCGTGCCGCGCCCCTCCACGCACAAAACGCCCAGGTTGTACTGGGCTGCGGCGTTGCCTTGCTCCGCCGCTTTGCGGAACCACTTGGCGGCCTGGCTGTAGTCCTGCGGCACATCCTTAACGCCGTTCTGCGGCCCCATAGCGTAAAGCAGGGCAAGCTTGGTCTGGGCTGTGGCGTCCCCCCCCTCGGCAGCTTGCTTGATAGCGGCAACGCTGCCAGCAGCTGGTGGTTGGGGGGATGAGCTTTGCGCTGGGGCTTTTTTAGCAAGTGTCCCCTTGTCGAGCGCTTTGAGCGCGCCAGCCTTAGCTGGGCTGGCCTGAAGCTGAACTTTGGCCTGCCCTTTCAAAGGTTGGGGTTGGGCTTGCACCAGGGCCTGCCCCTTGGTTGGGGCGTGGGCCTGCGCCAGAGCCTTGGCTTCCGCCTCTGCCTGGGTGGGGGCTGGGGCCTGGGTCTGGGTGGCTTCAGCGTGGGCAGATACTGTGCCCAGCTGCAGGCCACAGGTCGCGCCCAGCACCGTGCCCGCCATCAGCAAGGCTTTGCCAAAGCCCAAAGAGCGGCGGAAAGCAGGCGGCAAGGGGGAAATCATGGATGGTTGGCTCCTTAAGAGTAAGCGAATGAAAAGCAACTAAGGCAAACGTATAAGCGAAGGGCGCAAAATAAGCGCATGACCGCTCCTGGTGCCAGGGGGCCGGGCACTGCCATGAGCGGAGGGCATTCCAGCCACCCCCTGCCAGCAGCCAGGGGGCGCCCATCTGGGGGCGCGCCACGCCCACCTGCCACGCCCGGAAGGCAACACTGTGGCAGGGGAAGGTGCTTCAGCCGCCCTTAAATGGACCCGGCGCTTGGTCCATTGGGCGCTAATCTCATGAGCGCTAGTCCAATGGATGGGCGGCGGGAGAGGCCCCTACCATCCCCCCATGAGCGGAATGGACAGAAACACAGGCAAAGCTTTGGAGGGGATGGCGGATCTGCGCGCCGCCATCACAGACATCCTCACCACGCCTTTGGGCACGCGGGTGATGCGCCGCAACTATGGGTCGCGCCTGTTTGAATTGGTGGACAGCCCCCAGAACAACGCTGGCGCCATGGCGGTCTACGCTGCCGTGGTGGAAGCCCTGGAACGTTGGGAACCGCGCCTGGCTGTCAGCCATGTTCAGGTAGCCGCAATCCCGGGAGCGCTGCAGCTAGCGCTTTCAGGCACTTATGTGCCCACCCAGACCCCCCTCCGGATTGACGACTTAACCATCAACAATAAGGCACAGACGTGACGCAAGCGGTCCCAAGCGCCTTTACAGGCGCCACCACCGGTGGCGGCGGGGAGGTTGAAACCCTCTACAGCCCCATCGACCTGTCAAACCTGCCTGCACCGCAGGCCATCACGGAGGTCTCAGCAGAGGAGGAGCTCAGCGCGCTCCTCCAGCAATTGGGCGCCATCGATCCTGCCTTTACGAACTGGCTTGAATCAGACCCAGCCGTGAAGCTGTGCGAGGCCTTCGCCTGGCGCCTGGCGGTGGAGAAGCAGCGCCGCAACGAGGCCATAAAGGCCGTGATGCTGGCCTATGCTACAGGGGCTGACCTGGACCAGCTGGGCGCCAACCTCAACGTCAAGCGCCTGGTGCTGGAACCAGCCAACCCCACCACAACGCCCCCCACCCCAGCGGTGATGGAGGGTGACGATGCCTTCCGCGCCCGCATTCAGCTTTCGTGGGAGGGTTACGCAACCGCAGGCAGCGTTGGCAGCTACGTGTTCCATGCCAAGAGCGCTTCAGCGCAGGTGGCGGACGTGCAGGTGACCTCCCCAGCGCCAGGGGAGGTGACGCTTTACGTCCTGGCCGCTGATGGTGATGGCGCAGCGCCCCAGGCGTTGCTGGACACCGTCACCCAAGCTGTGACAGCAGAGCGCGTGCGCCCGCTGACGGACCTGGTGCAGGTCCTTCCCGCCCAGGTGGTGCCTTACCAAATCACCGCTCAGCTGGACCTCTACCCTGGGCCTGACGCCCAAGTGGTGTTGAAAAGCGCCCAGGACGCTTTGGCGGCTTACTGCGCCTCCATCAGGCGCATTGGCTACATGGTGGCAACTTCAGGCATTTACGCCGCCCTCCAGCAAGGGGGGGTGCGCAACGTCACCCTTCAAGGCTGGGGGGGTGATCTCACCATGGGGGCTGGGCAGGTAGGGTACTGCACGGCCACCACCATTACTGTGGCGGAGGCTGGCGGTGACTGAGCAACCCCCATCTTTGCCGGAGTGCATCCTGCCGCCCAACCAAACACCCCTGGAGGCGGCACTGGACGTGGCGGCAGCAGCGCGCCTAGCCACCATTCCCCACCTGGTACGCACAACAGCCAACCCAGCCACCATCCCCACCTGCTGGCTGCCCTGGCTGGCCTGGGCGTGGCGTGTGGAGAACTGGTCCAGTGGCTGGACAGACCAGCAAAAGCGCCAGAGCATTGCGGCATCCTGCGAAATCCACCGCCACAAGGGCACCATCGGGGCGCTGCGCGCTGCCCTCTACGCCCTCAACATCGGCGTGCAGGTGGTGGAGTGGTTTGAGGAGAGCCCCAGGAAGGCCCCCTACACCTTCCGTCTGCAGCTCAGCATGGATGGCGCCACCGTCACCCCTGCCACCTGGGCCACCATCATGGCCATTGTCGCCACCACCAAGAATGCCCGCTCCTGGCTGACCAGCGCTGACATCACCGCCCAGCCTACAGCCACCACATGCCGTGCGGCCTGTGCGCATTACGGCCTCATTTTGGACATACCAGCACCATGACGAACTTCATCACCATCAAGACCAAGGCAGGCCTAGCCCTGGAGGCGGCGGCGGACGCTAAGGGTGGCAAGATAACCCTTACCCAACTAGCGGTGGGTGACGGTGCAGGCGCCGATTACACCCCAACCGAGGACCAGACGGCGCTTAAACATGAGACGGCGCGCGTCCCCCTTAACGCCTTGGCTGTGTCAGCTGACGATCCAACTGAATGGAAGGCGGAGGGGATCTTTGGCGCTGGCAGCGGTGGCTACACCATCCGCGAAGCTGGGCTGTTCACTGATGACGGCACGCTTTTCGCCATCGCCAACCTGCCTGAAGTCTATAAACCTGCCACAAGCGATGGCGCCGTAGGGCAGCTGGCTTTGACGCTGACGTTCAAAACGGCCAATGCCAGCGTCATCAACCTGGTGGTCGACCCCAACACCGCTGTCGCCACGCGCACTTACGTTGATGAGCACGTCCAAGCTGAGGCCAGGCGCGCTGAGGGCGCTGAGGCCACGTTCGTCTCAGGCACAGCTGGCCTTGTGCCCGCTAATGGGGATGGGCAGGGGCTAGGTCTGCACACCAACGGCGGCACCAAACGCCCCATGTATGGTGACGCCAGTGGCTGGCGCGACCTGGCGCTGGCCGCCGACCTGGCAGGCTACCAACCCAAGGGCGCTTACGTTCCCAACCAACCAGTCAAGGACCAGTACAACAAGCCCATCACCTTGCTGGCGGTCAACGATACCACCCAGCAAGCCTGGTTCATGGCCGATGGGCAGGGCCCAACACCGCTTGTGGGCGGCCGCGGCGCCGACCAGGACGGCCAGGTGAAGGCCGCCGTCACCCAGGGTGGCGATGCCAACGCGCCAGCCTTTATCACCACCAGTGGCGACTACGTCCCCCTCAGCACCAAGGCGGACGTAGGGCAAATGGTTTCAGGGGTGGCCCACAAGGGAACGCTGGACCAGGCCGTTATCTCCCTCTTTTTTCAGACCAGCACAGGCAACCCGTGCCTCACCTACAATGATGTCGGCGGCACACTGCGCTTCATCGACCTGACCTCCATCGACCGCCTTTATGAAGAAACGCAGGAGCGCCAACAGGCAGATGCCAACCTGCAGACGCAGATCAACAACCTGCCCAAACTCATCAGTCAGACAGGCAACAACACATGGCAGGAATGGCAGGCATCCGGCGTTTCTGACAAGTTTGAAATTAAGTTCCCAACGCCCTTCAAGAACAGCGACCCCAGTCAGATCAACATCCAGATTACCGGCCAGGACAGCAACCCGCAGTCGCTTTACGCCAACTTCACGGCCGGATCTGTGACGAACGAAGGCTTCCAGATCCGCGTCATCAACATCAACAGCGGCCAGTTCCCTGTGCACGACGCCGCACAGGGAACATTCAATTTCATTGCCGTTGGCAAGACCTAACCACCCTGCAGGGGGACATGGAAAATTAGAATGTCCAGTCAAAGACGCCGACATTTCTGAAGCGACACGCGCCTGACGCTGAACGGAAGCAGGCAGTGGCTGGCGGTGGCGAATGCCCCCACAGCGGAGGTCGTTTCTCCGCTGGGGGACGGGGCGGTTTTGTCAGCATGGGCATCGCCATTATCACCTGGCTGGCAGCCACTGTCTAACCGCCGCCCGCTTCCAGACTTCAGCCTGCGACCAGCGCCCCATTCACATCTCTGGCAGGCCAGCCTCAGCTTCCACTGTGGCCAGGGCCGCTGCCTGTTCAAGCGTGCCACTGCCGTGCCCGCTGCCAGGGTGGCGCTGGGCCTTTACCAAAAGTGCGCAGGCCAAGCAGCCAACGCCGCCAAGGCCCATCAACCACGCCATGGGCTGGGGCGTTCCGTTGGCAAACCACCCCAGAAGGGCCGTGCCCACCATACCGCTGCCATATTGAAATGCCCCTGAAAGGGCAGAGACCGCGCCAGCTGCGCGCGGGTGCCCTTCTAGCGCGCCAGCGATGGCATTAGCGATCACCAAGCCAGAGCAGAACTGGTAAGCCAAGTTGCCAGCCACCAGCCCCGCCAGACCACCCAAGCCCGTTGCCGTCTGCACCACCAAGGCCAGGCCAGAGAGGGCAGCAAGCCCCGCCCCCACCTTCAACACAGCGCCATGGCCCCAGCGCGGCAGCAACCTGGTGTTGAGCGTGTTAGCCACCATCATAGCGACAACGCCAGCGCCGAACAGCCAGCCGTAATTCTCTGGCGCGACATGGTAGAAGCTGATGTAAGCGAATGGCGACCCCGCTACATAAGCGAACAGCCCAGCATAGTAAAAAGCGCAGGACACCACCCACGCCATTAAGGCTGGGTTGGTGGCCAGCTGGCCGTAACGCGCCATCAGGGTGGTAAGGGGGGCGGTTTCCCTGTGCTGGGTGGCGTGGGTTTCAGGCAAGGTGACCAGAGCGGCCAAGGTGGCTGCGCCAATGCCCACCAACGCCCAGAAAATCGCCCGCCATCCCCAGTGCGCCAGAACTTGCGCCCCCACCAAAGGCCCCAGCAAGGGGGCAGCCGCCATAACGGTGATGAGGGTGGAGAGCATCGCAGCCCCCCTGTGGCCAGCGTAAAGGTCGCGCACCATCGCGCGGGAGAGCACAACCCCAGCTGCCGCTCCCAGCGCCTGCACCATGCGTGCTGCAATCAGCATGATGGCGGAGCCTGCCAGCGCGCACCCAGCGGACCCAACCATGAACACCATAAGCCCCAGCGCCACGGGCAGGCGCCTGCCCAGGCGGTCGCTCAACGGTCCCCAGAATAACTGCCCCAAGCTAAACCCGATGAGGAAGGTGGAGACCGTCCAGGCCATCATGTCCGCCCCGACATGAAGCGCCTTGGCCATGGCTGGCATGGCTGGCAGGTAAACGTCAGTGGAGATGGCGGCGAAACCCATCAGCAAGCTCAGCACGCCCAGCATCCACAGCCTGCGGCCACGCCCGCCTTGCGCCTGGACATGGTCGGCAGGCCTGAGGCTGGGCGCTGGTGTGGGTGGTGTTGGGGTGGCCATAACGTCACTTCCAGTTAAGCAAAGGGTTATTCAAGCAAGGGCAAGCCAACAAGGGCGGGCAAAGAGGGGCAGGTGCGGCCCAAGTTAGGGCCAAAGGGTGCTGGCCCCAAGGGGAGCGCCCGCAACCCTGCGGCACGGGGGATGGTGCGGGGGAATTGGTTGTGGTGGTTGCACCATTGCTTGCAGGGCGCCTGGCGCGCCCCTGTTCACCCCTGGGTTGCAGGGTGGGTTGAAGGAAGGTGGTGGGCCGGTTCATAATCCGCCCCCAGAAACGGCGCCGATCCAGGCTGCCGCCCAACGCGAGGATTTCATCGGTCATGAGCCAGGAAGCGCCCACCCCAACAGAGCCGTCCTTACCAGGTGCTGCAAGCGTGGGCGAAGGCGTTTACGCCTATGCCCTCAAAGGCGACATCAGCAGCCTGCAATGGCCGCCTGAAGGCCCCGGCACCAACAGGGGCTTCGCCCGTGAGGAGCTTGTGCTGGCACGCCACATTCTGGGCCTGTTGGTGCGGCAGGTGAAGGCGCGCCAGCCCGTCACCTACAGCGCGCTGGCACGTGAACTGGGCTGGTCGCCCAGCGTTTCTGCAACGGCCGCCCTGCAGCCTGGTGGGGACACGCCCCTCAACGACCCGGCGGCGCCGCGCTTCCTGGGGCTGCCGCTGAACGCCCTTGGCGTGGCGCTGGAGGGGCCGCGCACGCCAAGCGGCACCATCATCCTGCCCCCGTTGGAGGTAATGGTGGTTGAAAGCAGCCCCCTGCCGGAGGGGCAGGTGCCGGGGCTTGGCTTCTACCGCTTCTGGCGTGGCCCTGTTGATTGGGGCCAGATGGCGCCAGCTGCCAAGGCCCACGCCACCAAGGCCCTGCAGGAGCAAGTCTATGCCTGCCCCCTGTGGGGGGAGGTAGAGCGCATCCTCACCACCCGCAACCCGCAAGTCCTGGGCTGAGGGGCTTGGTGGGGGCACGGTCTGGGCATTCCCCAGGCCACCCCACACCGGCATTTCGGCATTCTGCGGGCCATCATGCCGCGGAGGGGGGCTGGGGAACAACCGCCAAGCGCATTCTCAGGATTAAGCAGTGAAGGCACCACCATGAGCGACACCAGCGACACCAAGGCAAGCACCACCGCCAACACGGCGCCACCCAGCAAGCCAAGCCCTGATCTGGCCGCCATGCTGGCCTTAGCGGACGCCACGTTCCCGCAGGCCGTGGCGCGCTTCGCCGACTTCCTGCGCATCCCCTCCATCTCCACCGATCCGGCCCATGCCAGCGACTGCCGCACAGCTGCGCAGTGGGTGGCGGGGCAGCTGCGCGAATTGGGGTTGGAGGCGGCGCTCCATGAAGTGAACTGGGCGCCACCAGGTCACCCCGTGGTGATGGGCCACCATGATGAGGCTGGCCAGCCGGGCGCCGGAGATGTTGGCACGGCAACGGCTGGCACGGGAACAAGCGCTGGCAAGCCAACGCTGCTGTTCTACGGCCATTACGATGTTCAGCCTGTGGACCCGCTGGCCTTGTGGCAGCACCCACCCTTTGAACCCACCATCCTGCAGGAAAGTGACGGGCGCGAGGTCATGGCGGCGCGCGGCGCCAGCGATGACAAGGGCCAGCTGCTGACCTTCCTGGAGGCCCTGCGTATTTGGCAGGCCCAATCAGGCAGCCTGCCCTGCAACCTGCGCATCCTGATTGAGGGGGAGGAGGAGACGGGCGGCGAGAACCTGCCCTTCTTCCTGGAAGCCCACAAAGCGCAGCTGGACGCTGACCTGGTGCTGGTGTGCGACACGGGCATGCCCAACCGCACAACGCCCGCCGTCACCACCAGCCTCCGCGGCCTGGTGGCGGATGAGGTGACCATCCACGGCGCTGACCGCGACCTGCACTCAGGCATGTACGGGGGGGCGGCTGCCAACCCCGCCACCCTGATGGCGCGCGCCCTGGCCACCCTCCACGATGCTAACGGCGCCGTCACACTGCCTGGCTTCTATGAAGGCGTCAGCAAGCCTACAGAGCAGCAGCTGGCCAGCTGGCGCGGCCTGTTCCCTGACGAGAACCTGCCCCTGCGCGCTGTTGGCCTGGCCCAGCCAGCTGGCGAGCGCGGCTTCAGCGCGCTGGAGCAAACTTGGGCGCGCCCCAGCTGCGATATCAACGGCCTCTCCTCTGGCTATGAGGGGGAGGGGTTCAAAACTGTCCTGCCAGCCAGCGCCACGGCCAAGGTCTCCTTCCGCCTGGTGGCGGGCCAGGACCCTGAGAAAGTGCGCGCCACTTTCCGCGCCCACATGGCCAGCCACATGCCGCCTGACGTGCGCATCAGCTTCAAGCCTTACGGGGCCTCCCCTGGCTTTGCGCTGGATAGGGACAATAAGTGGCTTGCCCCCATTTTGGAGGGCCTCAGCGCTGCCTGGGGCACCAAGGGCGCCTGCATTGGCTGCGGCGCCTCCATCCCCTTGGCGGAGCAGATGAAGACCATCCTGGGGCTGGACGCCTTCCTGGTGGGCTTCGCCCAGGATGATGACCGCATCCACTCCCCTAATGAGCGCTACGGCCTTGATTCCTACCGCAACGGCATCCGCTCCTGGCTGCACATCCTCCATCGCCTCACCCAGCCAGGCGCGGCCCCTGGCCAGGGCAACGCCCCAGCACCACAGCCCCGGTGAAGAACGGCGCTGTGGTGGTGCTGTAGTCATGGACGGCCTGAATCGGGGGCTGCGTTAGGTGCCTATCCCTTTCCGTTTGGCGCAACGCCAGCACAGCCAAGGGCAAGTGGCCTCCACGCCCCGCCTCAAGGGAGGCTTGGCTGGGGTTGAGGCGCCGTGATGGCTTTAGGGTTCTATACAGGCCTGTTGATTGGCGGGGGGCTGGTCAGCCTCTATCACCATGGGGATAGGCTGAAGCGTTATTTGAGGCGATTCACCGGGCTGGATATCGTGCTCTTTGTGGCTGCCACGCTCACAGGCATCATGACCGTCCTCAGCACGGCTGAGAACTTCGGCTTCACCCTGCCCTGGCCTCAGCCCCAGCAAGACATCAGCAGCCAAAGCGCCAGCTGGGCGGGGGCCTTCGCCACCGTTCTGGTGGCCATGGCCGCTCAAGCATGGTCAGAAAAAAATAGAAAAAAAGAGGATAAAGACATTAAAATTGAGGAATGCACTGAAATAATCAAATCTTTGGAATCAGTAAAAGAAATCGATGGTAATTTCTACATCAGTGAACCTGACTTCTTGGAGCTAGAAAATAGTGCTATATAACTCGAAAATAGCTTCGATATCAATTTAGGTCTGAATAAAATCATAGATTACATAAAACATTCAAGGTCTGAAATTTACCAGAATCCAATAATTATGACGGAACAAACATTCATATTTGTAATGAAAATTACTTCAAAGTATCTGAAATTATGAATGAGATTGGCAATAAAATAGTGGATATTAAGCGTGATATTAAGAATATCAAATCATCTTTGGGATGAAATAGCTTAATTTCATTTTATCCAAGAAATCTGAAATTAACCTCATCAACGCCCACGGTACAATTCTTCCCACACCCTCCTTGCCAAGCACTTTTGTGGCATCGCTTATCACCCTGAAGAGCCTCTAGGAGTACCAGCGGCACGCTCAAAGGCGCTGAGCCTTAAAACGACAAGGCTAGAAACCACCTTGCCCTGAAAGGACCTGCCATGAGGCGTGCAGCACCCAACCCGCCTGCGATGGATACAATGCGCTGCCATGCGGCCATCGACAGCGCCTTGGCCTCCATGGCCATAGAGGGCGGCCAGGTTGCGCCAGAGGTGGAGGCGATGGCCCGCCGCCACGCTGAGGGGCAGATGGCCTGGGCAACACTGCACCGCCATGTTCTGGAAGCCCACGCAGCCACCGCGCCTGGCACCGCCCGGCCCCGCGCTGGCGAATGCGCCCAAGACCTTTACAGCGACCTCCGCACAGGCGTTTTGAAAAACCGCCTGGGCCTTCAGCAGGCTGAACTTTTGAGCGCGGCGGAGTTCAACCTGGCCTTCATCGCCACAATTGCTTTGAAAAACACCCCGCCGCCCAAGGTTGTTGACATAGCGTTTTTCCGCGCCATTCACAAAGCTTTGTTCAAGAATGTCTATTCCTGGGCGGGCCAGATCAGGACAGTGTCCATCACCAAAGGTGGTACCGTGTTCGCTTTCCCTGCCTGCATTGAGGGGGAGGGGCGGAAACTGTTCAAGGCCATGGCCCAGGAGAATTATCTCCGCGGCCTGAACGCTGAGGTGTTTGCCGCGCGCGCTGGGCACTATCTGGGGGAAATTAACATGCTCCACCCTTTTCGGGAGGGCAACGGCCGCGCCCAGCGCATGGTGTTTGAGAAGATCGCCCAGGGGGCGGGGTTTGAACTGCTCTGGCGCCATGGCGCCGCTTTGCGGGGGGAGATGATTGCGGCCTCCCAAGAGGCGGCCGATGGCGATTCCAGCCGCATGGCTGAACTCATCAGGGCGCACCTGCACAAAGCGCCCACACTGGCCAGGGCTGATTGAGGACGGTTGAAGAGTGGCTTTATGTCGCGCGCCATTATCCCTCAAAAGTCTCAACCGGCTCATAGAGCTACGCTCAAGCGCTTGGGTGGCGTTGGGACTTTTGGTGCACCACCGCCGCCATATTCTCAATAATAGTGCGCATTGGGCGTGGGTGAACGATGCTTTCGTGGAAAGCGGGGAGGGTGCTGATGGTGACGGACGCAGGGCCTTGGTGAAGGCCAGGGGTGCAACCTTCACAACCCTTCCCATAATCCTCTGCGCAACACGGCCTGCGGCTGTGGCCCTCGCTCGCCTTCACACCGTGCCCCACCAGCGGCGCCTTTCCCAGCGCCGCCCCTGCAGGCGCTGAAACGCCAAGGGGCCTTGTGGCCAGCCGGACTGGTCTTCTGGCGCTTTTGGTTGTGGGGGATTGCCTCCACCCCCAGCCCAGCTTTGAAGGCGCCTTCAACCCTCATTCAGTCCGTTTCAGTCCAGCCACAGGGGACGCAGCGCGCCTGTGCTTGTGGGCAGCGCCTTCTACGACCGGGGGTGGGCGTTGCACCTTTCCATCAAGCGTAAGCTAGCGGCGATTGCCAGCAGGCTCAGAACGCTTGAGGAAGGCTCTCGAAAGCTCCTGTAAGCCCTTCCCAGCCCCCTCACCCCTCAGCCATGCTTGACATGGTCAAGCCCCACAAATAGCAGCGAGAACAGCCCCCCCAAACACAAGGCCCAGAAAAACCCCCGCAGCCGCCAATCCTTGGTGCGGTGCCAAATGTAACGCAGGCGGTTCATCTCCCCATGCCAATCTGGCCTGTGCTGCTGCAGCGTGCCGTCCAGCCACACAGTACGTCCCACCATGAGGAACAGCCACGTCATCACCACCAAGGTGGCGCAGGCGGCCAGCACAACGCCCCATTCCATGGGCTGGGGCTTGGTGAGGCTGTGGGTATTTTCCCAGAACACCCGCCAGCCATAGCCATAAAGGAACAGAAGGCACGTCCCCCCCAGCGTGAACAAAAGCCAGTAAATGCCCTTGTCCAGGAACAATCCAGGCGTTGTGCCGTGTTGCTGGTGCGGCACCCATGGCCAGAGGGAGGCACGCGCCAGGTAAAGGGCCGAGAGCGTTAGCCCAGCGCTACCAAGCGTGCCCAGCAGCACGCTGAACCCCAAATTGAGGGTGTAAGGCAGTGGCGCGCTCAACGCGTTGCCGATCGTCCACCCCACAAGGGCGGCCAGCACCCCCCCCACCCCCACTAGGAGGGTGTTGGCCTGCGCGCCCACATATTCCGCCGCCTGCGCGTTGAGGAGGTCGCGTGCGTCTGGCTCGCTGTAAGCTTCTGGTGGGATGTCGGGGTTGCGCCCAGGCTGGGGCGGCGCTGAAGGCTGGACAGCCCCCTTGGCGCTGGGGGGAAGAGCGCTACTTGGGGCGTGCGCGCTTACCTTGCCGCTGCGGCTGCCTGCCTGTTCAGGGCTGCTGGCTGCACCCACCTGCCGGGCTTTACCCTGCTCCCCTGGGGCAGCGTCTGAATCCTGGCCTGTGGGCAGGTAGCGGCTGTCACGCATTTTGCCGTAACTGCCCAAATTGGGGCCGTAGCTGGTTGCCACAAGCTCTGGCGCCTGGGGCAAGTGCTTCTGGCTGCCTGTGGGGCGCTTGCCTTCAAAAAGGTCCTCAAGCGCTGCCAGGTCGGCTTCAAGCCTGGAGGTATAAGGCATGGCGCTGCTTAGAAATTGGGCCTGTAATCAACCGAAGGCCACGGCAGGGAGGGGGCCACGTTGGGGTTGGTCTGGGGCCAGGCGCAGGTGGTTGGGTCATCAGCCGTGGTCTTAGTTGCGGCTTTGCTGGGGGCTTTGCTTTGGGTATTTTGCCAGCCATTGGCCTTGAACCAGGCCTCCACGCGCTTGGCGATGGCAACAGCGGCGTTCTGGGCCATTTCAGGCTGGTTGGGGTCTGGGAAGGTCTGCATCCCCGCCTGGATAACCTCTGCCCCCACGGGGAAGCCAATCACCCCTGGCATTACGCCCGTTCCCGCCTTCACATCAAAGGCCAGCAAAGGCTGGTCGGGGATAAACATACGACTGTCAGTCAAGGTGACGTGCGCCGTTAGCTCGCCTGCGCCAGCGCCCCACCCCAGCCAGGAGCGCTGCCATTCGCTGCCAGGGTTGAAGGAAGTGATGGTGATGGTAAGCCGCAGCGGCACGGGGAAGCGCACCCCCGGCACGGACTGCGCTGGCCAGGCGTTGGCATCAGCACTGATGAGATCCTCCACCACATCCTGCTGCACCACATTTTGCAGCTGCTGGAGGGCCTCAACAGCATCAAGGTACTTGCGCGATTGCTTGAGCTGCTTTTTGCAGCATTCGTCAGCACGCGCAGGGGTGGGCAGAACCACGGTAGGCGACAGGCTGATAGCAACGCCGATGGGCGCTGGGGGGTTGGGGTCGGTGATGGCGGTTTGGCCGTTCTTGCCAACATCAGCACCGCCGCAGCCCGCCACCATGGCCAGGGAGAGGCCCAGCGCCACCAAGCGCGCCGCCTTCAAAGGGGCACTGCGGGGGGCGGGGGCATAAGCCCTGCGGCCATCTAGCCCGGCTGGGCGCCTTTCCCCCTTGATTGCTACCTTCATCATGCCACACCCCTTGCGCTGCCGTGCGCCTTGACCATGCGTTGCCCCAGAGGCCAGCCCCAGCAGGCTTACGGGCCTGCGGGCGCTAGGCCTCAAGCGTGGCTGCCGCCCTGGCCCCTGCCTGTGGAGCGTGCTTCAGGCCCTGTTGGCTGTGCCTCTTGAGCGCAAGGCACGGTCACGCTCTACAAACGCTTATTCTACCACTCGTTCTTCAACCCCCACTACGTCCCTCATTTTGTCCCCAGTTGCAAGCGGAACCGGTTAAAGGGCGCAGCCCTGTAAAAGCGGAAAGCGACCCCGCGCAGGCGGCACGCCAAGCGGTGAGAAGCTTCCCGCCACCGGTTCCAAGAGCGGCGCCATCTAGGCTAACTAGCCGTGAAAGCCGCTGTGACACCGCGAAGCATGAAATGCGAGCGGCAAGAAGCAGCGGCTAAGAGGCGCCAAGAGCGGCGCCGTATAGGGCGAAGCCCGTTAAAGCCCGGAACGATAGAAGCGCAGAACGTAGTTCATGCGAAAAGAGCTTCCGGGCTAAGAGGCGCCAAGAGCGGCGCCCTATTAAGCCACCCAGCCGTGGGAGCACTGGTTTTCAGGGAGTTAAACAGGCCCCAGTCAAGCTGCGCACGATGCATCCTCCCCCAAAGGTGAGAAAAAAGCACAAAAGCGCCTAAGGCCCCTTGCGCGCCCCTGAAGGCTCAGCTAAACATCCTCTCAACGGATGGGCGCATAGCTCAGTTGGTAGAGCACTACCTTGACATGGTAGGGGTCACAGGTTCAAGTCCTGTTGTGCCCACCATCCGGTTTTCAAAAGGCTTCCTCTTCTTGCTATCAAGGCAGGTGGGGGAAGCCTTTTTTCATGGAAGTCCCACCATTGCCCAAGGGCATTCAACAGGCACCTGACCCTTCCCCAGCCTTCAAAACGCCAAGCACGCCACCATTGGGCTGGCGCCCAACAGCGCCCAACATCTGCCCCAGGCCATAGTGAAGCCAGCGTGGCGTACGACCTAGAACGTGGCTGGCGGTAGCCCCGCCACGGCGCTGACCACAAGCCCCACAATCTGGATGTCCTCAGCGCCAGCCTGGCTTGGCATCTCCTCCCTATTAAGGGCGCTTCCAGAAGGGCCACCATCATGGCCAGCCAGCACCAGGGGCTGCTGGAAAGCTGGCTCATGGCTTTTGGGCCAAAGTAGAACGGTGCCATCCTCCTTGACCTGCAGCGCTTTGACGGTGGCCTCAAACTCCGCCATGCAGTCCGCCCGGCGCAGCACCACCACATAATCGCCTGTGCGCGGCGCCCTTCCCAAAACGTCAAAATTGATCACAGCCACTACGGAACCATTGGGGAAAACGCGGTTCATGCTTTCCCCCCGCACCTGCAGGCCGTAACGGGGAAGGTTCTGGGGGTGGCCGTCCTCTGCCACGGTGGTGACGTCAAACCAGTCTTGCTGGCTCCACTCATGGGCTTCCGTGAACAGGCCGGCCTGCACGGCGCCCCGCACCTGAATGGTGCGCAGGGCCTGCTGGGGCGCTTGCAGCGGGGCGGGGCGGGGCGCAAGCCCTGGGGCGCCGACCTGCCCTTGGAAGGGGCGGCCATGGCGCTTGAAGTAATCAGGCGATGGCGCTGTGGTGTACAGCCTGCCCATGTCCTCCTCTGGAAAGCCGAAGCTTTGCCACAGCACGCGGGCATAATCAGGCTGCAGCGTGCGCTGGCCATTAGCCATGCGGCCAATGGCAGGGGGGTGCATGTTCAGCAGGGCGCCGGCCTGTTCATAAGTCATGCCGCACGCTTTCAAATACGCCTTGAGGTGGTTCTGCTTCACATTGGCCCCGGAATTCTCTGGCCCATGCCCCAGGCCAGCTCTTTGCCAGCAATGCCATGGCGCGCCTCAGCAAACAAGGGAAAAGGCGCCCCAAAGCCCCCGCCAACACTACCTGCATGCCCATACCCTCCCAGGCACAGTCCAGTGGGAAGCTTGGCGCTGGCAAGCGATGGTGCGGCCATGGTGGTGCGCCAGCTCCAACCTTGGGCGCGCCCCATCCTTGCCTCAACCAGAACCCCAGCCAAACCACCCCTTGCCGAACAGGAGCCACCCATGGCCCGCACAGCCACCCCAGCCACCAGGAAGGCCAGCGCCGCCAAAGCCGCCTTTACCAACGTGCCGCCCCACCCAACATCCCACCAGGCTCGCCAGGCCATGCGCCTGCTGCGCCTTTATAGTCATGAGCTGGAACGTGACATCACGGAAGTTCACTGCACGCTCTGCCAAGGGCAATTGTGCTACTACGACCTGCCTCTGCTTGGTGGGGGGCATGGTGGGCGGCTGGACGCAGCGGAGGTTGAAGGCGCGCTGGAGGACATTCGCACAGCCCTTGAGGAGATGGAGTCATGCCTGGCTGAGGCCCGCGCCCGCGTGGAGGGATGCAGCGATGACTGCGGTGGTTGTGAGGATGAAGGAGGGCTGGATGATGATGCCTGGTTCATGTGAAGGTTCTTCTCGTGAAAGTTCACCTGGAACCACCCCCTCTGGGCGGGGCCATCCCCAGGCGCCTTCAAAGCGCGCGGCCCGCCAACCTTGCGCGCCTGCCCTTCCGCAGCCCTTGGGGGCCCGTGGGCCTGGGCTGGACGGTGCCACCCTTCACAGGCGCCTGCGCCATGCCACAAGGGGGATCATCGCCTTCCTGGACGCAGCGGAGGAGGCGCAGTTGCGCCAGGCCCCCACCCTGGAGGGGCGCTATGGCGTGATAAGCCGCTTCAAGCGCCTGACGCTGCCCCTCGACCGCCTCCTGCTGGAACTGGGGGCAGGTGATGAGCTTAAGTAAGACATCTGATTTCAAGCTTTGAAGAACAAAACACGCTTTCGGACAAAATTTTGTCTGAAAGCTATCTTTCCATTCCCTTAAAGGGGTATAAGGAGAACATTATGGTACTCAGACGCTTTTCCGTATCGAACTTTATGAGCTTTCCAGGGAAAGCTGAACTTACGTTAGGTCTGACCAAACGTGAGGCAAGCCAAGGTTGGTCTGTAAGCGCACCCTTAAAATCTGACAAAAAAGAATACTCTACCGCCACAGGCATTTTCGGTGCCAATGCAAGCGGGAAAACCAATATATTAAAAGCCTTGCGCTTCATGACCTGGTTTGCAGAAGCACCTTTAGAAAGCATTTCTCCCAAAGATCCCATAATGAGTTTTGGATGGTTCAGAAATGACCAACCCAGCGAATATGAATTGGAGTACTACTCCGAAGATAATTCCATCATGCGGTATTATTTGAAAGCAAATAAGAAGGTAATACTTGAAGAGAGTTTAACGCGCTTGGATCTGAAAGGCAAGGTCAGGTCAAAAGGCACCCTCTTTAAGCGCTCTTGGAACCCCAAGACTGAAAAATATGTTTTTGGCGAGCGGAATATGGGCTTTGAAGATGTGCCGGCTCATTTGGCACGTCCTAATGCTTCATTTTTATCGTTGGCGCAGCATCTAGGGGTGGGAACTAAAAAGTTCATGCTGCCATCCATATACTCTAATGTTGAACCTTATGGTCGTGTGCCAACAGTGAATGATTTTCCTGTGGCACAAGGCTTTTTTTTGGAGCCAAAAAATGTGCAATTCTGGAATCAAGCACTGGAGTTTCTTACAGAAGTGGATTTGGGTCTTTCAAATGTCACGTTGAAAAAAATGAATTTGAACTTACCCAAAGGTAATATGGATGCCTCCAAATCAACTCAAGAATTCGTAAACATGATTGCCTACCATAAATTGAAAGATGGCAGTGAGAAAGCCTTGAATTTTTTACAAGAATCTAATGGAACACGTGCTGTATTTGTGCATTTAGCCTTATTATTGCCGGTCCTTGCAGAGGGTGGTATAGCCATTATAGATGAAATTGAAAGTGAACTTCATCCTGACCTAGTGGAGAAAATATTGGGCTTGTTTAATGATCCTCTTACAAACCCTGGGAAAGGACAGTTAATTTTTACGTCACATACCCCATCCCTTATGAATGAGCTTGGAAAAGCCCATATCTATCTTACAGAGAAGATTGATAATGAAAGCGATTTATGGTCGTTGAATGACATGAATGGCGTCAGAGTGGCAGATAACTTTGCAGCTAAATATCGTGCAGGCGCTTATGGGGGGGTCCCACAGCTCTAATGGGACGTTCATCCAGAAATCAACGTTCGGCAACTATATCTATATTGGTGGTCTGTGAAGGCAAAGCTGAAGAGAATTGCTTGAAACATATAAAAAAATTAATTGGTAGAGGGGGTAAATATAATCTGAAAATAGTTTCAGTGAATGGCAAAGGTGCGTCAAATGTCCTGCAACGTGCCTTGAATATAAGAAATTATAGTAATGTGTATAGCGCTGTCTTTGTGTTTTTTGATACAGACACAGATTATAACAAACAAAAATTTGATAAAGTAGTTTCTAGGTCAACCACTAGGAAATGCTCTATACATTGTATGCCTAGCGACCCTTGTTTTGAAATAAACCTTTTAGAATTGTTGGGAATTAATGTTAATCCATATTCTCATCTTGATCCGACGGGCTATTTAAAGGATGTATTCGAAAGTGAATTTCGTTGTAAATCTCATGAAATTGTTTGGGATAAGCAGGGACTGACTTTGAAAAACTTTCAGTCAATTAAACTTTTTAAACCTTTATTTGAGTACATTAATAAATAATTTGATTAAGTTCTTGAAACTAATTTCAATTATTTCTAACTCTCATAGGGCCACTCAATTTACCTGAATTATAAGTGCGGTTTCTGAGCCGCCCTCTAAAGCCGCAGGCTCGTGAAAGCCCGGAATGAGAGTAGCGCTGAGCGCAAGCTCAAGCGAACTGAACTTTCGGCCTAAGAGGCGGCAACAAGGGGATTCCCATAAACACCGCCCCTTTCTGAGCTACCTGTGCGGCATAGGTAGTTTTATCGATCCCCCTCAAACCTTCAATGTTTAAGTATTAAAATCTGTGATATTAATGCTTAACGACCTGAACTTTTACTGGCATAGCGTCGCTACTAATATATTCAATGCTATCAACAATGACATGAGCGGGACTGTTAGATTTAGATAGTGCTTCTGCTTTGTCAGGCAAAAGCAGGTTTTCGCCTGCCAACACGATGAGTGCACCAGCAATGAGGGTTAAAACAACTTTGGTGTAGCGGTCTACCATGGAATATCTCCCCTGAAATATCTTTCTGAAATGTTGTTTAAGCCTACGTCTTTGAACTGCCTAGGCGACAAAGCCACCCTATTAGGGTGAAACCTGTTAAAATCTGGACTCATGCTAGCGGAACTCCCTTAAGCTAATCAGCCATAGAGCGCAGCGGCCTTAACGGGCTTGCGCCCTATAGGGATTCCGCTGTCTTGGAACCCCTAAGCCGGTGCTACACACCGTTTGGCTTAACAGCCTTCTTGAACCCTAAAAGCCAGGCGACTTATTGCGCTGCGCCCGGCTTTCACAGGCCTGCGGCCTTAGACGGGGTTCGCTTCTTGAACCCCTCAGGCCCGAAAGCTTACTACGCTTGAACTGTGTTCTGCGCTCCGTCATTTCGGGCCTCAACAGGCTTCGCCTTATGCGGGGTTCGCTGCACAGGTTTCACACCGGCTTTAACGGGCTTTGCCCTGTACGGCGCCGCTCACCGGGCGGAGGAGCGGTGTTCAGCCAAAACGCCCCTGTGAATGTCCAGGGCCGCTTTATGCGCCTTGGCTGCTGCCAGGGCGGCCTCTGCGTGCTCGTCCTCCCCTTTGGCGCTATCAGCCTTGGCCTTCTCATGGGCTGCTTGGACGGCCGCTTCCTCCGCAGCGGCTTCAGCCAGGTGGGCGGCCTCATCGTAAGGCTCATCCACAGGAGGTGGTTCCAGAACGGCTGATGCCTCTTCAGGGTGGCCTGTGGCGCTCGCAGTGGCCGCCTCCGGGCTGCGGGCCTCCGCCTGGCCTTCAGAAGCTGTATCGCCTACCTCCCCCGCGCCAGAACCACTTGAAGGGGTTGATTCCTTCACCAAAGCGTCCTCTGGGACCTGGTTGGCGCCTGGGTCTGGCTTCTTGTCCTCCTCAGGTACTTTGCCGGCAGGGGGCTTAGGGGTGGGCTTGGGATAGACCATGCCGTTCTTGAGGACGCACACAAGCCCGCCATCGCTGTATTCGGCCAAGAAGACGTCATGGCGCAGGCGGCCTTGCGCGCCATGAAGGCGTGTAGCTTTCTAGGAAAGGGCGTGGCACTACGATGTGTGGTGAGTGTAAAGCGAAGCCCGCTTGGTGGTGGGGCCCTGGACAACGCAGAGGATGGCCTGGGTGCCCAGAGGGTGCTGGCTGGGGTGAACCATGGCCATTTGTCGTGTCATCAGCCGTTGGCTTCCCTTAGGTTGTCTGTGCCTGTGCCTGTGCATTTGCTGGCCGCATGGCAGCCCAGCACCAGGGTCCTGGATTAGCACAAAGCCACAAAGCGGCCTGGCCTTGGCCGTAATTCGTCCATTTTCCGTTGCTTCCCTGCTGGTCGAACCAAATCTTAGTGAAAGACCGTTAAACCAGGGATAAGATAATGCGTAAAAAGTTGCTGACTTTCCTAGCTGCCATGATGGTAGGCATGGCCAGCCTTGGTGGCGCTGGCAGCGCCCAGGCCCATGACCACGGCCACCATGACGGACCCCATGGCCATGGTGGCTGGCACCACGGACCAGATGGACGCGGGCCTGATGGCTGGGGCCCCCCTGGTCACCGCCGCTGGCATGAGGGGCACTGGCACGGCCATGATTGGCGCGACCGCTGGGATGACGATTGGCACAGGCACTACCGTTATTATGAAGACCGCTATGATTATGATGATAGGCCCGTGATCATCGTGCGCCGCCACCACCACCGCCATTGGGGCGTTCTGGACCTGCTGGGGCTTTAAGGGGCCTGTTGCCCCCATTTACATTTATGCCCCTATACCCAGCCTGTTTTGCCCAGCGCTTCAGCGTGGGGGCACGGGCCTTTGGCTGGCGGGCTGAAGGATGCTGTCCACAGCAGCACTGCTGAGGGTGGCGGCCATGGAGGGGGCTTGGTTGGGGCGCTTGCACTGGTCAAGGATGGTGGTAAAGCCGCCCTTTTTATCCAGCTGGTGGGTGATGGTGCCAGCCTGCCACAGTCCCGCCACGGCTGGCCTGAAGCTGGCGCCGAGGTTAATAATGGTGCCGCTGGCGATCTCAGGCGCACCTGGCAGGGTGAGCTTGAGCTGCTCCTTCTGCCGCGCCAATTCGTTGAGTTTGGCCCTGGCGGCTGCCTCTGCCTCCGCCTTGGTGCGGAAGGTGCGGTTGATGATGAAGGCGGGCTTGGGCTGGTCATCGCCCCCTGTCCCAGAGCCCCCTGTGCCAGAACTGCCGGCAGCGCCGCCAGCTGGCTTGGCCTCACCAACGCTCACCACATGGGTGGTGGCGCTGCCAACGTCATGGTAGCGGGCCTGCACTGTGCCCATGGTTTGGGCTTCGCTGCGCGTAAGCTCCCAATGGGAGGTCTGCGCCGCTTCAAGCGCTACAATGGGCAGTTCTTGACCGCTGGCATTGGCACCCGTGCCGCGCGCCAGGAAAACTAGCCTTCCAGCCAGGGGCAGGGCGGTTGCGTCATGCTGGCGCCCCAAGCGCTGAAGGAAGCTGAGCCTTGATTCATTGACCTGGTCCAGGTGGGGCAGGGCCACTTCTGCAAGCTGGGCACCCACGGCGGGCTTCAACCCCAGTTCCTGGGCCATGGTGCCCACCAGCGCGCCAATGGTTGTGCCAGCCAGCCAGGAGCGCGCCTGCTGGCCCTGGGTTGGCATGGCGCCGCTGGAAGTGCCGCTGTGAGCTGCGCTGGTGGCGGAAAGCTTCAACGTGCAGCCCGTCTTGCTGTCGCCAACACTGCTGAGGGCAGAAAGCGTGAAGCTGCCCAGCGGGTAGAGAATGGCACCACCCACGCCGCCATCCCACCCCAAGGCAATTTCCAAGGTGGCGTCCAGGGCGGGCAGTTCCAGGGGGTTTGCTGGGTTATCTGCCAGAACCAGGTCGAGGGTGCTGGCGCTGTGTTCCAACGGCAGCGTCAGGGTGAGGCTGCTGAGGTGGCGCCCCAGCGTGCCCGTTACGTCCTGCCCATTAACGCTGACCTGCCAAAGCGGCCGCTGGCGCTCCTCCCCTTGGACGGGCGTTCCAACTGCCCAATCGCCTTCACGGGCTGGCGTTGGGGCTGAATCTTCAACCATGGAAGCCATAAAAGCCTTAGGTGCCGTCAGTCCCACAGCCGCACCGCCTGGTTGGTGGCAGGTGGGGCTGCGCCCAGCCCATCTGGCAACGTGATGGCCAGCCCCCCTGGCAGGATGGGGCCGTAGTCGGCCAGCCCAGGGTTGGCGTTATAGACTGAGGCCAGCATAGCGTCTGAGCTGCTGCCAAACACCATCCACAAGATTTCGTCCAAGAGCTGCGATTGCTGGGTTTTGTAGATCATAAAGGCTCAATGTGATGGTGAAGTTGATTTGGCGCGGGTTGCCGTCTGAACTGTGCAGGGTGTGTTCCTGCTTCAGCTCCTTGAGGACGTAGCGGCCCAGAACGAAGCCATCGGGGCCAATCATGGTTTGAGGGGCCCCTTCGAACATCATTTGGCGCAGGTACTCCAAGCTGGCGCGCGCGCCGCGCCAATGGGGGTAGAGCACCCCGTCCAGCTCCAGGCTCTCCCCCTCCAGCCCCATAAATTGCAGGTCGTTGAGGCCAAACCTGTCCACGCTGGCCCAGCTTGCTGTTGTGTCACGCACGCTTTTGGTGAAGCTTGCCGTGTTGAGTGAGAACATGAACCCGCCCAGCATCAGCAGGACAGGCGCATTGCCAGCCCCCTTGGGGCCTGTGGGGGCTTGGCCAAGCGTGCTTGCCGTGGTTGGTGCCGCCATCAGTCCGCCCCATCAGCCAGGAATGGCGTTGATGAAAGGCGCACCGCCAGGGTGTCGCCCACGCGGCGGGCCAGTTTCTCCATGTTTTCCCCCTGCTGTTGGTGAATATCGATTTTGATGTTGTTGGTGTGGTGGGTTGCTGGCCTGTTTGGACTGGCGCTTTGGGCAGGCCAGGCTAGGGCCGCCAGCCAGTGCTGGGGGCTTTGTGCAAGCCACGCCAAGGCTGGTGGCGCCTGGGGCGCGCTTTGTCCAAACCGCCTTGGCACGGGGCTGGGGGATGGCCGCTGCCCTTGCAGGGCGGCTGCCCCTGCCAGATTCCAAACAGGAAGAGAAGGCAGGTGCGGAGGGCGCAAGGGCCCTGATAGTCCCCAGGGGCTAATCAGGGCGTTGAACAGACCCGTTTGGGTGAACGTCCCAGCCATGGAAGTGGTGAGGAATGTGGTAAATTTGTTAAAAATGCTGAAGGCCGCAAGGTTGCTGGAGCTTGCTTCAACCTCAGCCGCCGTTGGCCTGTCCCACCCCTTCCAGCCCTTTAGTGCTGTGCTGGCTGAAGCGCGCTGCAGATCCATCCCCTGAGCTTTGCTTTGGGTGTTGCTTTGGCTTGTGCCATGGTGCGTGAACGCTTGTGCCCAAAGCCGCTTGCTGAACGCGGCCTTGGCCCGTTTGGCCCAAAGCCTTTTGGCGCTGAGGGCCTGTGTGGGAACGAACGTTCCCCTCTTTGGTGAAAGCGCTAGGGTAAGCAGGGCTGCACCCCTGCCCAACGCTTTGGCGCAGGGTTGGTAGCTGCTTTCATTTTTTACCAGGGCGGCCGGTAGAATTTGGGGCGCGCAGAGGGCTCGACCAACAGAGCCAAGGGCCCGTTTGGCCAGCGCTCCCAAGGTTTCCGGGGTTTTCCACTGCCGCCACCCAAGCGTGTGGGGGGCGACCTGGTAAAACAGCGCCTGCGCCATGATTCTGCCAACTGCCCTTGTGGGGCCCTGTTTGGGCAGAAGGGTGGCAGCGTGCCTGAAGGGATTGTGGCGGGTCCCCAAAAGGGCCATCAAGCTAAGCCCCTCCAACAGCCCCACGCCAGGCTGGCTCCAGCCCACCATCGCTTGGCGCTGGGTGGCTTGGCAGGGGCCCAGCCCAGATCCTCTGGCCCGTTCTAAGGCGCTGCCCAGCTTCCAGGGCCATGCCCCGCCAGGCAACGCCTGGCCCAGCAGGGAAAAAGGCACGCCCAAAGGGGATGGGGTGGAAAAAGGGTGGGGAATGTTTTGATGGTCCTGCTTCATGCTGCCTGTCCTGTTCACTGAACACCTGCACAGCATGGAAGGCCGCGGCTTTCACACTGGACCGGCGCCTGCCAGCTGCCGTACCCCTTAGGGATGCTGGCTGAGGGGGTGGTTGGGGCGCACACGCCTGTTCAGTTCTGTTCAGCGCCCGCTGCCTCCACCCTCTCCAGCGCGCTGATGAAGTCATGGGTGGGCAGCCCCATGCAGTCCGCCAGCGACCAATGGCAGAAACGGCCCAGAACCATAGCGCCCACCAGAATGGTTTCAGGCGTCAATCGAGAAAAAAACCGAATGCCACCTGCAGGCGCTGGTAATCGCGTAGCGCCAGCCCATCCATGAAGCTTGGCGTGATGCCGTCAGCCAGGGCGGCTAGGAAGCGCGCCTCTGCCTCTGCTGTTTGGCGGGCGTTGGCGCCTGGGCCGCTTGGCATGAAGGCCTTCTGGTCTGCCACGGTTGGCTCGCGCAAGGTCACGGTGCTGCGTTCAGTAGTGTCTGGCAAAATGTAGGGGCGCGACAGGCGCACCGTGATGGAGTGGTCGGGGTTGACCTCCAGCCAAGGCGGCATAGCGTTGCCTGGAGTGTGGTCGTGGGGGGGGTGGTCAAGGCTCATGGGAGTTCCCTCTCCTGCGCTAGCCAGGCAGGCCCTGGAAGGGCGCCCTGCCTGGCGCTGCCTGTTGTTGACGGCTGCGCGTGATGGCAGCGCGCTGTCAGAGGCCAAGCGCTGAGCGCGTGCCCTGCAGCATGTCAACGCCCTGGCTGTTGATCCAGGACATGTTCATCACGTCAATCTCATGCACCAGCTCACCACCGACTTTCTCGCTGTAGTAGGTGAGGTTCATGGTGATTTTGAGCTGCGCCTTCTCCCCAGCGCGCAGCGTGCCACGGTCAACGGCCTTGGTTTTGCCGCTCATGGTGATTTCAAGTGGTGTCACCGTGCCGTCCCAATCCTCCGCCACACCACGCATGATGAAGGTGTTGGCCGCCCCCTCCAGCGGGGAGATGGAGCCAATCAGGAGGGGGCTGTAATCCACCACCGAAAAAGCGGTGTCGAGGCGCTTCAACCCCATGGTGAGGTCAACGGCCGTCTCCATGCCGCCGCCGCGGTGTTCGATGGTCTCCAGCTCCAGCTTGGGTGGGGTGAAGTCCAGCACGGAGCCTGCAAAGCTGGAGCCCTTGAAAAACAGGTTGAGGTTCTTGAAGACGCGCCGGGGCCCGGACATCATGCTGCACTCCCGTTGTTGAAGATGGTGGTGACGTAATCGTTGTTGATGGCACTGCGGAACGTGATGCGCTCAGCGGGGTAGGCGGGGCCGATGTCGAAATCGAAGAACACCTGGCCATTCATCACGGCCTCTGGCGTGTTCAGGGCGGTGTCGGCCCAGCATTTACCCCCTGTGATAGCGCCCTTGCTCTTGAGCTGGCGCAAATAGGCGTTGACGGCCTCCACCACTTCAGTGACGAAGTTCTTGACGATGTTCATGTCCACGAACTGAAGCACGCTTTGCAGCAGCGTTTCGTTGACTTCATCCACCGTGCGGGTGACGCACAGGAAGCTGCCGTCAAGCGCGCGATTGCCCCATGTGGTGTAGCCGCGCCCGGCCTGGCGGATGATGGTGCTGACATAAGCGGCGTTCAGCAGGTTGGCAGCACAGCTCTGGTCACTCACCACAAACCCGATGGGGCGGGAGAGTGCCGTGACCCCGTTCAGCGGCTGGTTGGAGACGGAGCGCCAGAACCCCACAGCCTGGTCAAGGTAGGCTTGCTTGGCAGCGAACTTGCCTGAGGCCGGGAAGGTGACGCTGGTGCCTGTGCCATCATCACGCACAATCCACGGGTCAATCAGCATCACACGCCCGCCGCCCATGGCTGCTGCTGCGATGGCGGCAGCCTGGCCTTGGTCGGCGCTGTCAGCGAAGATCACGGCGCGCAGTTTCTCGGCAATGGTTTTCAGCTCCGCCACGACGCCGTTGTCAATGGTGGCGATGCTGGCGCTGAAGCTGGCGCCCGTGCCCTGCCCAGCCGCCGCTGGCAGCGCGAAGCTTGGCGCTTTGTAGCCTGCGCCGTTTGAAAGCAGCGTAACGCTGGCAACTTTGCCGGTGCTGTCCACCGTGGCGCTGGCTTGGGCGCCTGTGCCGGCGCTGTCGGTGATGGTCAGGTGGTAAAGGCCAGGCGTGTAGCCACTGCCCCCCTCAGCCACCTGGATAGAGACCAGCGCTTCTGCCACGCTTTGGTGGGACCAGCCTGGCGCGCATAGCAGGCGTGGCCTGCGGCCTGTAATGGCTTCAGCGGCCTGGAAGGCGTGCACGCCTGTGTAGTTGCCCTGCGCGTCCACCCCGCCCATGATGTTGGCGATGGTGGCACTTTCAGAGGACCCTTCCTCAACGCGCACCACCACCATAACGGGGGAGCATTCATCCAGGATGGTGCTTACAGCCATAGGCAGCGTGCCAGCCTGGCTGGGATTGAGATTGGGCGTCCCACCCTGGGCGGCGGGCAGTTGCGAAACCAGCTTGCCCACCAGCACCGCGTCAGAACCGCTGACCAGCACAGGCGTGTTGAGGGGGAAGGCGGCGGGGTCTGCGCCAGGGGCGGTGCCAATCAGGCCAATGGTGGACAGATCCACGCTGACCAGGGGCTGGGACACAGCAGTGCTGAGGGTCTCAACACCGTGCAGAAAATCTTGTGTGGCCATAAAGTTCCATCTCTCCTTGGATGGGCCACAGTTAGGCATGGCTGGCGCCGCCCCCTCCATTGGACCAGGGGTTCTGCCCTACGTGGCGCCCATCAGCCCGGCGCAACCCAAAACCGCTGCCTGCCAAGGCCAGAGGGCCAGAAGCCTGTGAAGGCTCCGAAACCCATTGCCTGTCCCTGAACGCACAGAATGCGCAGGTGGGATGGGCGGCAGAGAGTGCCAGCCAGAATCTCCAGAAGCCGAAGTACTGGTGACGGCTCTGATGTTCTTAAGGTGCATCAGGAATGCATCTGCCCAGGCCTACGGACCACGATTCAAATTGAAGCTTGAGGTGTTTTGGCAGGGCAGGGATTAAAACCATCACACAGCTGCCCCCCATCTTGAACATCTCCTGAACGTCAGCGCTGGCTTGGTGCGTGGCTTGATGAGCGCGCCGAATTGCTGCGCCGCCGCGTAGACCAGGTTGCTGCCCCATATAAGTGTGCCGCCACGCGCCTGGCTTGTCAGGCTGCGCTGCAGCCCACCACCCTGGATGAGTGGCGGCAACGGTTTGCGGCTTTGGGCGTAAAGCTTGTTGAAGGCAACGTAGGAAGCACCAACCGCAGGCCGCCCTTCATTCAAGCGCTGGCGTGTGTTGTCCACAACCTCAGTTCTCAAGGCAGCCAGGAAGGGCTGTGGTTTGCGCCCAATGTCCGCCAACCGTTGCAGGGCCTGCTTGATGTGTTTGGTATCGCCTGAAAGCGTGATTTGGGCCATGTGTCTAAGCTTTGTTGCGAAATAAGGGTGGGGGATGTTAGGGTTTCAGGGCTGGCAGCGGGATTACGGTGATATTCTCCTGACCGTTGCCTCCATTATGGGGAGAAATTGTGGGTTGCCCTCTTGAAGGGATAGGAGGCCCACGCGCTGCCAGCGATCACTCTTTTATTTAATCTCCTTACGCAACAACTTGCCCCAATCCTTTTCCCTGATGACAGTGAGGCTTAAGGCAAAGTTTTCACTGCGTGCCAGGGTGGCTTTGACGGCCAAACGGTAAAGCAGCGCGCCCAATCGTTTCAGCAGAATGACGGAACGCGGTGCCTCACCATTATGTGGTTTAACATCCCACACCACATGGTCAGGATTGGCCAGAATTTCCGGCAGTCCCTCATATTCTTCCACCGCGATTTCAGGGTGGTGCAAGCGGTTCTTGTTCAAGTTTTCCCCAGATAGAAGCACCCCGGCTGTGGCGCTTTGCAAAATGGCCTGGACCCGCCCTGCAAGCGTGCCGCACCGCACGGTGCCCACAGCGAACGGCAGGGGTTGGACGTCATCACTGCCGGAAGGCTCTCTCAAGCTTGTTATAGCCCACCTTAACCGGTGTTCTTAGTGACGTTGCCCGCTGTGCGGACTGACAAACCCCCAACAAGCTGCGCTTTAATAAGATTCCCATTCCTGGAGGGTGAAGGATCATGCCAAGTTATAATAAGCAGACCTAAAATAGGGCCGCTTTTGAAGCGATGTGCAAAGCAATCAGGTAAAAGGGTTTTTTTAGACTATTCCTTAAGAGGCACCCACAACCATCAGCGCGTTTTGGCGTTGGACCAGTTCCAATGGCGCCGTGCCTTTGGCCACGTCCCCACACGGTTTCCAGCCCTGTACTTCACAGGGGTAAGTTAGCTTTCTTGGGATGGTTCAGGGTTTGCGGCATAGCGTTTTTTCAGCTCTTCACCCAAATGATCCAAATCTGGAAATAATGTAGCTTCTGAGATGTCAAAGTTTTCTTTAAGTTCAATAAGAATATCCTTTTTAGAGTCATGGTCAATCATGATTTTTGTGGCATAGATAAAATCTTCTGGACTTTCTTTTTTGTCAATTAACATTTCTTGTTCATTTGTTGATAAATGTCCAATATATTGAGAGAGATTTATTGGTTTGTGTTCAGGAAATAGAGCTATATCTTTTTCTTTTAACTGAAAATTTAAGCCGCTAAGCAAAAAAGCACCCTTTTGGGCCTGTAAACGTTTGTTATCCATACGAGGTTGAACAAAAGATACGCTTAATATTTCATCCCGAATGTCCATAGCATCCATATGAGCTAACCAAGGAAATTCTCTGGAAGCAAAACTCCGTAGTTCCCAGAAAATAGCCATCATCATTTTATAATCTATCCGCCGAACATTGTTTATAAAATCTGTGATTTTATTAGATCTGTCTATTAGATTTTTAATTTTCTCAGGATTAAAGGTATTTTTTTGTAATTCTTCTATTTCTTTTTGTGAACTAGAAATATATGAATCATGTTCATTTTTTATGCGTTCATATTCTTTTTCATACTCTATCGATAACTTATCAAAATCTTCTCTATATGAATTATTATACTCTGATTTTTCATGAATATCCTCCATGCTGAGTAATTTAATTAAATGCGGCTTGAATTGAGCATATTTATTTAGTTTTTGAAGAGCTTCTATTACTTTTTTATCAAAAGATGATTCAATACTCTTTGAAATGTCTGGATTATTATATCTAATGCGAGCTAAATTAGATTTTAAAGAGACTCGATAATCATCTTCACTATAAAAGTAACGTCTTAATGTAATAAAAACATAAACAAATCCATCCGTTTCCTTACCATAAGCATGTTCATTTTTCTGGCAAGCAAAATAAAGGGCAACCAAGGGGCTTTGGGAGATGTCGAGCAAACGTGTTGGAATGCCGAAATGCTGCATTTTGATCAGGTTGCTGATGGTCGTGTTGCTTGCCGGGAACTCATCAGGTGCTGTTGCCACAGCATCATTATAGATATTGGCTTCATTACCAGGCTCTATAACATCCCGCATAACATTGGGTGTAATATCCCACTTGGTGGATGCTTGTCCTCTATAGAAAAACATGAGTTCATTCGGATTAAATTTTAAATTTGGGAATTTCCTATTAGTGCTTTTTTTGAAATCTTCAGTGAATCCATACTTAAAACCATTAATTTTTTCTAAATATTCATTAACGGTTTTTATTACTTGGCTATCATCGGTCATATTCAATACTCATTCTAAAACTAATTCAAAGATGTGGGTATTTTACAGGAATCGGAAGGGGATGGCTAGAGTTGGTAATTTCCTGCTGGGCATGGGTGGTGGGTGCTTGATGCGCCTTGGAAGCAGGCCTTGGACCCCCACACCTCTCTTGAGTTACGTCATAATTACGCAACGTTGCAGGGTCTGTTGAAGTCAACCCTCAGGGGGTTGGCTTTTCTGGGCTGGCAGCGGGAACATAGTGATAGTCTCCCTGCCGCAGCACGGTTTTCCGGCGCGCAATGTGGGTTCCCCTCACAGGATTAGGGATAGAAGGCACCCTTGTTCCCAGCACTTCATAACCTCACTTCATCACGGATTGATTACCCCTTGGTGCCCATGCCCACCAGCGCGGGCCTTGTTTTTAAAGTTGTTTGGGGAAGCACTGCCCATGGCACGGCACGGATTGGCAAGCAGGCTTCCGGCCTTGATGGCCCTGTGAAGGCTGCAAAACGCTTTTGCGCCTCAGTGTTTCCCGCCATGGCCAATCCCCTGCCTGGGGTCTGGCCACCGACAAGGCCAGCATCCTTGAAGGACTGGGTTAGGGTTTGTTCTGGTGCTGGGCTTGGGCAAAGCTTCTTCGCTTCCCTGATTTCCGGCTTCCACGTAGCGCAAAGGCCATGGGAGCCTGCCTTATCCTTGTTGTTCTTTTCCAGGCTGATTCACATCGCTTCACAGAACAAGGAACAAGGGCACGCGTGGCTGTGGAGGGGGGAGGCAGGTACGTTGCCGTCATGGCTGGGCAGTGACTTTCTGCCCGTTTCTATTTTGGGCCACTGCCCTAAGCCTACGGCCGGCCTCCCTAACCTGATCCTGTATTTTTTCCTTATAGTCCTGGTTGAACTTTTTAAGGATGGGTGGCGCTGAGCTTGTAGTTGATGAGCCTGTTAAGGCTCAAGCCCTGCTCTGCCGCTTCCAAGGCCAGGTGATTAAATTTCGATGTGGCAAGGGAGCAAAGGCATGGATGTCTCTCCTGAGGTTTCAAGCTGTGTTTTTCTCTTCTTAGTTTCTGGGGACAGCTTCAGGAACAGGCTCCCCCTGTTCAACCATGTCCTCCACCACTTCCTGCACAAGGGCCCTGATGCCTTTGAAGGCTTTGACTTCAACAGGGTCCAGCCAGGAGAGGTCTGGAAATTCTGAACACAGCCCAACCCATTCCCGGTCTTCTGAAGAATGGATGACACGGCACGAATGGTTTTTGCGTGAACCTTCCCTCTGCCGAATGGTTCCGATCCTTCCCTCAAAACCACTTTCGTTGGCGCGTTGGAGGCCAATCCGGGCCCCCTTTGACATTAAGCGCCTTTATCAAAAGCACAGAAACACGTGGGCGGTGTGACCTGCGCACCCTGCAAGCGCATGGGGCAGGCGTGTTAGGGTGCGGCATTTCGTTTCTGGCCTGGTCGTTTCGGGTCTGATTGTTACGGACCTGATTGATTGCGGGTCTGGGTAGCTAGCCAGCCCTTCAACCAGGCAACTTCCACAGCGGCAGAGGCACCCCGTCCGGCCCACCGCCCCGCTTTCCCCTCCAACCACCACTTCAGGATTTCATGGCAGAGAACAGCGCACTCGCCCCCCAAGGCCCAGCAGCGGCCCAATCAGACCAGCCAAGCTGGCTTTCACTCTACATCAGGCAATGGACGCAGAAGCCAACGCGGGAGGTGCTGGCGGGGATGGTCAGCACCTTCGCGCTTATCCCTGAGGTCATCGCCTTCTCCTACATCGCTGGCGTTACGCCGGCCATGGCGCTGTTCTCCACCTTCGCCATCGCTGTCACACTTTCCGTGTTCGGCGGCAGGCCTGGGATGATCTCAGGCGCAGCTGGGTCTGTGGCGTTGGTGGCGGCGCCCTTGGTGCATGGCTATGGTGTGGATTACCTCATCCCCGCCACGCTGCTGGCGGGGCTGTTCCAGGTGGGCTTCGGACTGCTGCGGCTGGAGGTGGTGATGGACTACGTCTCCGCTGAGGTCGTCACGGGGTTCGCCAACGCGCTGGCCATCCTGATCTTCTCGGCCCAAGTGCCGCAAATCACCCACGCGGGCCCGCAGGGCTGGGGGCTTATGGCGCTTGGCCTTGCCATCATCTATGGCGCGCCGCGCCTGCTGCCCGCCCTGTTTGAGCGCATCCCCTCCCCCCTTGTGTGCATTGTGGCGCTTTACGCGGCCGCGGAGTTCATGGGGTGGCACGTTGCCACCATTGGTGACCTGGGCGCCCTGCCCACGGGTTGGCCTGAATTGCACCTGCCCCATGTGCCGCTGACCTGGCACAGCCTTGGCATTATCCTGCCAGCCAGCGTGGCCATGGCCGCCGTTGGGCTACTTGAATCCATGCTGACGGCTGAAATCGCTGACGAGCGCACCCAGACATCCAGCAATGCTGGGCAGGAGTGCACGGGCCTGGGCCTGGCCAACCTGGCCTCCAGCTTATGGGGGGGCATTGCTGGCTGCGGCATGATTGGGCAGACGGTGGGCAACATCCGCTATGGCGGCGTTGGGCGGCTTTCCACCTTTACCTCAGGCGCGTTCCTGCTGGCCTTGATGGTGGCGCTGCACGGCTGGGTGGCGCGCGTTCCCGTGGCGGCCCTGGTGGCCATCATGGTGATGGTGTCAGCCAGCACCTTCTCCTGGCAGAGCCTGCGGGACCTGCGCACCCACCCGCGCTTGGGCAGTTTGGTAATGGTGCTGACGGTGGTCGTCGTGGTGGCCACCAAGAACCTGGCACTGGGCGTTCTGTGCGGCGTTATGCTTTCTGGCGTGTTCTTCGCTTGGGCAGCGGCGCGGATGGTGAACATCACCCGCAGCGTTCAAGGGGACGTGACGGTGTGCGCCATTGAAGGGCAGATCTTCTTCGCTAGTGCCCGCCGCCTTGTCCACACTTTGGCTGAGCCCCTCACCACGCCCAACCTGGTGGTTGATTTGCGCGGCGCGCACTTCCTGGATGTCAGCGCTGTGGCCGCTTTTGAGAAAGCGGTGGAGAACGACCGCAAGCGCGGCGTCAACGTCACCATCGAAGGCTTTGACGATGCCCGCCACGGCTTGCTGAGCCAACTGCGCCCCGCTTTGCTGGAGGGGTGAGCGGGCGCTCCTTCAGCCCAATCAGCCCAATCAGCCGAAGCTGTCTGAAAGGTCCAGGAAGGCGCGGTTCTCCAGCAGCAGCCGTTCCACCACCAGCAGGCAGCCTGAAAGGGCCGCCTTGTCCAGCCGCGCCAGGCGCTGGGCCGGGGTCAGCTCTGTAGGCGGCACCTCAGCCAAGGCGCCAGCCGGCATCAACGCCAAGCGGGCTGCGGCTGCGTAACGCGCGGCCACCATGGTTTCTGTGGGGTGGTTGGCCATGCTGTGGAGCAGGGCTTCGATTTCGTTCTGGGCTGCTTCAGGCACGCCAGGGCGCTTGACCAGGTAGCGCAGGCGCACCACGTGGATGCCAAGCGCCAGCGTGGCCAGAAGCCCGAACAGCCACGCCCGCAGCGCTGGGCTTTCCTTGAGTTCCGCTGGGGTGGAGAGGGCCGAGAAGCGGTCCAGGCTGCGCGACACCCAGGCGTCCTCCACCGCTGTGGTGTCTGGCCCCGTGACTAGGCGGCGCAGTTCGGCCATCATGGAGGCCCGCACGCGCAGTGCTGCGCGCTTGACGCGGAACGGCAGCACCACCCTGAATACCCACACAGCCACCGTGGCCGCCAGCACCATGGCCTGCGTTTTGTTGAAATAGGCCAGCGCCGTGGTCACGCCCTGGTTGCTGGCCACCGTCATGGGGAACAGCATAAAGCCATAGGCAATGCCCACCACGGCGGTGCGGGCCGAAACGCGGATGGTGCAGCCAATCAAAAGCGCCACCAGGAACTCCAGCGCCTGGGCCTCATACACGTCCGCCGCCATGGGGATGAACAGCATGTCCAGCATGAAGGCGGAGCACGCAGCAGCGATAGTGCCGATGAGGAAGGCGAAGCTGCCCGTCTGCGGCGTTGGGCTGGCGCCGAACAGGCAGCAGATAATGGCGGTGAAGGCCACGCACATTTTGCCGAAGGGCCACGCTGTGACCTCCCACACCATGCCTGTGAACATGATGGCACTGAAGATCTTGAGCGCGTTCTGCACCCCAAGTACGGGGTCGCGCCAGCTGGCGCGGGCGTAGCGGTAGCTTTCCCCCCCCATGGTCTTGAGGCCGAAGCACGCCCTGAACTGGTCTGTGGCAGCAGCTAGGTCATCCAGCAAATTGGCCAGGATAGCCAGCGCCAGGCCGTCCCGCCCTGTGTGGGGTAGGGCGGGGTTTTCAGCCATCCAAACGCTTTGGCGTAGGCATTCTGCCCGCAGGGCGCGCAGCACCAGGGCCGGGTCTGCCTGGTCGTCCAAATGGGCTGGCAGAGCAGCGATGGCGGCACTGACGCGCGCTACAAGCTGGCCGATGTCTGGCGCGCTTTGGTAGAAGTCAGCCTCCTGGCGCTGGGGCTGCTGGTTGGGGGGTGTACCTGTTGGCGTAGGGGCGCTGATAGGGGCTGGGGCGTAAGGGTCGCCTTCACGCGCCACAGCGGCCACCATGGCCTGGGGGGCTTTGGGAAAGTCGTGGCCGCCACCGAAAAGCCCCGCCAGCGCGCCAGCCAAGGCCGCCAGGGAAGCGCGCGCGTGGCTGCCCACATGGCCAGCGCGCCCCATCTCAATAGCCAGGAACTCCACCTTGCTGTCAAAACCCAGAATGCCGGCGATTTCGTCCTCAGCCAGCTCCAGGGCGTTGGGCTGGTTGGCCAGCGCCTGGCATAGAACGGTGCAGGTGCGGCGCATGTTCAGCTCCAGCGTGGCGCGCAGGCCCAGCCGGGCTGCGGCTGCCGGGTCGCGGCTGAACACGAAGCCAGCGAAGGCCTCACACGCCACCCCAAGGGTGATGTTGGTCACGCGCGCCATGGCCGTCATGAACACGGAGGGGGCGTCAGGGGCAGCGTCCATAGCGATGATGGCACAGGTAAAGCCAGCCAGCCCCCAACCATAGGCCCTGAAATTGCCAGCCAGGCTGGCGCAGAACATGCACAGCCCCAGAACAGCCCCAAGGGCTGGAAAGAACAGCCAGGCCGCCTGGGGGATGGCCGCCATCAGCACCACAGCCAGCACAGCGCCCAGCAACGTTCCCATGAAGCACCAATAGGCCTTGGAGAAACTTTGCCCCCAGGACGTTAGTGAAACCGCCCAGGCGATCAGCGGCGCCCAGCCTGGGCTTGTCATCTCCATTTGGTAAGCGATGCCCAGCGCCAGCAGGCACCCGAAGGCGCTGCGGGTGCAGAACAGGAACCCTGGCGGGAAAAGCAGCAGCGGCCTGCGCCACAGGGCCTGGGCCAAGGCGCTGCCCCGCCCTGCGCCAGTAGGGCTGGGCGCGTTGAAAAGGGACGTGAACGCCTGGGCAGCCCTCAGCAAGCCATTGTCTCCGCCTTCACACCATTACCTTCACACTGGGGCCACTTTCACAGCTGGGTTCCCACACACCACACATCTCATACAGCCGGGGCTGTGGTTCTGGTTGTAACAAAAAACGGGGCCCAGGCAGGCCTGGAACCCCGTTTTTCAGCGCCCAGGCAAGCCAGGCGGGCAGTGGGCGCGCCCACTGTGGCACGCTTGCACAGCCTTGGGCCGTGTCTTTGCTGGGCCTTGCAGGCTGTCAGCCTGTCAGTCTGGCTGGGTAGCTCCTTCAGCGGCCTGCTGCGCAAGTTTACTGTGGCTGCGGCCGTAGAAGCCGTAAATGGCAGCGCCAAGCGCCAGCACAACCCCCAAGGCGCACCATGTGCGCAGCCCCATGGAGGCAATGCTGAGCAAACAGGCGGCCAGCCCCAACCCAGGCACCAGGTAGGCGCCGCCTGGCACTTTGAAGGGCCGTTCAGCGTCAGGGTTGCGCAGGCGCAGCAACGTCAAGCACAGGCAGACGATGGAGAACGCGCACAGAACGGAGATGGACGTCAAGCTGCCAAGGGCGTCCAGCGAGAAGCCGCCAGCCAGCACAGCGCCAAAGCCGCCCAACGTGGCCAGCGCTACCCAGGGGGATTTGGTGTTCTTGGTCAGGCGGGTGAAGGCGCTTGGCAACAGCCCATCCTCAGCCAAGGTGAAAAGGGTGCGGCTTTGGCTGAACAGAAGGCCGTAAAGCCCCGCCAAGAACCCCACCAGGATGACGGCCTTCACCGTTTCGGCCAGCCAGGGCATGTGGGTGGCGTTCATAGCTGTGGCCACGGGGGAGGCGTCCAGCGCCAGGGACTTGTAGTTGATGACCCCCACCAGGATGGCTGAGAACAGCGAGAACACTACAGCGCACACCCCAAGCGAGCCAAGAATGCCGATGGGCATGTTGCGGCGCGGGTTACGGGTTTCGCAGGCAGCTGACGCCACGATGTCAAAACCGATATAGGCGAAGAACACCAATGCTGCCCCCCTGAAGACGCCGCTCCAGCCGAAATGGCCGAACTGCCCAGCGTTGGCGGGGATGTAGGGGTGGTAGTTGGCTGTATTGATAAGGGGGACACACGCCAGGACGAAGGCGATGATGACACCCACCTTCAGCGCCACCAAAATGGCGTTGACGCGCGATGATTCCTTAGTGCCTGAGAACAGCAGCACCGTCACCGCCAGCACGATGAGGGCAGCTGGCATGTTCAGGAAAGCATGGGCTGCAGCGCCATCCGGCATAGTGACGGGCGTTCCCGTGGCCGCCAGGAAGCGCGGGTCAAGCCCCAACCCCCAGCGCCCAATGAAGGAAGCGAGGTAGCCACTCCAGGAGGAGGCGATAGCCGCCATCCCCACCGTATAGCCCGTGACCAGACACCAACCGATGAACCACGCCACGCCTTCGCCAATGCCGGAATAGGCGTAAGAATAGGCGCTGCCGGCAGCATTGGGGAACATGGCTGACAGTTCAGCGTAGCACAGCCCCACAAGCGCGCAGGCCAGGGCGGCCAGGATGAAGGCTAGGGAAATGGCAGGACCGGCGTTCTGGCCCGCCGCCACGCCGGTAATGGCGAAAAGACCAGCGCCCAGGGATGTGCCCACCCCCAGGCAAATGAGGTGATGCGCGCCTAGAACGCGGGCAAGGCTGCCCGTTTCAGTCGCTGCAATGGGCTTTGTCCGCCACATGTCCCTCATGGTGATGATAACCTTTTCTAGCGCACGCGCCCCGGCCCCCTTCCCTGTGAAGTGGGGCATGGGCGCTTGGCCACCCGCGCGCCTGGCCTGGTTGGCTTCTGCCATGGCTTGGCCAGGCAGGGCGGCTGTTCCAAGCGTGGCCAATTCATTGGCAAAGCGCAATCACCGCGCGGCAAGGCTGCATCAGGGCGCAGGCTTTGTGAGGCTGCCTGGCTGATTTTGGCAGCCACGCCCTTGCCGCCTGCTGAAAGGTTCCGTTAAGCTTTTGGCCCCCACTCCAAAAAGCCCGGCCTGCAGCGCTTTGAAGGTGTGTGGCACCAACATCTTGGCCCCCTTCACCCCCTGCCAAGGCGGAGCTTTGGGGTGGGGCAGCCATGCAGCCTGCGTCAGGCCCCAAAGGGGTGCGGGGGCGCTAAGGTGGCGCTATGACGACCAAAGCCCACAAAACTCCCGCCACTCCTATGCCCCAGGGCCCCACAGGCGCCCTTTTCCCCCAGCAGCCTGCTGTCCTGTTCGTGTGCACAGGCAATATCTGCCGCTCCCCCATGGGGGAGGGGATCCTGCGCGCTGAGGCCGCCAAGCGCGGCCTGTCCACAGAAGGCCCCCAGGCCGTGCGGGTGGATTCAGCAGCCATCGCCCACTGGAACTTGGGGGATGCCCCAGACCAGCGCGCCCAGGCCCAAATGGCGGCCATGGGGTGCGACATCAGCGCCCACAGGGCACGGATGGTGCGGGTGGGCGATTTCAGGCGCTTTACCCACATCATCGCCATGGACCACAGCCACCTCAAGCACCTTCTGGCCATGCGCCCTCATGACAGCATCGCTGACATCAGCTTGATGCTTGACCATGTGCCAGGCCAGGCAGGCCAAGCGGTGGCCGACCCTTACTATGGCACCACGGCTGATTTTGCAGCGGCACGTGACCTCATCACCCAAGGCTGCGCGCATTTGGCTGCCAAGCTCTGGCCCCAGGCCGGCCAGGCTGACCAAGGCGGAGGCCGTGCCACCACAACCACCCCACAGGGCCGCACAGCGCCCAACGCAAAGGAACAGCACCATGGTTGAAAAGGTAGAAATGGTTAACAAAGTTGACAACACCGCCCTGAAAGGCGCCCAGCCAGACAAGCCCCTGCTGCTGGTGCTGGAGGCCTTCTCCCCCGAGGCCCTACAGGCCATGGCGGCGCATTTCACGCTCATCATCATGCCTTCACCGCAATGGCCAGACGCGGCCTCCCTGGCGCCTGTAGCTGGCAGCATCACCGCCATTGCCACAGCGGGCGCGCCTGGCGTGCCACAGCCCATCATGGACATGCTGCCCAACCTCAAAATGGTGGCGGTCAACGGCGTGGGGACGGACGCCATCAACCTTCAGGCTTGCAAGGAACGCGGCATTGCCGTCAGCACCACCCAGGGGCTGCAGACGGACGCTGTGGCTGACATGGCCATGGCACTGCTGCTGGCCGTGAAGCGCCACGTCGTGTTCAACGACCGCTACGTGCGCGAAGGGCTGTGGGCCACGAAGGGCTACCCTCCGCTTGGCTCAGGCCTGGCTGGCAATAAGCTGGGGCTGGTTGGCTATGGCACTATTGGGCAGGCCATCGCTGAGCGCGCGCGCGCTTTCCGCATGGAAGTGGGCTATTTCTGCCGCCATGAGGTTGCAGGCCAGAAGGGCGCTGGCGCGCGCTTTTTTCCAGCCCTAGCTGAGATGGCCAGCTGGTGCGATGATTTAGTGCTGATTCTCCCAGGTGGCCCCGCCACTCAGAACCTGGTGGATGGCGCTATTCTGCGCGCCCTGGGGGCGCAGGGCTGCTTGGTGAATGTGGCGCGCGGTTCCGTGGTGGATGAGCCTGCGCTCCTCAAGGCGCTTCAAGAACGCACCATCATGGGGGCCGGGCTTGATGTGTTCTGGAACGAGCCTGATATCAACAAGGCCTTCTTCAGCCTGGACAACGTCGTCCTCTCCCCCCACCAGGGTTCCGCCACCATTCAGACACGTGTGGCCATGGCCAGGAACGTCCTTGACAACCTCCTGGCCTTTTTTGCTGACCGTCCCCTCCTCACCCCCGTCAAGCTCTGAACTAGCCAGGGGCCGGTCAGGGCTTAAAAGCCGGTGGACTGGTCAGGCCGCGAACTGCTCAGCGATAATGCGCTCTGAAAGTTCGTGGTCTGGGTCGAAGAGGAGCTGCACCTGGTCCTTGTGGGCCACCTTGATGGTAGCCTCGGCCACGTCGCGCACCTCTGTGGCGCCGGCCACAGCACTGGCGGGGCGCTTCCAGGTCTCCTTGAGGACAAAGCGTACCTCCGCTCCCTCAGGCAGGAGGGCGCCGCGCCAATGGCGCGGGTGGAAGGGGCAGATAGGCGCCAGCGACAGCAGGTTAGAGCCAAGCGGCAGGATGGGCCCCTGCACAGAGCGGTTGTAAGCTGTGGAGCCAGCCGGCGTGGCCACGATTACGCCGTCAGCCGTCAGGTCCTCCATACGCACGCGGCCGTCAATCTCAATGCGCACATGAATGGCCTGGCGCGTTTGGCGGTAGAGAAAGACATCGTTGAAGCCCATCCCCTCCAGCGTGTTGCCGTCCGTGGTGATAGCCTTCATATGCAATGGCGCGATGATAGTGGGCTGGGCGCCCAGCAAGCGCTTTTCCAGCGCGTCCCCATCGCTTTCCTTGGGCTGGTTCATCAAAAAGCCCACTGTGCCGTAATTAAGGCCGTAGACGGGCAGCTGACGCCCCATGATGAAGCGCAGCGTGTCTAGCATGAAGCCATCGCCGCCCAGGCACACCAGAACCTCAGCGCGGTTCAGGGGCGTGTCGCCGTAGCGGGCCACCAGGCGTGCCCGTGCTTCCTGGGCGCGTGGGGTGTCTGCTGCGGTGAAAGCGATTCTCATGAAAGCTCCATGGCTTTGAAACGAAACGGCCAGTCCAACGGGCCTGGTGGAAAGAGGCTGCCCAGCCTACAGCAGCTGGGCGCGCCCTCACAGCCCTGGATTGACGCCGTGTTCGATCACGTCATAAGCGGGGCTGCCTGGGTAGGCGCCCTTCTGCACATCCGCCACGGAAGGGCAGATGGGCGGGTTGCCGTCAATGGCCAACGCCCAAACCTTTTTGCCGCGGCGGGCGCGCAGACCGCGCACAGCTAGCCTCTCCTCCATGCGGGGGTAGGCGAGGAGGGATTCAGGCAGCACCACGTCCGTGCCATCTGAAAACAAAACGCCATCATAGGTCACGCGGCTGACGGTGCCTTTGAACACAGGCAGGGGGGTGATGTCGTAAAGGCAGGGCGCAGCAGCAGCTGTGCCCGCAACCAGGGTGAGGGCCAGGGCGAAGCCAGCCCCCAGTGCCCTGAGAGTACCCTTGGCATAGCCCCGCGCGCCACAAGCGCCTGGGCCAAGCGCTTGGGCTGTGCTGCTAAGGGCAGCGCCAGGGGTGGGGTTGGTGTTCAGGGGGCTAACTGTCGTGGGCTTCATGGGGCTTGGTGCCTTGCTCTGCGCTGTGCCGTTACGGTGTGCCACCCCAAAACATGGCTTGGAAGCCAGGCCTTGGGGGTTGGCCCTCAATGCCTGAAGTGCCTCATGCCGGTGAAGACCATGGCGATGCCGGCCTTGTCGGCAGCTTTGATGACTTCATCATCCCTGATGGATCCACCAGGCTGGATGACAGCCGTGGCCCCTGCTGCGATGACGCTCTCCAGACCATCAGCAAAGGGGAAGAAAGCATCAGACGCCGCAACGGAGCCCTGGGTCAAGGGTTCCTCCAAACCAGCGGCGCGGGCGGCGTCCTCGCCTTTGCGCGCAGCAATGCGGGCGCTGTCTACGCGCGACATCTGCCCAGCCCCAATCCCCACCGTGGCCTGGCCACGGGCGTAGATCACAGCGTTGGACTTCACATGCTTAGCCACGCGGAAAGCGAACAGCATGTCAGCCAGTTCTGAAGGTGTGGGCTGGCGCTTGGTCACCACTTTCAGCTCCTCAGGGGTGACGTGGCCGTTGTCACGCGTCTGGGCCAGGAAACCGCCTGAGATAGTTTTGATGCTCAGCCCCGTTTCATGCGGACTTGGCATCCCGCCCGTCTCCAGAACGCGCAGGTTCTTTTTGCGTTCCAAAATGGCGCGGGCTTCCTGCGTGACCTCTGGCGCGATGATGACCTCTGTGAAGATTTGGCTTACCAGCTCGGCCACAGGGCCCGTCAAAGGGCGGTTGAAGGCCACAATACCACCAAAGGCTGAAACGGGGTCGCAGCGCAGGGCGGCTTTCCAGGCCTCCGTTAAGCTGGCGCCAGAGGCCACGCCGCACGGGTTGGCGTGCTTGACGATGACGGCAGTTGGCTCACTGAACTCCGCCACCAGGGAGAAAGCAGCGTCTGTGTCGTTAAGGTTGTTGTAGCTCAAAGCTTTGCCTTGGAGCTGGCTTGCGGTTGCCAGGCCGTAGCGCTGGCTGCCATCCCGGTAGAAGGCGGCCTTCTGGTGAGCGTTCTCGCCGTAGCGCAGCATGCCGTCACGCGTGCCGGCCAAGGTCAGGCTGGGGGGCAGGGTCAGGTCATTGTCCAGCTCGTCCACAGCGTGGCTTTCGGCCTCGCGCTTGGCGAACCATTCAGAAATCATGGCGTCATAGGCAGCCGTATGGGCAAAGGCGCTGGCAGCCAGGGCGCGGCGTTCTGCCAAGGTGGTGCCGCCTGCCTCCAGCGCCTGGATGAAAGCGGCGTACTGGCTGGGGCTGCAGAGGACGGTGACGTCGTTGAAGTTCTTGGCAGCAGAGCGCAGCATGGCCGGCCCGCCGATGTCGATATTTTCAATGCAGGCTTCAGGGTCCGCGCCAGAGGCCACCGTCTGGGCGAAGGGGTAGAGGTTGACGCACACTACATCGATGGGGGCGATGTTGTGCTCCTCCATCTGCTGGCGGTGGGAGGGGACGTCACGCCGCCCCAGGATGCCGCCATGGATCCACGGCACCAGCGTTTTGACGCGGCCATTGAGGATCTCCGGGAAGCCTGTGTGGTCGGAGACGTCCTTCACCGGCACGCCCGCCTCACGCAGGGTGCGGGCGGACCCCCCGGTGGAGAGGATCTCAACACCCTGGGCGGTCAGGGCGCCAGCAAGGGCAAGCAACCCCTTCTTGTCTGAGACGGAAAGAAGGGCACGGCGGGGCATCAGGCGCTGTTCACTCATAATGCGCCTGCAATATGCCTTTACCCCCAAAGGTGCAAGGCTTGCGCCAACGCACCTTCCTTGAGCTGGCTGCATGGGGCAGTTTGGGAGCGCGGCACGCCGTGAGCAGCCCATGGCAGGAGAGCTGATTGGGAAGCTGTTCGGGGCTTGCTGGGTTCCTGGCAGCATGTTGGCCCTGTCCTGCTCAGGAGGGCCCCTTTGCGCTTTGCCCCCGCCATCCATGCCCTTTGGGTTGGAAAGCCCCCACCCGCCCCGCGCCAAGGGTGGTTTCTAGCAGTGTGAGCTGCGCAGCCTGCCAAACACAGGCTGGAAATGGTGGGTGGCGAGTTCCCTAAAACTGGCCCCAATGTGGTGTTAGGCAACAGGCACTCCGTCACAAATCCTCTATCACTAGGGATGGGGAGCGCTTCCATACGCCGGCTTTCACCAACTGTTGCCTGAAGCCTGGGGGCGCGTCTGCTCCTTGCAGGGATGGCACTTACAGCTTCACCTTTTCCGCCTGCTCGCCTGTTCCTTCAGTTTTTTCTGCTCCTTGCTTTAGAGGCTTTGGGCGTTTTTGGTGTTCGGCATCAGGGTGGTGCCCTCCCGCCTGGGCGCCTTTATAAAGCGCGCCTGGAAGGCTTTAAGGACTGTGGGGAAATGACGAGAGCCCTTTTCCTATTCTTGGCTCCAAACGGCTATGCCCCCAAGCCCAGAGGTGGCTTGGTTGAGGGGCATTGGATTGGATCGTCAACGCGCCAGGCTTGCGATAGAGCGCAGCTCCCAAGCCAGGGTGCGGACTTCTGGGGTTCTGAAGGGGCGCGTTTTGAGTGTTTCAAAAAGGCACCAACCTGGACCTGTCAATGGGCACCCGCCAATGTGCGCCTGAGTGCGGCCTCCTGGCCATGGCTTCACTACGCCCAGCATCACCCAAACAGGGCGCATTGGCTTTGTCCCCATCAGGAGAACTTCATCCCAAGAGGAGCTTCTGGACCTGAACAGCCGGGCTAGCTGGCGGTGGCGCCCCAGAGCGCCCTTCAAGACTACGCCAAGGTGCACCTGTTCATAGGTGGCAATGGCCCTGCTCACAAGGCCCGTTTGGGAGGGTTCCTTTGCGCTTTGACGTCACGGCCCGGCTTTCTCCCGTGTCCTTTAGCGGCCTTGGGGCGCGCCCAGGAGGCTGGGCTGGGAGGGGCGCTGGCCAAGGACACCAAGGCAGGCGGTAGCAGCGGCAAAAACAAACCCCATAATCAAACCACAAGGAATAAACGCTAAACGGTAAGCCCTAAGGGAGAAACGCAAAAACCCCTGCAACCGCCTTTAATGAAGGAGGCTGCAGGGGCAAAACCAAAAGGCCCCAACCCATGCCTATGGCGCAGCCAAGGGCACGGTAGGCTGGGGTTACCTTGGGCTTATTTCTTCTTCAGGCCCAGGGCGGCGGCGCGCTTGGCGACTTCCTCAGGCGTGGCGTTGCCAGAGGTCAGCCAGGAACCACCAACGCAAGCAACGGTGGGGAGCTGCAGCCAGTCTTTCCAAGTGCTGCCGTCAATACCGCCAGTGGGGCAGAAACGCAGGCCCGTGTGGCCGAGAACGCCGCTGAAGGCCTTCAGCTTGGGGATGCCGCCATTCAGCACAGCTGGGAAGAACTTGAAGCGATTCAGCCCCATGTCCATGCCCATCATGATGTCGCTGATAGTGGCTGTGCCAGGCAGGATAGGCATGTCAGCAGCCAGGGCGGAACGCACCAGTTCGGTGGTGATGCCAGGGCTGACGACAAACTGCGCGCCAGCAGCCTTGGCCTGGCGAACATGCTGGCCGTGCAGAACGGTGCCAGCGCCAACCAGGGCGCCAGGGACCTTAGCCATTTCCTGGATGACCTCAATGGCGCAGGGGGTGCGCAGGGTCACTTCAAGGGTGGTCACGCCGTTGGAAACCAGAGCTTCCGCAATCGGGCGGGCTTGCTTAACGTCGTTGATGACCAGGACAGGCATCACGGGGCAGGCGTCAAGCACCTGGTCGATGCGTTTGACCATGTCTTCGCGTTTGGCCATTTCGGCCCTCATGCTCGTCATAATAAGAGCGTCCTTATTCTCTATTCTTGGCCCGGACAGGCCAACATGGCCAGCCGGTTGCCCTACTATTGGGTTTTACCACCCCACGCGTCAGCGGGGCCAGCACGCCCCATGCAAGGCAGCTGCCCCCCTGTGCATGGCTTGATGGGCATTGCTAGGGCCAAAGCGCCATCAAGCTGCCGCAAAGGGGGTTGGGGCGTGGCTTCAGCGCATGGCCTTGCCGACTGAGTTGAACTCACCAGCGAAGTCATCGCCGACTTCGTTGATGTCCTCAATCATCAAGGCCTCCATGGAGGAGGCGCCTTCCTCAGCGGAGGGGGCGTAGCGGCGGTTGGCGGAGAACAGCTCACGGCCAGTGCCGACGTCAGGGCGGACTTTGGGGGCGTCTGGGCGGGCGTTGAACTCGGCCTCATCCACCAGCACCTTGAGGTCGCCGGTCACACCGTCAACCAGCATCATGTCGCCGTTCTTGAGCTTGGCAAGCGGGCCGCCGCGCTGAGCCTCTGGGCAGACATGCACCACAGCTGGCACGAAGCCGCTGGCGCCTGAGAGGCGCCCATCGGTGACGAGGGCGATTTTGTAGCCCTTGTCCATCTGCACAGCCAGAACGGGGATAAGCTTGTGCAGTTCCGGCATGCCGTTGGCGCGCGGTCCCTGGAAGCGCACGACCACCACTGTATCCTGGTCCAGCTTGCCTTCGCGCTGGGCGGCCATCACGTCCTCCTGCGTCTGGAAGATCATGGCGGGGGCCTTGGTCACCAGGCGATCTGGCGCCACAGCGGAAACTTTGGAGACGCCACGGCCCAGATTGCCCTTGAACAGCTTCAGCCCGCCCGTTTTGGAGAAGGGGTCTGAAAGCGGGCGCAGTGTCTTGGTGTCGGTCGTGGGTGCTGCCGGCACGTATTTGACGTTCTGCCCGTCCAGCGTGGCGCGCTGGGCATAGTCGAGGATGCTGCCGCCGCTGATGGTGGGGCAGTCCGTGTGCAGAAGCCCGATAGAGGCCAGCTCCTTGATGACGGTGGGGATGCCGCCAGCGCGGTGGAAGCCGTTGATGTCGGTCGGGCTGGAGGGGTAGATCTTCGCCAGGTCAGGCACGACCTCCGAAAGGGCGTTGTAGTCGTCCCAATCCACAACCAGGCCGGCAGCGCGGGCGATGGCGATGAGGTGGATGGTCAGGTTGGTGGACCCACCCGTGGCCATCAGGCCGACAATGGCGTTGGTGACGGATTTCTCGTTCACCAGGTCCATCAGGGGCAGCGGCTTGTCAGAACCCAGGCTGATGTCCACCAGGCGGTGGATGCCAGCGCGCGTCATGGCTGTGCGCAGGGGGGTGTTGGTGATGATGAAGGCAGAGTCAGGCATCATCAGGCCCATGAACTCAGCGACCATCTGGTTGGTGTTGGCCGTACCGTAGAAGGTGCAGGTGCCAGGGGCATGGTAGGAGGCCATCTCAGCGTGCATGGCCTCTTCAAGGCCCACTTTGCCTTCAACGAAGAGCTTACGGATTTTGCTCTTCTCCTCGTTGGGCATACCAGAGGGCATGGGGCCAGCGGGGATGAGGATCTGCGGCAGGTGCCCAAAGCGCAGCGCGCCCATCAGCAAGCCAGGAACGATCTTGTCGCACACGCCCAGCAGCGCCACGCTGTCATACATGCAGTGCGACAGGCCGATGGCGGTGGATTTAGCGATGACATCGCGGGAGAAGAGGGACATGTCCATGCCCTCCTGCCCCTGGGTGACGCCGTCACACATGGCGGGGGCGCCAGCAGCCACCTGCACGGTGGCGCCCTTTTCACGCGCGAACAGGCGGATCTGCTCAGGGTAGTGCTCGTAAGGCTGATGGGCCGAGAGCATGTCGTTGTAGGTGGTGATGATGCCGATATTGGGGTGGTGGGGGGCTGGATGGATCAGCTCCTCCTTCACCTTCTCAGGCTCGGCAGCAACGGCGTGGGCCATGTTGGAGCATGGCAGCGTTTTGCGGTTGGGGGCGTACTTGAGGTTGTGCGCCATCAGGTCAAGGTAGAGCTTGCGTGATTTTTCAGAGCGGCGCGCGATGCGCGCTGTCACGCGCTCCAGGACGGGGTTCAGAGACATTGTGAAGCACTCACTGTTCAAGATGCCCCAGACTGTCGGGGTGGGGGCCATTCCTGCAAGGGAAATCTGCGCAGGCCACGCCTGCGAAGCCTTGCGCTGGAAACGGCGCCACCACCTGCGGCAGGCACGGCATCGGGGAAAGGGCCTTCATGCGCCGCACCGGGCGCATAACTCGGTGCGCATTTAACGCCCCTCCCCCCCCTGCGGCAAGCAAGGGGGGACGTTTTCACCCCCATGGCTGCAGTGCCGCCATTCCAGCCCTGCGCCCCCTGCAGGGCCCGCCACCCCCAGCCATGCCTCCAGAGCGCTTGTTCAGGTAAGCACTCCACCTCCCAAGTGGCGGCGCAGCGCGCGCAAATCATCCCACAGAAGGCGCCGCATATTGGGGGAGGCCTGCAGCTGCAGCGGGTGGTAGCTGACCATCACCGCTAGCGCTGCCAGCGGTGGGGATTCCCCCTGTCCCTCTGGGCCTTCCACCTGGCTGGTTTGGGGGGCGCCACGCCACAAGGGTCCCGACCGCTCAAGCTGCGCCCATTGGCCGCGCCTTTGGGCGAAAGGCACCTCTCGCCCAAGGATCATCTGGCAAGCATAAGCACCCAGCACCAGCAGCGGGGGCTGGCCTGAGCTTCCCCCAACGCTCACCCCAGCGCGGGTGGTGGCCAGTGCCAGCTGCCGCAGCAGGAAGGGAGCGCAGGCTTTCATCTCAGCAGGTTGGGGCGGCCTGTCGCCAGGGGGGCGCCAAGGCAGTGCTGGCAGCAGGGAAACCGTCCCCGGGTCCATATCAATCGAGTGCAGACACTGGCGCAGCAGCGCGCCACCTTCCCCCGCCCAGGCGTCCCCTGTGCGGTCGCTTTCAGCGGCTGGGCCATCCATCACCACAATCAGGCGTGGCTGCCTAACTAAAGCGGGCGCTACCAAGCGCGTTGCTGTGCGCGCAAGGCCAGCGCCACCATCGCGCGCCATCAGGGTGGCGAGGTCAGGCCAGCTGCGGGCGGCCGCCACCTCCCCCGCCTGCGCTGGGGTAGGCTGGGGTTTGGCGTTGCCTTGGGGGGAGCTTGCACGGTTGGCTTCACCCAAAGCCAGAGGTCCGGCTGCGCGCGCTGCTTGCGACTCCCCTTTCAAAATAGCGGGCGGTAGGCGCATGTCGTCAGAGACGGCCTCCCCACAGCCCCATTCGCACTGCAGGCGCAGCGCCGCTAGGAGGGCATCGCGCCCCCCTTCCAGAATCTGGTCCGCCATAGTGGCTGGTGGGGCGGCTTGCGGGCTTGGGGGAGGGGTGGTTGTCATGGCTTCATTCTAGCCTTGATGGGCAGCGGGGCAAAGCGCAGCGGCGCTCCAGGCGCTGGCGCCCAAGGCGGCACCAATGGTAGGGGGCATGGGCGCGGCGGCACGCCCAGCTTTGGGCAGCGCTAGCCCACCACCCCTGCCAGACGGACAAACCAACCATGCCTTCCCCCATTAGCACCCCCCAGGCCAGAAGCGAGAACGCCCACGCCAAGATCAACCTCTACCTCCATGTGACGGGGCGGCGGGGGGATGGCTACCACCTCCTCGACAGCCTGGTGGTGTTTGCCGGCGCCCATGACACCCTCACCCTAGGCGAAACCACGGCAGGCCCCACGCTGGCGCTTGGGGGCGCATTCGGCCCTACCCTGCAGGCTGAAGCGGCAAGCCAGGGCAAAGCGCAGGCAGTGCAGGAAAACCTCGTCATCAGGGCTGCGCGTGCCTTAGCGCCCAAGGCTTTGGGGCAGCAGGGGGGGGCTGCACAGCTGCGCGCCCTTCACCTTAACCTGGCCAAGAACCTGCCTGTGGCCTCAGGCATTGGTGGTGGATCGGCAGATGCCGCAGCCTGCCTGCGCCTTCTAGCGCGCCTGTGGGGTGCTGATGGCGCGCGCCTGGCAACGATAGCCCCCACACTTGGCGCTGACGTGCCTGTTTGCTTGCAGCAGCGTGCAGTGCGGATGGCGGGCATTGGCGAACACCTCACCCCAGCGCCAGCTATGCCCCCAGTGGGCATGGTGCTGGCCAACCCTGGGGTGCCTGTTTCCACACCTGCTATTTTTAAGCGCTTGAAAGAAGCTGCAGCCCCCTTCACGCCGCCAGCGCCACCTTACCCCAGCCGAGGATGGGCCACAGCGGGGGAGCTGGCATCATGGCTGGGGCAGACGGGCAACGACCTTCAAGCGCCGGCAGAGGCTGAGGAGCCAGCTATCACCGCCCTTCTAGGCGCCCTTTCAGCATTGCCTGGAGCGCGCCTGGCCAGGATGAGCGGCTCAGGCGCCACCTGCTTCGCGCTGTTTGACGATGTGGCCTCTGCCCAAGCAGCCCTGCCCCACTTGCACCAGGAAGCGCTGCCTGGGCAGCGCCGCCCCTGGCAGTGGGCTGGCGGGTTGTTCAACGCCTAAAACGCCCCTGTTTGTTGCGCAAAGTATGGGGCTTCAGGATTTGGCAGAGGCCTTACTTGGTGGATGGTTGGGCGGACTGGGTGGGTTTCAAGCGCGCTGAGCACTGCGACCAGTAAGCGTCCTTGCCAATCCAGTGCAGGCCGCCATTGCCGCTGCCCGCCTTCTTGTTGGCTTTGTACTGCTTCAAGCAGGTGTGCATCCGCGCCTTGCCCGTTGACATGGCCTTGTAGGCTGGGTCGATGGCGGTGGGGAACACAGTTGGCCCAGGGTCGGCTGCAGCAGGCGCTGCCGCCACGGTGGGGGCTGCTGGGCGCGTGGGACCTGCCGCCGGCACATTAACCTGGGGCGCGCCAACCACAGGGGCCGCCTGGGCGGGCAAGGCCAGGAAGGCTGCACAAGTGGCCACAGCGGCCAGGGCACCAGGCAGGCGCAGGGATGGATGGGCAGTTGTCATGGGCTGTTCTCCCAAATTCAGGACATGGATCAAAGGGATGGATTAAAGGGTCAAGGGGGGTAAAGGGGTAGAAACAAAGGGCAACGGGGCCAGGCCCCGTCACCGCCCTGGGCCAGGGGCGCAAGCCATGACCAGAACGTTACAAACCCGCCACAGCCACTTCATCACGGATAAGCGCTGCTGGGAAGGGCGCCCTAGCCAAGGCCAACCTCCCTCCCCAAGCGGCTGGCGGGGCCAGGTTGGGGACCAGAGGGGGCCACGGGCACATGACAGCCACCTTGCAGCGTTGCAACTTGCCCTCAACGCCATTTGCCAGCACTTAAGATAGGGCCAGGAGAAGGCGCACCCACCAACCATCCAGCCTGCAGGAGCAATCCTTGAACACAAAGCACCCCAGCACGAACCAAGCCTCTGTTCAGCCGCTCCCTGCCCTGGCAGCCCGCTCTGGCGCCCAGCAAAGCAGTGGGGGTGCGTTTGACGTTTGCATCAACGGCGCTGGTCCCATTGGCGCCACCATCGCCTGCCTTTTAGCGCGCAAAGGCCTGCGCGTGGCAGTGGTGGAACGCAACGCCCTGCCCCGCGCCCCCCGGCCAGAGCTTGATGGGCGCGCCTACGCTTTGGCGGAGGGGGTGATACCCCTTTTGGCGGAAAGCGGCATTTGGACGCGTCTGCCCCGTCAAGCAGAGCCTATCACCACCATTGACATCATCGATTCAGCAGGCCGCCCCGTGGCGGATGGCCTGCCAGGGGGCCTGTTGGGGCGCGCGTTGCGCCAGAACCTGGACAAAGTGACCTTCACCCCAGGTGACGCCCCTGAAGGCCACCCCTTTGGCTGGATGGTGGAGGCCTACGACCTCCTGCCAGCCATCACCCACGCTTTGGAGGCCGCACGCCCAGCCCAGCCAGGCGCTGCTGGCGTGACGGTGTTTGAGCAGACGGAGGCTGATTTCGCTTTCTCCCCAGAGGGCGTGACCATCAGCCTATCCCCAGCAGGGCAGGAAGGGTATGGCCAGGAGAGCGCTCGCACCATCACAGCCCCCCTGGCCATCGCTTGCGATGGGCGCCGTTCCGCCCTGCGGGAGGCAGCTGGCATTCCCCTCACCGTGCTGCCTTACGGCAAGCACGCCCTAGTGGTACCCCTTGTGCATGAACGCCCCCACCATGGCAGCGCGCTGGAGCATTTCTTGCCTGAAGGCCCCTTCGCGCGCCTCCCCCTGCCGCCTGGCCCAGGGGGCGAGTTTCGCTCAGCTCTTGTGTGGACAGACACGCCAGAGCGCATCCACCACCTGGCCACGCTGCCAGCGGAGGCCTTCCTGCGCCAAGCCCAAAAGCGCCTTGGCGACCGCTCTCTAGGGGCGCTGAAACTAGCTGGCAAGCGCTGGCGCTACCCGCTGACCTCCCAATACGCCCACCGCTACAAGGCCGAGCGGCTGTTGCTGGCGGGTGACGCCGCCCACGGCCTCCACCCTGTGGCGGGGCAGGGCATGAATTTGGGGTTCAGGGACGTCCGCCTCATCGTGCGCCTGTTGGGGGAGGCTTTCAGCCAGGGTGCCGACCTGGGCAGCCCAGAACTGCTGGCCCGCTACCAGCGCCAAGCCCGGCCTGAGGACTTCGCCATGCTTGTGGGGTGCGATGTGATGGAACGTCTCTTCAGCAGCCGTAACCCGGTGGCCATCACTGCGCGCCGCCTTGGCATGAATGTCATGGCGCGCCTGCCGCCGCTGCGCCGCCGCTTCATCGCCCAAGCCATGGGCTATTGAGCGAACCCCCTTAGGCTAACCAGCCGTAGATGCCGATGTGGAACCTGTGCAGGCTTTTAAGCCAAACAGCGTGAAACACCGGCTTTTAGGGTTCAAGACAGCCCGGAGGGCAAGGCAGCAGAAAGCACTGGTCAGGGAGTTCCAAGACAGCGCCGAGCGTAAGCTCAGGCGAACTGAACTTCAGGGTTAATAGGAGGTGCCCAGGAAACCCCAAACCAGCACTGCCCTTTCTGAGCTGCCTGTGGGGCACGGTGTAGCCATCAAACATAGCTTCCATTCTATCCCTAATTTTGAGCGCCTTGAAAAAACGGCAGTTACGGGCTGTCGCCAGAACTGGCTTGAAGAGAGGGATAGATGGGCCCATAGTGCATTTACTGGCTGTTTGCAGCCGTTGAAGCGTGAATCAGTTCTAGTTCCCTTATCGCCGCCTATTAGCCCGAAGACTTACTACGCTTGAACTATGTTCTATGCTCCGTCACTTCGGGCTTTAACGGGCTTCGCCCTATATGGCGGCTCTGGAATCAAGGGATTGGGATGCTGGGCCCTTCAAGCAAAAGCGGTCAGCCCACACCACATGGTTGGGCCCTGATTTAACAGGGTAGCCTTTTGACTTGGGCACTGAACAGGGAACGGCCGTTTTTGCCCGATTCGTTCCTTAGTGTCGTTTCAGACGTTTGAGGCGCTTCAGACGCCTAAGGGCCAAAAACCGAGAAGGCTTTGAAAGTGGCTGTTTCCAGCCTCTTTTAGCTTTTTTCAGGGAATTTCCATGGTGCCGGATGAGGGATTTGAACCCCCGACCTTCGGTTTACAAAACCGCTGCACTACCACTGTGCTAATCCGGCCCAGGCGCTGTCCAGCCTGAAGCTTAGCGCCGTTATGGGCCTTCATTCGCATTTCCTGTTCTGGCAATCAAGTGTCTTCAGAGCAGAATATGCATTAAAACCCTTTTCATCCCTCACGGGGCCGTTACCACCTTTCAAGTTTAAGGCCAAACCATGAGATCCCAGTGCCAAACCACCCCTCCCCCCAGCCCAGCCCCTTCCCGCGCGCTCAAGCGCCAGGTTTGGAGCGCGTTGCTGGGGGGGTGTCTGCTGGCTGGCAGCTGCCCTGCCCTGGCCGCGCCAAGCCCCACCCCTACCACTGCCCCTGACAGCGGCCAGCCAGACACCCAACCGTTAACAGCCATGGAAACGGTCTATAATGGCGGCGCCACGGGGTGGGTCGTTGTGCGCAACCTCTCCAACACGCAGCCAGGGCTTGTGGCCTCCTGCCGCATGGTCTCCGGGGCGCAGGGGCACATGCTGGCTTTTGTCACGCTGCGCAATGAGGACAATGTCAAAGGTGATTTGGGCGAGCACGCCCCGCCTGTCCTGTACCAAATCGTTGTAGGTGACGCCGCCTGGAATCTGAAGCCAGGCGGCACAGTTGGCATGGTGTTTTGGGAGGATGACAAAGCCATGAACACCCACCTTGTGGCGGCTGACCGCGACCTGCTCCTCAACCCCTCCATGCCGAAGGCCGATTACGTGAAGGTGCTGAACGGCCTGCCTGGCACGCAGAATTTCACCTTCTCGCTGGCGGCGGCCAGCACGGGCGCGCCCATTGCCTCTGGCCTAGCAGTGCCGACCAAGGGAATAGCCCCAGCTGTGGCGGCCTACAAAAGCTGCGTTGCCCAGGCTGGCCTGGGGGACCTTGATTGATGAACTGGGATTGATTGTCTGGAGGGTTTGCCAGGCAGGCCTGGGCATGTTGGGGCACGGCCCCAGCCAGCCCCTAGTCAGCCCTAACTTTAGCTTGGTCAGTCAGCGCTGGAGAGGCTAAAGGTCTCGCCGTCATTCATCTGGGCGGGGCGCTTTGGCGCTGGCGCAGCGTGGCGCTGAATGGTTGTGCGCGCTGCTGCCTGGGCAGGCAAGCTTGGCGTTGCCGGCATAGATTGGGCGAAAGCGGCCTGGCGGAAACTCTGCGGCACTGCTTGGGCGTTGGGCTGGGCAGCAAACAGGGCGGCGGACTGGGCTGATTCAGCTAAAGGGCGTACAGGGGCTGCGGCTGGTTCAGCCTGAACCAGCTTGGGCATGGCGGTGAAGCGCCCACCACCTGTGGCCATGGCGATATCCCCCCCCTGGCCACGCCCCTGCCCGCGCTGCGCTAACAAGGCAGCTGGTGGCGGCAGAACGGGGTTGGTATCGGTGAAGCCGTAGCCATCGGTTGAAAGGCCCCTGTGCTTCACGCTTTGCTGGCCTGAGCAATCCATCAGCCCAGCGCCCAGAAAAGGGATGAACACGATGAAAAACCAGCGCAGAAGGGTCAGATAGGTTTTCACGCTGCGTCCTCCCGCCCTGTTGGCGCTTACCAGAGAGTGGCCCTGCCCCACCCCGTTTCACCTTGTTTCGCAGGGTGCCTGCCTGCGTGCAAGCCCACCAAGGCGGCGCTAGCGGCAAAGCTGGGCTGTGGTGAGGGGCAGGGGCTTTTTTCATCAAGCTTTATCAAGCTTCATCAAGCAGATGGTTCAGGGGGCCGACTGTTGGTGGGCACCTGGTTGCTCCCCCCCCAGACTCTGGCTCTGGCGGCTGGCCAGGCTGGCGGCCACGTTCTTGGCCAGCGCCATGAAGGCCTTGCCAGCAGCACTTCCTGGTTCTGAAACGCTGGGCACACCTTCATCGCCCCCTTCACGGATGGCGGGCAGCAGGGGCACCTCCCCCAGGAAGGGCACGTTCAGGGCCTCTGCCTCCCGTGCGACACCGCCATGGCCAAAAAGGGCCGTCTCCCCCTGGCAGTGCGGACAGGCGAAAAAGGACATGTTCTCCACCAGGCCCAGAACGGGCGTCTTAGTGCGCTCAAACAAGGTCAGGCCACGGCGGGCGTCCATCAGGGCCACCGCCTGGGGGGTGGAGACGACAACGGCCCCGCCCTTGGCCAGCTGAGGGGCGAGGGTTTTTGTCAAGGTGATTTGGGCGTCACCTGTGCCAGGGGGCATATCCACCACAAGCAGGTCCAGCTCCCCCCACACCACATCCTTGATGAGCTGCGTTAGCGCGCCCATCACCATGGGGCCGCGCCATATCATGGCCTGGCGTTCGTCAGCCAAAAGCGCAATGGAGACATAGCGCACCCCCTCAGGCCCTGTCAGGGGGATGAGCTTGCCGCCCTTCACCTCAGGCTTGCCAGCTTTGCCAGCCCCCATCATGCGCGCGATGGAAGGGCCGTGGATGTCAGCGTCCAGCAGGCCAACGCGCAGCCCCAGCTTTGCCAGGCCGCAGGCTAAGTTGACAGCCACGGTGGACTTGCCCACCCCCCCCTTGCCAGAGGCCACAGCCAAAGCGGCGTGGATGCCGCCAGGGACGGCCGCAGGCCCTGGCTCCGCCTGGCCATGGTGGGCTGGCTTGGGCGCGCCTGGGGCGAGGGCTTCGCGCGCGGCACCGCGCTGGGCCATGAAGCTTGCGCGCACAGGCTGGCCAAGGGCCTTTTCAAGCGCTTGCTCCAGCCGTGGCTTAAGGGCGCTCAGCACGGGTGCCGTCTGGGCGTTGGCCATGAACACGGCATGAATCACGCCTGCGCGTTCGCTCAAGGCGCTGAGGGGGGCTTCAAGCGTGTGGCCATCCTGCTTCAGGAGGTTTGCAAGGGTTTGGGAGGCCAAGGCGCGCCGTGGGTCTGCCTGGCTGGCCTGAGGGGGGCTTGGTGGTGTGGTGTGGCTGCAGCCTGGGCCATGCTGGTGGGGGGTGTCAGGGGTCATGCGCGCTTCCTCAGGGTCTCAAATCCTGCCCCTGGCCCCAGCTGGAGCGCCGCATTCCAGCCCTTTGAAAATAGGCGTGGAAGGGGTGCGGCCTGGCTTGGGCAGGGCAAGTGGTGGCTGCATCATAACGCAAAACGCTGACTGCGAAAGAAATAAGACCGGAAAGGTGCTTATTATCCATCCCCTTGCCTGCAGCCGCGCCATCCACCCCGCCACCCTGCCAGCACCATATTGCCGCCCTCCAGGCACTCGTTTCAGGGCGCGCACTGGTTTAAAAGGGAGGCATGGGCGCATCATCTCACCTCACAGCCACTCCTCTCTCCCCCTCCACCAGCCAGAGCACCGCTTGGCCAAGGCAACAAGGGCCTCAACAGCCCACGCCCCAGAAGCTAGGCAGGGCACTGCCACGGTCCCTGCCACAGCGCTTGGCCCGGCTGCTGTGCTGCGCCACCATGCTGGCTGGCCCTGCGCTGCCCCCCTTGGCCTGGGCGGAGGGTGCACCAGCCACCACGCACAGCCAGCCTACCAGCACAGTGCCCGCAGCCACGCTGGACGCCATGGGGCCAGGCCAGGCGGCAGCCACCAAAGGGCTGGCCCTGCCTAGCTTCGCCCCCTTGGTGGACAGGCTTCTGCCAGCAGTGGTCAACATCTCCATCTCAGGTACTGTTCCGGTCAGTGATGGCGAGGATGACAGCCCCCAAGCCCCCCAGGGCCCTGATGAAAGCAGCCCAACAGGCCCGCAGACCCCCCTTCCCCACCGTACCCCTAGCCCAAGCCAGCCCAGCCCAGGCACCCCTGGCCCCAAAAGCGCGCCACCCCCCCATGAGGGCCCCCATGGCGGCAAGCCTGCCCAACCCAACCCGTTGGACAAGTTCCTCCACGACTACACCCAGAAGCACAAACGCCCAGGGCAGAAAAAACCTGAACGCCCCCAGATGCAGATCAAGGCCCTTGGCTCTGGCTTTATCATCGACCCGTCAGGTGTCATCGTCACCAACAACCACGTGATTGAAGACGCCGACCGCATTACCGTTACGTTGTCTGATGGCACGGAAATGCCAGCTCAAATCGTGGGGCGTGACGCCCGCATGGATTTGGCCGTGCTGAAAGTCACACCAACCGCCCCCCTGCCCGCCGTGCCCTTCGGCCGTAGCGACAAGGCGCGCATTGGCGATTGGGTGCTGGCCATCGGCAACCCTTATGGCCTCAGCGGTACGGTGACGGCTGGCATCGTCTCAGCGCGCGGGCGCAACGTGGCCCATGGGCTTGATGATGACTTCATCCAAACAGACGCCGCCATCAACAGGGGCAATTCAGGTGGCCCGCTGTTTAACATTAAAGGCGAGGTCATCGGCATCAACACGTTGATTTTTGGCGGCGCTGGGGGGGATTCCATCGGCCTTGGCTTCGCTATCCCCTCAGACGATGCCATCGGGCTGATTGCGCAAATCCGCCAAACGGGCGCTGTGCACCGTGGCTCCCTCGGCATTGTGTTCCAACCGGTGACGCCCACCATGGCCCACGCGCTGGACTTCACCCAGAAAACCCCCACAGGCCGCACCAAGGCCGGCGAAGGTGGCATTATCGCCAGCCTGGTGCCCAAAGGGGCGGCGGCCAAAGCGGGGCTGAAAATTGGCGATATCATCACAGCCATCAACGGGCACGCCGTCACAGGGCAGACGCTGCCGCGCGTGGTGGCAGCGCACCAGCCTGGCAGCACCCTCCAGCTGTCACTGTGGCGGGAGGGCCAGCTTATGGAGGTGCCCGTCACCCTCCAAGCGGCTGTGGAGAAATCCCCCCCCCCCCCTTCAGACACCCTGCCGCCAAGCCACCCGCGCTGCTCCTTCAGCGCGCTTGGGCTGACGGTCAGCGTCATCGGGCCTGACGAGCGCGAACAATACGGCCTTTCAGACAGCCAGCGCGGCGTCCTGGTGTTGCGCGTCACCAAGGATGGCACGGCGGCGCGGCGCGGCCTGCGGGAGGGGGACGTTATCCTGCAGGTTGGTGGGCAGTCCCTCACCACGCCAGACAGCTTCAAAGCGGCGATTGAGCGCGCCATCAAGCTGGGCCGCCATGAAGTGCTTCTGCTTGTTCAGGACCAGGGCGCCATGGCGTGGCTGCCCATCTCCCTGGAGGCCATGAGCCCCGACAAAACCACCACCCCCAGCCAACCCTGACTAGCCTTTGGACCAGCCTTTAGAAGGACCGACCATGCCAAACCAAACGCCCACCACCCCTGAAGGCGCGCCAAGCCAAGCGCCCTTGAAGGAGGCCCCCACCGCCCAAGAACGGGATGGCGGCGCCCAACCCCCTGTGCTGAGCTACGCGCCAGAGGCAGGCTTCGTGTTTCGCTGCCAGCCCAGCAGCCCAGCCCAGGCGGAGGCCGAACAAGCCGGCCTGACCTGGAACGCTTCCCAAGGCGTGTGGAGCACCCAGGACCCCTTGAAGGCCGTTCAGCTCATCACCTACGCAACGCCGCCTTTGCTAGACGCCATGACGGTGCTTTTCTGGGACGTTCTGCAGGACATAGACGCTGTCAGGCGCGCACGTGGCCTCAAAACCGCCATGCCGGCAGGGGAAGCAGGGGGCGGGCCACAAGGGGCGCCTGCAGGGAGCAATTAGGGGCTAAGAGGGGATAGGCCGTCCAAAGCCTCAACGCGTTTGCCCAGCCAAACCGCCCTCACAGGCTGCGGTCACGCTTGATGCGGTCCCAGGCGGCGTTGATGCGCGCAATGCGCAGGCGTGCTGCTTCCGCCTGAGCGGGGGTGAGGTTTTGCCGCGCTAGGACATCAGGGTGGTGCTGGCGCACAAGCGCACGCCAGCGCAGGCGGATGTCCTCCGTGCTGGCTGAGCGCGCAACTCCCAGGATTTCATAGCATTCAGCAGCGCTACCTGTGGCTTGGGCGCGTGGTTGGCCCTGGGCGCAGCGCCGCCAGGCCGCTTCATTGAGGTGGAATGCCTGCTGGCAATAGCGCAGGAAGCTTTCCTCAGCTGGGTGCAGGGGGGCGTTAGGGGGCAAGTCAACGCGCGCTATGCGGAACATCACGGCAAGCAGTGTTTCAAGCGGTTCGGGGTCGTCCCTGTAAGCTGCGCCAAGTTCCGTGGCGTAACGCATGTAATCATCCGTGCGGTTGCGGGCGTTGTCGAACATCAGCCCCACTTCGCGCTGGCTTTCAGGGGGGAACTGGAAACAACCCTTGAAGGCGTCAATCTCCACCTGCTTGACGGGGCCATCAATGCGGGCAAGCTTGGCGCACAGCATGATCAAGCCGATGGCATAAAGCTGCTCACGCCGGCCCAGAAGGGCAGCCATTTTGGCGGCGCCGAAAAAAGCGGCCCCCGTGGGGTCTGGCGTGCCGCGCGTTGGGAAGTTGTCAGCCCATGTACCGTTGATGGGCTTGAGGATGGTTTTGCGGTCCGTCATGTCCCCCAAAACCAGGCCAAGGGCAGCGCCAAGCGGCCCCCCCATGGCGAAGCCTGCCACACCACCAAACATTTTACCCCAAATGGCCATGATGCTTGCTGCTCCCTTGTTCAATCGTGGTCGTGCTGCAGTGTTCGCTGCAGGCTGTGGAAGGCGGTTGCTGGAAGGCAAGCGTGATTGTGCCCCTCCCCCCCCCACCACGCAAGCGGAACCGGTTAAAGGGCGCAGCCCTATAAAGGCGGGAAGCGGCCCCGCGCAGGCGGCACGCCAAGTGGTGAGAAGCTTCCCGCCACCGGTTCCAAGAGCGGCGCCGTCTAAGGCCGCAGGCCTGTGAAGCGAAGGGGCCTTAGCCCGGAGGGCGTAGAAGCGGGGATCGTCGAAGCGCAGAACGCAGTTCAAGCGCAGAAAGAACCCCGCATGGCCCCTTCAAGACAAGCCGCTGCGACACCGCGCCGCATGAAATGCAAGCGGCAAGAAGCAGCGGCTGAGAGGCGCCAAGACAGCGAACCCGTATAAGGCGAAGCCTGTTGAGGCCTGAAACGTAGTGAGTCTTCGGGCTGAGAGGCGCCAAAACAGCGGAAACCCTATAGGGATTCCACTTCAACGCGCCGGGCCTCAACAGGCTTCGCCTTATGGGCGATTTTTAATGCAGGCACACTCTGTCAACCCTGTTAGGTAAAGGGTCGTGACGTTTGGCCTTCTTTTGGCCGGCATTACAAAGCTACCTCCCCCTCCCTGCCCAGGAAGCCTTATGAACAACCCACCCTGCAAGCTGGCTTTGCTGAAACCCGCTTGGCGCGCTGCAGCCTTGGGTTGCTTGGTGGTTGGGCTGGGCACGGCCCACGCCTACGCCCACGCCATTTCAATGCAGCCAGCCCCTGTTGAGGACACACCCGCTTTCAAGGCCCTGCTGGCCAGCGCCCAAAATGGCAATGACGCAGCGCAACTGAAGCTGGGCCTCCTTTACGCCCTCGGCGCCCAAGAGGGCGCCCAGAGTGGCGGGCAAGACGGAGCCCAGAAAAGCGATCTTCCAAACCTGCCCAGAAACGACGCCCAGGCAGCAGCCTGGTTCCGCAAAGCGGCTGACCAAGGCAACGCCGCAGCGCAGTTCAACTTGGGCGTGCTTTATGCCCAAGGTCACGGCGTGCCCCAAAGCGATCGCCAGGCCGCTGCCTGGTACCGCAAGGCGGCTGACCAAGGTAATGGGGATGCTGAAGACAATCTCGGCATCCTCTGCGCTTTTGGGCGCGGCGTTGCCAAGGACCCTGCCCAGGCCGCTCAATGGTGGCGCAAAGCAGCAGACCAAGGCAATGCAGACGCCCAGTACAACCTTGGCGTTCTTTACGACCAAGGCCACGGTGTGGCCAGGAATTGGCCAGAGGCAGCAGCCTGGTTCCGCAAAGCCGGCACGCCAAAGGGCGCCTGGCCGGGGGATGCCAGGGCGCAGGCCAAGCTTGGCGCGCTTTACGTTCTCGGCCACGGCGTGGCCCAAAGCGACCGCCAGGCTGCAGCTTGGTATCGCAAAGCGGCTAACCAAGGCTTTGCTGACGCGCAGCTGGCGCTGGGCACCTTGTATGAGGATGGCCAAGGCGTGCCTCAAAGTGATGATGAGGCCCGCACATGGTACGCCAAGGCTTGCAGGCAGCACGTCAAGGAGGCCTGCACAGCCCTGGCCAGCTTGTGAGAGATGCTGGCTGAGGCGTCCCTGGCCTCTCCCGACACGTCATCTTTTTGAAGAAACTTGAAATCAAGCGTGCAAAGTGGCAGAATAAGATCTTGCCAGCGTGCGCCAACACGCTAAGGCATGTGCGGTAGAAATGCTGCACAAGAAAGGGCCCAGATATCATTCTGGGCCCTTTCTACACCTCACTGCCAAGGTTCTTTCAGGTGGGCCCTCCAGATTATTGCCCAGGCCTTAAGTAAACAGGGATGGGTGAAAAATTTGAAGGGAGGGTGGAAACAAGCCATGCCAGCCAGCGACCTCCACCACATCACCCCAGAACAACTGGAAAACGCCCGCGCCCTCCTGCAGGCGGTCCATGCCTCCCTCAGCACTACGGCAGGGCCTGTAACCATCAACTTGATCAACCATGATGGCGACCCACACAGTTTGTGGGATTTTTTCAAGGATTTCGGAGCTGTTCTCGCCACCGCCCTTCTGGGGTGGATGACTTATCGTGTTGGCAAACAGCAAAAAAGACATCGCCGCCGAGAGCAAAGACATTGAGAAAATGAAAGTGAACCGGGAATGGGCAGAAAAAAAGCTGCATGCCCTGAGCGATTTTCTTTCTGTGGTCAGCAAGGGCGTGGCCCTCATCAGCGATCTAAAAACAAGAAGAAAATGAATCCTGGGGACTATAGGGCGCTGCGCGAAAAAGCCTCCAATTGTCTCAATGTTCTGGAAATGTTCTTCAATAAAAATGTCAGCGACCTGGCCTACAGATATTATGATAGTTTCATCAATTTGATGAACGAGTCTGATAAATCACTCTACAACCAACAGAAAATAGAAGAGATGGATGGCGTGAGAAAGAAGCTCATTGAAGCGGCTCAAGAAAACCTCCCAGACCTGCCTATGACTTCCACATGACAAGGAACGGCCCTTTCCAAGCCCTGGTCCTGAATGCTTGCCACACACGACAGCGAAGAAGACCTCACCAACGTTCTCTTTCTATCTGGCCATGGTGCCCAGGGGACTTCCCAAGGGCTCTGCCAGGCCCATAGCCGTGGTCGTGGCTTGGGCTATTTGGTTGGGTCTCCTGAGGGAACGTGGTGCCCACCCGCCCCCAACACTTCCCATGCTTGCAGCGACCCTAGTCGTGCACTGACTTGAGGTTCCAGATATAGATCATGGGTTATACTTAATATTTACATGCAATTTGCGTAATGAACATTTTGAACACTGAAGACACGCGTCATCTCACCCATAGTGAACACGCTTATAATTTCCTTTGTACGGCATTATACACCTGCAGATGGGGCCTCGGATTGGTGGAAGCGCGCGCAGCCTTGCTTCTGGCGCGTGCCAAGAACATGGGCAGGCCATGGTTGTTGGACGCTGGCTTTAAAGGCCCTCCCCCCAAACCATCCAAGCTGAGAACCCAACTGGGCCAGAGGGGGCGTTGAGAGAAGCCCCCCCTCGCCAGGCACTCTTACCTTCAACAGCCCAAAGTGCTGATGCGCTGACCCTATACAGGTTGTTCCCTTGGCTCGCCTCCCTCTCCTGGTTGGTGAAAGCTGGCCTTGGCGTTCATGTGGTCAACAGTGTTTGAAGGGGTTTGACTTGGCCGCCCATAACCTGACCCGATTGAACCATAACGCCTGGTTATCTGGATTGGTGGCACGCGGGCCACCTTGCAAAAACCTGGTGTCCATCATCACCGTTGGAGCCTAGGTCTGCTTCTGGATGCCAAGTTGGGCTGCCATGAAACTGGCGCGCACTAAAAACCGCAGTCAATGGGTTTGATTTGTGGGGTGTCTGGTCGTGCCCCTTCTCTACGCTTTGCTGTGCCTCCTCAGACTGCGCCCATTGCCTGGTGAAAGCCAGCGGCCACAATGGCGGCCACAATGTTTGCCCCTCACCGCGTTCCAGAAAACCGCTTTGGGATTTTCGCTGCTGTCGCCTGGGGTCTGGAGCCATTGGTGTCGACACCTCGGCCCCTGAAGGCTCGTGAGGCTCCTGGACCTCCAAGGCCTGCCGACCCCAAACCTTGAAAAACCCTGGGCGGCGCCCATATTGGGAAGTCAGCGGCCAGTCCATTTGGCCAGGGCCGGGGCGCCGTCAGCCAAGCGCGCCCTGGCATTGCCACCCCCAGAAATCTTCAGGGAAACATGCCCATCATGACATCATCCCCCGCCATGCCCACCTTCAAAAACGGTCAGGAAACCACAGGTTACGCTGCCCGCAGCAATGAATCAGCCATGGAGCCCATCACCTTTGAGCGCCGCCCCCTGCGCGACAACGATGTTGCCATGGAAGTGCTTTACTGCGGCGTGTGCCATTCAGACCTGCACCAGGCCCGCAATGATTGGGGCGGCAGCGTCTACCCCGTGGTGCCTGGGCATGAGATCGTGGGCCGCGTAACCGCCACTGGCCCCAAAGCCAGCAAGTACAAGCCAGGCGACCTGGTGGCGGTGGGCTGCATGGTTGATTCCTGCATGGAATGCGACCAGTGCAAAGCGGGCGATGAGCAGTACTGCCGCCATGAGCCGACCCTCACCTACAACTCCCCCGACAGGGTGGATGGCTACAACACCCATGGCGGCTATTCAAAGCACCTAGTGGCGCGTGAGGATTTCGTCCTGCGCTTGCCAAAAGGGCTGGACCCTGCGCGCGCAGCCCCCATTCTGTGCGCTGGCATCACCACCTATTCCCCCTTGCGCCAGTGGGGCGTGAAGAAGGGCAGCCGCGTTGGCGTTATCGGGCTTGGCGGGCTTGGCCACATGGCAGTGAAGCTGGCTGCTGGCATGGGCGCTGACGTCACCCTCATCACCCGGTCAGAGGCCAAAACAAAGGACGCTGCCAAGCTTGGCGCCCACCACGCCCTTATCTCCACAGACCCTAAAGCGATGGCGGCAGCCGCTAACAGTTTCGACCTTATCATCGACACCGTCCCGGTGGAGCATGACCTTAAGCCGTACATGCCTTTGCTGGACATCAACGGCGCTTTGGTAATGGTGGGGCAGATCGGTCCCATGGCCGACTTCAACAGCGTGCCGCTCATCATGGGACGGCGACAGGTGGCTGGCTCCGTCATCGGCGGCATTAAGGAAACGCAGGAACTGCTGGATTTCTGCGCGGAGAAGAACATCCTGCCTGATTGCGAGACCATCCGCATGGATGAAATCAACGAGGCCTTCGCCCGTATGGAACGCGGCGATGTCCATTATCGCTTCGTGATCGATATGGCCAGCCTTGAAGGGCCAGCCTCCGCCAAGCAAAGCTGAAGGCCAGCGCACAAAGCCCCAGCCAACTGCACGCCCCGTCCTTATTGATAATCGTGCTAAGTGGGGCTTCTGGGGCGCCCAGGCACTTTCCAGCCCGCCAAGCAAGGCCGGGCCAGGACAGGCAGGAGCAGGATGTGCCCCAGCCATGAATCGGCCACGGCGCATGAGGGCTGCCGCCCCTGTACCAAAGGGCCAGCACGGCGGCTCTGAACACAGCATGGTGCCTTGAATGAACGGTGTTGGCGCCAACACCGTTGCAGGGCCGTTCCAAGGAGCCCAATCCCAGCCATTTCCCACCACCCAGCCTTCACTCAAGGGCCGTGATGAGGTGCTGGCTGGCTTCAGCGGGGATGCCTTCCCCTCACCAAATGCCTCTCCCCCTGTCATTCCCCTGTCATTGAAGGCGTTTCATGAAGGGGCGCTTGTCTCCTCACTGCCTGATTTGACGCCGCCATGGACATGGCCAGCCACGCTCACACCCTTGGCCGTTACGTCCCCCTCCACCACCATGCTGCCTGTGCAGTGCACGCTTGGGGCGTTCAGCGTCAGGCTTTCCGCTTTCAAGGTGGCGTTCTTGACGTGAATGGCCAGGGGGGACTGCCCGCCCTCCAACGTCAGGGCGTGGCTTTGGGGGTCATAGGTCAGAAGGGTGCCATCGCTGAAGCGCTTGCCCCACACGGCCCCTTGGGCTGGCGGCGGGTATTTGTCCTGCCAGATGGAACCCAGGATGACCCCTTGTGAAACATCGCCGTGCAGGGCCAGCACCACCACCTGCTCCCCCACACTGGGCTGCCACCACACAGCCCCTTGGGCTGCGCGGGGAGTCAGTGTGTAAAGCCAGTCCGTCAGCAAGCTGCCAATGGCCACGCGCGCGCAAAGCCCCTGCACAGCCGCCACAACGCCAAGGCGCGCCATGCTGGCGATTTGGCGGTCATGCTCCCCCAGGACGCGGTGTGTGTGGGCGTCAGCCCCCAGGGGGCCGCTCACGCTAAGCCACCCTGGAGTTGCATTGGGCGCTTCCAAATCTCGCGGATGCCAACCTGTTCAGTGGCGTGGGCTGTGTAAACGTCCTTGATGGGCTGGTCAGCCCCCTCCCACACATCAGTGCCAAAAGCGGCCTCATGGCGCCACGCCAAGCGCCAGGTAACATCATCACCCTCCCCCTCAAGGGCTGGGCCAAAGCCTGTGTCCAAAGCAGGGCCAAGCAGCCCTGGCCCCACGCCAACGCACCCCCAGCGATTCTGGTGGACGAGGGCGGCCAGCGCCGCCACCGCCTGCTGGCATGCCAGGGGCGCGCCGGGAGCAGCGCGGCTGAAGGCGATGTAGGCTGCAAAGTTCAGCGCCACCAAAGCCTGGCCTGTCCCTGGGTCGGTGGGAGTGGGGCCAAACCCCTCCAGCGCTAGGAAGCAGGCTGGCCTGGGCAGGGCGTCCATGGTGGTTTGGCTTGGGTTGAAGGCCACGGTCTTGAACACAGGGCATTGCGCCGTGATGGTGCTGGCCATGGCGCCTTGAAGCGCGGCCAGGTCTGTGCTGGCGAAAAGGTGGGTGGAGGGTGCGTTCGTCATGGTTGTGCCTGTAGGGTTGTGCTTGTGCCATCTGTGCCGTTCTGGGGCTTTGGAGCGTGGCGCCAATAGGTTGGTGCGCCCTGCTCCAAGCGGGGCCTGGGGGCAGTGTGGTGTGGGGGGAGAGGCGCTTTCCATTGGCCTCCGGCCCTGACGGGGTGGCAGCCTTGAACTCTTAAGCCAGGCGACTTTTTGCGTTTACCCTTCGGGCTGCGCTGTCTTGGAATCCCAAGCCGGTGCTTCGCGCTGTTAGGGCTTACGACCCGCACAGGTTCCACATCGGCTTTCACGGGCAGTTGCCCTAGATGGGTTCGCTTCGCGGGGCCGCAGCGGCTTGTCTTGAAGGGGCCATGCGGGGTTCTTTCTGCGCTTGAACTACGTTCTGCGCTGTTCTTGGCGCCTATCAGCGGAAAAGCTTTCTACGTTCCAGCTTCGCTGTTCACTACGACGTTTTCCGCTTTCACAGGCCTGCGGCCTTAGACGGCGCCGCTCTTGGAACCCCTAAACCGGTGCTACACGCTGTTTGGCCTAACGGCCGGCACAGGTTTCACACCGGCATTGACGGGCTTCGCCCTACAGGGGTTCCGCTCCGACACACCCGGCTTTAACAGGCTTCGCCTTATACGGGGTTCGCTGCGCCCTTTAACCGGTTCCGCTGTCTTGGAACCCCTAAGCCGGTGCTTCGCGCTGTTTGGGCTTACGGCTCTCACAAGAGCTGCACCGGCATTTACGGCTAGTTAGCCTAAAGGGGTTCCGCTGCGGCATAAAAGCCATGGTTGGGGAAGAAGTGCCCTTACCCCCCTTGGGAAAAGCTCTGGGTGGTTGAGGGTGCAGGCCGCCCATGGTTTCCTGCCCGCAACAAACATGCCACGCATGACCAGCAACAGCAGGGTGAGGGCCGCATGGGGCTTGAGGGGAAGGATGTTCCAGGTAAGCGCTGCAACCTCAATGGCACCAAGCCACTGCTGGCTTCCAGCGCTGCGTACGGTGCACCCCAACTTGGCTGCAGAATGTGGGAGACGAAGGGTTGGGCAACCAGCCGCATCAAGCGCGCCCTGAGCAAGCCGTCCCACCTAGGCCACCAGGCACTCACTGTGGTCCCGTGGATGGGCACCGCGCTGGCGCTCGCTGCCTTGGCGCTGCCAAGCGTGGCGCAGGCTGGCAACGCCGCCATGCTGAGCGCGCTGAAAGCCCAAGTGCGCGCCATGCAAGAGCACATCGCCCAGATTGAGAAAGCCGACAGAGAGGAGCACGCCCGCATCCGCGCAGAGCTCAAGGCCCAGCGCCAGGCATTTGAGGCAGACCCTTTCCGCATGGCCCAGCAGCCGCAATCGGTGGTTTACCGCAGCCGCGGGGGGCTTGGCGCCTACCCTGGTGCGCTACTTTCCAGCCCTGCGGTTTCAGGGGGGGCTGGGCCTTACGGCGACAGACCCCACCTGGTGGACCCCTTCGCCCGCCAGCCCTTGGCGCCGCGCCCCACACCGCGCACGCCCTATGCTGACATCACCGCCATGCCTTCCTCACACAGTGACCTGTTCGGGCCGCTGCACCGTGGGCAGATCCAGATTGGCGACATCCGTCTGACTTTGGGCGGCTATTTCGAAGGGGCTGGCGTGTGGCGCAGCCGCATGGATGGTTCCGACATGACAACGGCCTTCCAGGCCACGCCATGGGGCAACCAAACAGCCTACCACATGAATGAATGGCGCCAGAGCGCGCGCGGCAGCCGCATCTCCCTCCTGGCGGAAGGCATGATAACGCCCCAAATCGCCGCTGATGGCTACATGGAGCTGGACTTCCAATCATCAGGCACCAGTTCCAACGGGCGCCAGACCAATTCCTACAATCCGCGCATCCGCGTGCTTTACGGGGAGGTGAAGGCGGCCGACAACAACTGGTACTTCCTTGGGGGGCAGGAATGGTCGCTCCTCACCCCATCCGGCCCTGGCCTTCTGGCGCGTGACGCGCAGATCCCCCTCACCATCGACAACGAGTTCCTGCCTGGCTTTACCTGGACGCGCACGCCGCAGTTCCGCGCCGTGAAGTCATTTGGCAAGGACGAGGCCTGGAGCGTTGGCCTCTCCCTGGAGGATCCGGACGCCATCGCCGGCGGCGTGGCGGACCTCAACGGGCGCACCATCACCACAGGCGTGCCTGGCACAAGCACCAACAACTCCATGGCCTCCTACAGCGCAGCGCCTGCGCCTGACACTGTGCTGAAAGTGGCCACCAACACGGCGTGGGGCAATTTCGCCCTTGGCGGCATCATGCGTTGGTTCAAAACGCGCGCCAGCAAGGTGGGCCACGGTAGCAACCACCTGGCGGTGGCTGGCGGTGGGCAGGCAACGGCGGTCATGCCCATCGTCAAGGACAGGCTGATATTCCGCGCCGCCGTCCTGGGGGGCACAGGGCTTGGGCGCTATGGCAGCGCTGGGCTGCCTGATTACACCTTCAGCCAGAACGGCTCCCCCGTGCCCTTGCCTGAGGGCAGCGTGATGGTGGGCGTGTTCGGCCATGCCTTACCGCGCCTGCAGTACTACATTTATGGCGGCGCTGAGGAGGTCCTGGGCCGGCGCGCCTTCAATGCTGGCGGCCAGGCTTACGGCTATGGCAACCGCGCCTACAACATGAGCGGCTGCCATATTGAGCTTTCCAAGAACTGCGCAGCCGCCACCAATGTGCGCCTCTCAGCTGAGGCCACGGGCGGGCTGTGGTACACAGCGCTTGAGGGGGACTATGGTCGCGTCCTGATGGGCGCACAGTACGCCCACACCTACATGGAGGCCTTTAAAGGCCAGGGCGGCAAACCCCATACAGACGACAACATGGTGTTCATGTCTGTCCGCTACATGCCGTTCAACTGAAGGGGAAGAGGTTAAGGGAAAAGCCATTCGCCCAGCGGATGGGCGGCCCCGTTCAAAGCTGGCCTGGGCTTTTACGCCTTCCAGGTTAAACCGATTACGTTCTTGGCGCCTAAAAGCCGCTGCATCCTACCGCTTGCATTTCATGCTGTCTTGAACCCTTCAGGCCCGAAAGCTCACTACGCTCGCCCTTCGGGCTGCGCTGTCTTGGAATCCCAAGCCGCTGTTTCACGCTGTATGGCCTTACGGCCCGCACAGGTTCCACACCGGCTTTAACAGGCTTCGCCTTATATGGAGTTCGCTGCTGTTCTACTTGTCGCAACCGTACCCACAAGCGTAATGAAGTTGGGCGGCCCCGCAAGCCAGCCCTGCCAGGCTCCACCCACACCAAGGGAGTGAAAAGACGGATGACAAGCACCCTGTTTGCCATGCCAACCATGCACCAGCTGGTGCACCATTTCGTGCTGCGTTTTGACTTCTACGTGATGATGGCCCTGAAGCTGGTGACGGGCTTTGCCTTTGTCATCGGCTACCTGCATTTGTCGGGGCGCACGCAGTTCTCCCAGATGAACGCTATCGACCTCATCGGCAACTTCATCTTGGGTGGCGTCATCGGTGGGGTACTTTATAGCGACTCCATCCCCTTCACCACGTACCTGATGGCGCTCATCCTCAGCATCGCCGTGCTGATGGTGATGAACTGGCTTTACAAGCGCTACGACTTCTTCCACAGCGTAACGGTAGGCCAGCCCATCCCCATTATCCGCAATGGGCGCTTCATCATGTCCAACCTCACAGGGCGCGACAGCAAGGTGGACCTGCTGAACGTGGCCTCACAGCTCAACCTCCAGGGCATTTTCTCCTTTGGGGACGTTGTTTACGCCCAGGTGGAGCCCAACGGCGCGCTGACTGTGACATGCGACAAAGGCCGCATGCCCGCTATGGTTGTCATCAAGCAAGGCGAAGTGCGCGAGGACGCCCTCAAGACCCTGCACAAAACCGACAAGGACCTCCTGGAGGATCTCCGCGCCATCGGCATTGAAAAGCCCGATGACGTCTTCCTGGCCGAATACAGCGATGGCGGGCTTGTGTGCGTCCTCAAGAACGGCATGGTTTATCCCAAGCCTACCCCCAAGCCCCCTGCCGGCAAAGTACCTGAGGAGGACAAGAAGCCAGACCCAGGTGCCGACCAGGCCCCAGAGGACGCTTTGGTGAAGGAATCAACCCCTTCAAGTGGTTCTGGTGCAGGTGCAGGCGGCGACACAGCTTCTGAAGGCCAGGCGGAGGCCCGCAGCCCGGAGGCGGCCACCGCGAGCGCCACGGGCCACCCTGAAGAGGCATCAGCTGTTTTGGAACCACCCCCTGTGGATGAGCCTTACGATGAGGCCGCCCACCTGGCTGAAGCCGCTGCGGAGGAAGCGGCCGTCCAAGCAGCCCATGAGAAGGCCAAGGCTGATAGCGCCAAAGGGGAGGACGAGCACGCAGAGGCCGCCCTGGCAGCAGCCAAGGCGCATAAAGCGGCCCTGGACATTCACAGGGGCGTTTTGGCTGAACACCGCTCCTCCGCCCGATGAGCGGCGCCGTATAGGGCAAAGCCCGTTAAAGCCCGGAATGAGGGTAGCACCGAGCGTAAGCTTAAGCGGACTGAACTTGTCTTGGCGGCCAAAGCAACGGTTTCACTTCTGCTTGCCTGCGGCTAACGCAGGTTCACCCTTGCTTTAACGGGCTTGCGCCCTATAGGCCGCCGCTCCGGCTTAAGGGTTCAAGAAGCGAACCCCGTCTAAGGCCGCAGGCCTGTGAAAGCCGGGCGCGTTGAAGCGAACAGCAAAGCTGGAACGTAGAAAGCTTTTTCGCTTTTAGGCGGCGATAAGCGAACTCCCAACCAGCACTGCCTTGTCTGAGCTGCCTACGCGGCAGGGAAACAAGGATTTAAGGGCTTCTCAAAGGGCGCAGTTTCAGAAGCCGATGTTGTTGGCGGCGACCACACTAGGCCCTGTGGGGATGCTGAAGGCGCCAGACTGGTTGCCCGTGCCCATGTTGCCCAGGAAAAGCGCGTAATGGGTGCCGTCCACCGCTTGGGTGGAGAGTATGCCGTAACGCTGTGCACTTTTGGTCTGAATGTTCTGCGCCTCCCCGCCAGCGCCGGACTGGTTGTTGGTGACCGTCACCAAATTGGGGTCTGTACCCACGTTAATGCCGGGGAATCGGTTCTCGTTGCCTTGGCCAGCGGAGTTCATGAAAACCGTGTTGCCGTTGACGATGATGTGGGTGCCTTGCTGAATGTCGATGCCAGTGCCCGTGTTGGCGTGGAACTCAGACGAGGCCACCACAATGTCATTGGCTTGGGGGTTGGTGATGGTGAAGCCCTGGGCAATGCCTGCCACCTCCAAGGTGCCAGGTTTGAAACCGTTGGTAGAGCCCCAACAGTTGGTGATGTTGAATTCAGTGATGGGGCCACTCCCACCCAGTAGCCAGCCTGGACCAATGTTGCTGTCAGCCAGCACGGCTGTGGCGCGCAGCCCGTCCACTTCATGTTTGGTGTCTGGATCCACAAGTACCCCAGCCATTTGGCTGCCCAGCAAGTCAAGCGATGACATGTAGACGCCAGAAGCCCAGATGAGCTCCAGGGGCGCGCGGCCATAGCTGTCAAAGCCAGAATCGGTGACGTAGTTGTCTACGGAACGCAACGTGGTTCCTGTTAGGGTGATGCCGTTGTGGCTGGCGCCGCGCCCTGAAACATGGCTGATGTGGGTGCTGTTGGCGCCTTCCAGGTAAATGTTGTCGTAATGGTAACGTTGGAGCCCTGTTCCCCCATTGGTGAAGGAGATGTTGCGAATTTGGTTTTCAAAAGGGTTTTGGGTGGAGGACATGATGTAGGCAATGGCAGCGCCAGAGGTCCTCTTTACATCAGCTTGCACGATGAAATCGCGCACTACTGTGAGGCTAACCCCAGCCCCTTCAATGGCGTTGCCTGTGGTGCTTTGCAGTGAAAGCATCGTGCAGGCGCCTGAACCCGCCAGCGTGCTGAGGGAAACCAGTTTGATGGTGGTGGCCAGCTTGTAGAACCCGCAAGGCAGGTAAATGTTGCGCACGCCCTGGCCCAACATGGTGTTGATGATGGGGCCGACATCCACCTGCCCCTGCACCAGGCCCGCTGGCGTTTGGCCCTGGCTGGCGTTCAGGAAATCCTGCGGCTCCATGAAGGTGGACTGACGTTCAGCCTCTGTGCGGGCCAGCACTGCGCCCTGGGCCGTGCTAGTGTCCAAGCTGATGTCTGTGGCGGCGTTGGCCGGGAGGCAGGGCAGCACAAGGGCGCTGAGGAGTGGCAGTGCTGTGAGGGCTGCCAGGGAAAAAGGCTTTGCCATGGGTGGATCCTTGCAAGCTGCCTGGCTGGGAACGGCGCCAGGGCTGTGCCGTCCCTGGCCTAAAAAGCACCAGGGTTAGCCACCATGGCGTCTGGCCCACCCCAAGCCCATTGGACCACAGCCCTGGGCTCCCCATAAGGCAGGGAACATGCCCACGGGCCTATAGCAACGCAGTCCTTTCTGAGCTGCCTACGCGGCAGGGAACCTGGAAAAACAGGCCGTACCGCTGCCGGAAAATTTCTGAGCTGCCTACGCGGCAGGGAAGCGAACTGATTCACGCTTCAATGGCTGGGAACAGCCAATAAATGCACTGTGGGCCTATTTACCCCTCTTTTCAAGCCAGTTCTGGTAACAGCCCTAAACTGCCGTTTTTTGAAGGACCTCAAAATTAGGGATAAAATGGAAGGGACGTCTAAATAAATGCATCCTGCCACATAGGCAGCTCAGAAATGGACGGTGCTGGTTAGAGTTCCCTTATCACCGCCTATCAGCCGCTGCTTCTTGCCGCTTGCATTTCATGCGGCGCGGTGCCGCAGCGGCTTTCAGGGCTAGTTAGCCTAGACGGCGCCGCTCTTGGAACCGGTGGCGGAAAGCTCCTCACCGCTTGGCGTACCACCTTCTTGAACCCCTCAAGCCGATGTTCCACGCTGTTTGGCCTTGATGGCCCGTTAGCCTAAGGGGCTGCCCAAAACAAGGTGGGGCAAAGCGTGCTGTGAAGGTTGGCGCAGGGCCACTTCCCCCTGGCAGGGAGGGGGGTGGGGGCTGTAAGGTGCACGCCATGGTTGCCTCACCCCCCTCATCTGTCCTTACCACCTACAGTGCCCCTTCCAAAGCGGCCCCCCAGCCCTGCCATGGGGAGGGGAATGCTGCCGGTGCCATCCCCCTGCCCAACCCTGAGGCGGCGCCCCAGGCGTTCCTCAAAAGGTTCTGGGCAGAGATGCAGGCCCAGGCCTGCTGCTGCGCCGACCCGCTGATAAGGGACTTGTTTGGCGTCAACATCTGCGACCACCACGACTTCCCCTCCGCCCTGGCCTCCCTCCTTGGGGCCAAGCTGACGGACCGCGCCCTGGCCGAACCGGTGATGACGCGCCTGGTGGCAGCCTGTCTGAAAGCCAACCCCGCCATAGCCGTGGCGGCCGCGCAGGACATCCTGGCCACGCGTGAGCGGGACCCGGCCTGCCATGATCTGACCACGCCTTTCCTGTTCTTTAAAGGGTGGCAGGCGCTGCAGGCACACCGCATCGCCCACCAGCTGTGGCTGGAGGGGCGGCGCCCGCTAGCCTACCAACTGCAGGCGCGCGTCAACGAGCTTTTCGGCATTGACATCCACCCGGCAGCCCGCTTGGGGCAGGGCCTGACGATTGACCACGGCACGGGCATCGTGATTGGGGAGACCGCCATTGTGGAGGACAACGTCTCCCTTTTCCAGAACGTGACGCTGGGGGGGACTGGTCATGAGGAGGGGGCGCGCCACCCCATCGTGCGGGAGGGGGCGCTTGTGGGGGCTGGCGCCATCGTCTTGGGGCGGGTCAGCATTGGGCGTGGCGCCAAAGTGGGGGCGGCCAGCGTTGTGCTGGGCAACATCCCTGATTACGCCACCGCTGTGGGCAACCCCGCCCGCGTGGTCAGGCTGGAGCCGCCCAACCTGGTGGGGCCGCCAGCGCCCTTCCCCAATTTCGGCGCCCAGATCTGAGAGGCACTCCAGGCGCAGCACTGGCTTGGGGCAGGCAGAATGCAGGCATGGCCGCTTGCACCAACCTGTGCCAACCCACAGCCGCCCCTTCAACCCCTAACCCACTGGGCTGGGGGCTTGGCGCGTGGGAGCGCCAGCGCTCAGAGGCCTTCAGGCAGGCCTGTGCTGAAGCGGAACACGGTTGTGTGGTCGTACGTTTCCCCAGGGCGCAGGACAACGCTTGGGAACTCAGGGCGGTGGATGCTGTCGGGGTAGTGGCCTGGCTCAAACGCCACGCCGTCCGTCTGGCGGTAAGTGCGCCCTGAAGGGCCAACATAAGCGCCGTTCAGCCAGTTGCAGCTGTAGAACTGCATAGCTGGGGCGTTGGTCAGGACCACAAGCTGGCGGCCAGAGCGCGGGTCGTAGAGGGTGGCTGCGCGGCGCACAGGCTTGCCCCGGCCCCATTCACCGCTGATTTCCCAGCTGGTGTCATAGCCGTGCGCCCAGTACATCTGCGGCAGCGAGCTGCGCAGCCGTTCTCCCACCGTGTGGAAGCTGGTGAAGTCGTAAGGCGTCCCCGTGACGGGCGCCAGTTCCCCTGTGGGCACGCAGTCCTCGTCCATCACAGCGTAGCGGGTGGCGTCTATGCGCAGCTGCGCAGGCTCAGCACTGCCGGAGCCTTCGCCGTTCAGGTTCCAGTAAGCGTGGGTCGCCATGTTGAGGAGGGTGGGCTTGTCGGTTTCGCCAACAAAGCGCACGGCCAGCTCCCCCTTGGTGGTGAGGGTGTAGGTGGCGCGCACCTTCACGGTGCCGGGGAAGCCCATGTCCCCCTCAGGGCTGGTAAGGGCGAGGGTCAGCCATGCTTTGCTATCGTCAGCGCCAGTGTCCTCAATGGTCCAAAGCTGGGCATGGAAGCCACCAGGCCCGCTGTGGATAGTGTTGGCGCCGTTATTGACGGGCGTTTTGAAGGTGGCGCCGTCCAGCTCGAAGCTGGCACCCTTGATGCGGTTGGCCACACGGCCCAGGATAACGCCGAAATGCGGGTCCTCATTGTGGGCTAGGTAACCTTCAAGGTTGGGGAAGCCTAGGGAAATGTCAGCGCTTTTGCCATTGGCGTCCGGTGTCTCCACTGATTGCAGGATACCACCCCAGGTGATGATGCGCGCTGTAATGCTTTCACCATTGAGGCCATCCCCATTAGTGAGGGTGACCATGGAAACAGGGCGGCCGTCAGGCAAAGTGCCCCAGGCTGTAGTGGCTGTTGAAGGCTTGGTCATAGTGGGTGTTCCCGTTGCTGGTGGGGCAAGGCGCAGCGCCCCGCCGCTAGTAAGGGGGCCATGTTGGGGCCATAAGGCACTGCCACTTTTGTAAAACTTCTTTTAAACTAGACCGCACCACTTTGTCAGGCCCGTTTTGCTGGAAAGTTCCCATGATCCTCTATTTTGATTTTGACGGTACCATCGCTAACACAGCCCCCGCCGTGGTCCAGGCCATGCAGGGCGCCTTCCGCACCCACAACTTGCCCGTGCCGCTGCAGGCGCGCATCGTCAACGCCATGGGACTGGCCCTGCCCAGCATGGTGGAGGGGCTGGCGGGCAAGCCGCTGCCGCCCCAAAAGGTAGCTGAAATCATCCAGACCTACCGCGCCCTCTATGCTGAACTGCCTGCCGCCATGATTACGCTTTTCCCAGGCATGAAGACGTTGCTCGAACGCGCCCACGCCCATGACATGACCATGGCTATCGTCACCAGCAAAAAGACGGACGCCCTCCAGCGCAATTTGGCTGATTTGGGCATTGCTGGGCTGTTCAGCACCCTTGTGGGCTCTGACATGACCGCCCGCCACAAGCCTGAGCCAGACCCGGTGGAAGAAGCCCAGGCCCAGCTTGGCTTCCCAGCAGGGCCTGAGCTTGTGATTGGTGATTCAGGCTATGACATGATGATGGGCCGCTCAGCCCAACTGCCCACATGCGGCGTCACATGGGGTTCGCAGAATGCCAGCGCCCTCAGGCAGGCTGGGGCGGATTACGTTGCCACCACCCCTGAGGAGCTGTGGGACGTCATCGAAGCCCAGGCGGCCACCCCAGCTGCCAGCGCACCACGCTCCGGCACGCCAGGCTGAAGCGCCCTCAACGCGAACCAAAGCCCCATCCCCTGCTGCCCTTCTGCCACAGTGCGCGGCCCAAAAGCCTCAACCAGGCTAGGCAGAGGGGGGGTGTTCACTATAATCAACCCCCAATGGCGGAAGCGGCCCCATGCTGGTTTACAGTTGGCGTGGGCTGTGGGCGCACCATGGCCTGGCTTCTGCTCAGGACTGTGGGTTTTGGTGGCGCAATGCCCTGGGCAGCCAGGGGGCGCCCTTTGTGTGGATGCCCGGCCCTGGGCCTGGAAAGTTTGAAGTGAGGCGACATGGCATTACGGAGAGGCGCTGAAGGGGGCGTTGTGGAACCCACGGCACACGCGGGCACAGAAGCCGCGGGGCAGCCAAGCCCCGCCCGCCGCCCCGCCGCCCAGCGCCTGCTGGCCGCCACGCTGGCTGTGCTGACGCTTGCTGGCTGCAGCATGAGCGACTTCTACAACCCGCCCCCTAAAGACCCTGACGACCTGCAGGACTACAAGCTTGCCAACGACCCTGTTGAACCGCTGAACCGCAAAATGTTCACCTTCAATATGTGGGCTTACAAGACCGTCCTGCGCCCCATTGGCAAGGGATGGGATTACATCCCCAAGCCTTTCCGCGATGCCATCGGCAATTTGAACGAGACCTGGCGGGAACCGGCCGTCTTCTTCTCTGACGTTGGCGCTGGCAAGCCGCGCCGCGCTGGTGATTCCTTCATGCGCTACCTCATCAACATGACTGCTGGTGTGGCTGGCATCATCGATGTGGCCAGCATGGTGGGCATTAAGCAGCACGAAACGGACCCCGGCATGGTGCTGGGGCTGTGGGGGGCTGACCCTGGGCCTTACCTGTTCATCCCGTTCATCGGCCCCAGCGGCCCGCGTGACCTGGGGGGCTACGTCATCAGCCAGGCGCTGACGCCCGTCAACTACATTCCGCGTGGCTATGGCTTGCTGAACTTCGACTGGGGCTACAACATCCTGGGCACCTTCAACGGCTTTGCTGACGCCATCCCCCAAATCGACCAGATTGAGAAGCAGAGCCTGGACCCTTACGCTTTCGTGCGCAGCGCCTGGCAGCAAAGCCGCCAATCGGACGTTGACAAGCTTAAGAACGACAACCGCCGCACCGTTCCAGACTGGTACTGAACGGCCCCCAAACGTCCCTGTTAGGCGCCCTGCGGGGCTTACCGCCGTCCGCAGGCTTTGCGCCAAGCCTGCCTTGGCGTGAACGATTGGTCATTATTTGGGATGACGCCACCCCCAAAGGCTTTTATAGTTGCCCCACGGAAAAGCATATCACCGCTGCCCGCACAGCTTTGCGCAGAGGCAGGGCCGCTAGCCAGCCCTCTAGACTGATTGGGCGTGGCGGCAATCCCCACCGGCCAGGCCGGACCAACCATGAAACGACCGGCGCCAGCCTGCAGGGCGGGCCCTTGGTCAAGCTCAGGAAGGCATCACGATCATGCGTTTTTTTGGTAATGCCGCCCGCGGTGCGGCCATCGCCGTGGTGGCAAGCATGGCTTTTCAAGGCACAGCCCACGCCAGCCAGGCAACGGACTTCGTTGACCATCTGGGCCATGAGATGGTGGCTGTCCTGAACTCATCGCAGTCCATGGACCAAAAGCGGCGCGACTTCGTGCCCATCGTTGACCACAACGTCAATATCCCTGCCATTGCCCGCTACTGCCTGGGGCGCTACTGGCGCACTGCTACACCTGCCCAGCGCGAGGAATACGTGCGCCTGTTCAAGGCCGTGATGCTGAACGCCGTGCTGGTGCAGATGGGGCAGTACACCAACATCTCCTACACGTTGCTGGGTTCCGTCCCCAGCCCTGATGGTGAAAAGGTGACCTTGCAAATCACCCGCCCAGGCCAGGACCCCGTGACGATGACAGTGGTGGTGGCCGGCCAGCCGCCCAAGCTTGTGGACATCTATGGCGAAGGCGCCTCCATGCGCTTGACCCAGCGCACGGACTACACTTCCTTCCTCTCCCGCCATGGCGGCAATGTGCAAACGTTGATTGACGCCCTCCAGCGCAAGGTCAACGCCGGCAACTAAAAGCCGCCAGCCAGGTCAGCCTGCCCGCTGGGCTTGCCATGGCCCCCCCCATGGCCTAACGAACGGCCATGGTTGCACAACGCACAATACCCCCAGCACCCAGCCCCCAAGCGGCTGGGGACAGCATGGCCCCTTTTGACTTCGACCTGCCCAAGGCGCGCATCGCCCTCAGCCCAGCGCGCCCGCGCGACCAGGCGCGCCTGCTGCATGTGCAGGGGGGGCAGCGCACTTTCCACCATGTGCGCGACCTGCCAGGGCTGCTGCGCCCTGGGGACCTGCTGATCGTCAACGACACGGCTGTCCTCCATGCCAAGCTGGCGGCGCTGCGGGTGGCTGAACGCGGCACAGCCCATATTGGCCTGACGCTTGACCGCCCCTTGGCTGATGGCAGCTGGCATGTCCTGGCGCGCAATGCCCGCAAGCTGCGCCCAGGGGATAATTTGCGTTTTGAAGGCAGCACAGCGACCGCCACCGTCCTGACCAATGAGGGGGACGGCGCCGCCACGCTGCGCTTTTCTGTGGAGGGGGCATCTTTCGACCACTTCCTTGAAACCTGCGGCGTCCTGGCCCTGCCCCCTTACATCGACCGCCCTAACGGCCCCACAGCTGATGACGAGCGCGACTACACAACCCTTTTCGCCGCCCACAAAGGCGCTGTGGCAGCCCCCACAGCAGGGCTGCACTTCACCCCTGAGCTCATGGCGGCCCTGGCAGAACGGGGGGTGGAGCGCCACAGCGTGACGCTGCATGTGGGGGCAGGCACATTCCTGCCTGTGCGCGGCGCGCTGGCGGACCACAAAATGCATTCTGAATGGGGCCATGTCAGCGCTGCCACGGCCAACGCCGTCAATAAGGCCCACCAAGAGGGGCGCCGGGTGGTGGCTGTGGGCACCACAAGCCTGCGCCTGCTGGAAAGCGCTTGTCAGCCTGATGGCACCTTGGCGCCCTGGCGGGGGGAGACGGACATTTTCATCAAGCCTGGTTACCGTTTCCGCTGTGTTGATGCGCTGATGACCAACTTCCACCTGCCACGTTCAACGCTGTTCATGCTTGTGTGCGCCTTCGCAGGCACGGAGCCCATGCGCGCCGCCTATAGCAGCGCCATTGAAGCGGGGATGCGCTTCTACTCCTACGGTGACGCCTGCCTGCTGGAGAAGGCCCCTGAGGCGTGACGGCTCAACCACCCCGTGAAACAGACGGACTGAAACGGACTGCACGCAGCATGACTGAGACAACGCCACCCACCCCAACGCCAAATTGCCCCCCCAACGCGGCACCACCGCAGGGCGCTTTCTCCCTGGCCGATAGCCCCGCCTTCCCCAGGGCGGACTTCAGCAAACGCGCCACCGCCATGGCCTGGGTGGCTGAAGCACGCCAAGGCCAGGCCCGCGCTGGCTGGCTGCACACAGCCCATGGCACTGTGCCCACACCAACCTTCATGCCAGTTGGCACTAAGGCCACGGTGAAGGCTATGACGGCAGACGCCGTGCGCGCCACAGGCGCTGGCGTGGTGCTGGGCAATACGTATCACCTCATGCTGCGCCCAGGCGCTGAACGGGTAGCGGCGCTGGGCGGCCTTCACAAGGTCATGGACTGGCCAGGCCCCATCCTGACCGATTCAGGCGGTTTTCAGGTCATGAGCCTTGGCGCCCTGCGCAAGCTTGACGAAGATGGCGTGACGTTCCGCTCCCACATCGATGGCAGCCCCCACCGCCTGACGCCTGAATCATCCACCGCCATCCAGCATGATTTGGATGCCGACATCACCATGGCCTTTGACGAATGTCCTGCCCTGCCAGCCCCCAAAGCCGTTTTGGAGGCCAGCATGGAGCGTTCCATGCGCTGGGCGGCGCGCTCGCGCAAGGCCTTCAAGGCGCGCCCAGGCTATGGGCAGTTTGGCATTGTGCAGGGCGGGACAGACAGGGAGCTGCGCCTGCGCTCCATCAAAGCGCTGGTCGCTATCGGTTTTGAAGGCTACGCCATTGGCGGCCTGGCTGTGGGGGAACCCCAGGCGGAGATGTTCGCAACCCTTGATTACACTGCTCCAGCGCTGCCTGAGGACAAACCGCGCTACCTGATGGGCGTTGGCACCCCTGATGACATGCTGGGCGCCGTCATGCGCGGCGTGGATATGTTTGACTGCGTGATGCCATCGCGCGCTGGGCGCACGGCGCGCGCCTACACGGAACGGGGCGCGCTGAACCTGCGCAATGCGCGCTTCAAGGATGACCCGCGCCCCCTCAGCCCCTATGAACCATCGCCGCTTAACCGTTACAGCAGGGCTTACCTGCACCATCTTTTTCGCACAGATGAAATCCTGGGCCCCATGCTGCTGACATGGCACAACCTGGCCTATTACCAACGCTTGATGCGCCTCATCAGGGCGCACGTTGTGGCGGGGGATTTGGAGGGCTTTGCCGCCTTCCTGCGCGCCCAATGGGCACTGGGCGACTGGGGGCGGGCTGAATGGGACGGCCGCCCTGATGAACTGCGCTTCTGAAACGTCCCTGGTCTGAATGGCCCAGGCCTGAACAGCCCTGGCTAAAAGGCAGGGGGTTTCAGACCTGGCCAGCTGTGAAGAAACTTGCCAAAACGAAACAGACAGGGCCTGATGATGCCCTGCCATGCCTTTGCTGGCTTCCTTACCCCTGGCTGACCAGGGCCCAGGGGCGCGACACCGCCTGGCGCAGCTTTGCGCAAGGGGCGCCCCACGGCACCTGGGCGCCTTGCACCAACACCGCCCCTGTGGCGTGGAGAAACCAAAGCCATGACTGCTTTCACCCCCCACACCTCCAAACGCTCCCCCCTGGGGCGCCGCATGCTGGCCCTGGGTGGCGCCCTGCCGCTCATCGCGGCCCTTGGCCTTGGCGCCTGCAGCCAGCAGCAGCTGGATAGCCCGACTGACCGCGCCCTTGGTGGCGCCCTGATGACAAGCGCTGCCGGCGCTGCCATTGGCGCCCTGGCTGACGGTGGCGGCGGTGCCGCCCTTGGCGCGCTGACAGGCGCTGCCGCTGGTGCGCTTGGCGGCTGGCTGACCACGCCTGGCAACCAGACCAGCAACCTCTGAGCACCCCCTGGACGCCCTGCTGCACCAGTCACCCGCCCCAGGCGGTACCTGGCCAGAGGCCTAGAGACCTAGAGACATAGGGACCTGACATGAAGCATTCATCATCACGCGCCACCATCACCTTGCTGGCCTTAGCTGGCGTGACCGGCCTAGCTGCTACCAATCCTGCCATGGCCGCGCGCGCACGCCACCACCGCGCCACCACCCACTCCCAGGAACAGGGCGCTGACGCAGCCGTGCTCAAGGAGCTCAACAACGGCGCCCCAGGTGCTGCCATGTCCTTCCAGGTGGCGGTGGTCAACCTGCCCGGCACGGAGAAGGAGACCATGCGCATCGTCAACAACGCCCCCCAGGGCAATTTGCAGCAGGTTGGCGATTACCTAAGCCAAAGCGCACCTAAGACCAGCGTTGACATCGCCCCCCGCACAGCGGTGCAGGTCAGCTGGAACGGCCACATGAACGTGGACGCCACCTTCGCTGTGAAGCTGCCTTACGTCAGCGCAGCTGGCGACACCCTGCGTGATATCTTCATTGGTCAAGGCGAAATCGGCGGCTGCAAAGGCGATGGCACACCGCTGCCTGTGAACGGCAAGGTCCTCTCCTCAGACGCGTGCCAGCGCCTGCTCAGTGTTGCTGACCTGCCCAGCCATGACGCGCGCTACGTCATTGGCGGTAACCTGGCCAATTTCGGCACCAAGATCCACTTGGACGTCACCAACACCCAGCTGGCTAACAACCAGTATGGCGGGCGTGCGCAGGTCATCAACATCTCCCCCGTTGGGTTTGAGAAAGTGCGCTCCCACGATCTGACGGTCTCCATGCCTGTTAAGACCGCCAACACCCTCAACCGGGATTTCGTGGCGCCAGCCGGCACGGCCTCCCTGCTGCCGTTGGGCTACAACACGCTGACCCACAGTCGCGTTGTTGTGGTGATCCAGGGCGACAACCTGGCCCACTAAACCACCGGAGCGTGAAAAGGCAGGAGGGCAGGCAAAGCCATGGCGCACGCGCAGGCGCATTTGAGGGGCCAGGGGCCCAGCACGGCTGTGCTGAACCAAGGGGAAAGGGGGAAGGGCTGTAACCAACCTAACCCCTCCAACCTACCGCCCCATTGCCAGCGCTGCTGGGTGCGGCGCTACCTTGGCGCCTTCTCATGCCCGCGCCGCTTGAAGGAGCGCCTCCAGCCAGCGCCAGACGCCCTCACCCAGGCCATGCGCCAGGCCAGCGCCCAGCGCGCTAACCAGGTCAGCGCGCTCCTCATGGCGCTGGCGTGCGCTTTGGCTGCTGGGGGCGTGGGGTGGTTTGCAGCTACCGCCCTCTCCGCCAGCCACGCTGGTGGCGTGGTGGGTGGGGCAGCGCCAGGCCCCATGGGATGGGGCGCTGTGGCTGGCTTTGCCATTATGGTGGCCACCTTAGCTTTGATGAGTGCCCTTTGGCGCCAAACAGGCCATGTTCACTTGGGGCGGGCGCAAGGGCGCGCTGGCACAACCTGGCTTGTGGCGCCGTGGCTGCGCAACCAGCTGTGCCTGGCCATGCGCCTCAAATCGCGCGCCGCGCCACAACCCCTGCCAGGCAAGAAACCGTGAAGCAACCACCCCAACTTCCCCCCCAATGGGGGGAAGGCTTGCCTGCCACGTTGGCGCTGGAATGCAGGCTCATTAAGAAAAGCTTTTCCCTGGCTGGTCATAGGACATCCGTGGCGCTTGAAGGCCCCTTCTGGCAAACCTTGACTTGCATGGCCCAAGCGCAGGGCCACTCACTGCCTGCGTTGGTGGCGCTTGTGGACAACGCACGTGCCCAGCAGCTTGTGCCCGGGCTGGGGGAAGCCACCCCAACGCCCCCCTGTGGCACAGGGGGGCTGGCCTCCGCCCTGCGCCTGGCGGCGCTAGCATGGGCTTGGCAACATGGCGGCGCGCCTGGTGGCGTTGACAACCAAACAACGGGGCCGTCTGGAAGGTGAACGCCTTTTCCACAACCCCCTTTAAAGACACCCCCCCTTGGCGCTTTGTGCAATCCAGCAGTCCAATGGGTTCGCACAGCCTTAAGGGTGCATGAATCGGGCTTTCCACCCCTCAAGCTCAAAAGCTTGGAAACCGCGAAGGCCCTCTCCATGACCACTCCTTCAATCGCCCCCCAGTCTGCGCAGGATGACGGCACGCCCATCACCCTGCAGCAGGCCCAGGCGCGCTCCTGGCCTTCCATCATCGACTACGGTGCCATCGTTGGTGGTGTGCATGATTGCTCAAGCGCTTTCCAGGACGCTTACCAGGCAGGCCTGAACGACCCCACCAAAAGCGTCATCCATGTGCCGCCGGGGGTGTATCTCTGCAAGCAGACCGTGATGTGCGGTGGCGGCGTCACCTTTGTGGGTAGCCCCTTGGTGGTGGATAATGGGGAGGATGGCACCAACCCGGACCCTGACAAAAGGGGGACAAACGGCACAACGCTGCTGTTCCCTGAGGGCGTCTCCACTATGGTGCAAGTGGGCAACGAGCAACTGGGCGGCCAGGGTGGCGGTATCATGGGCATCAAGCTCATGCGTGAAGGCTGGGGCAAGGGTGACTTCAACCCAGCTGCCGCCATCCCTGCAGGGTCCATTGGTGTGGACTACGTCAACGCTAACAACCCCGTTTGCCAGGACATCATGGTGGCTGGCTGTGAAACGGGCTTCCGGTTCATCTCCACTGATGGTGGCAACGGCATCTCCTGCCAAGCGCGCAACCTCCACACCAGCGCTATCACGGGCAGCCATGTCGTGCTGTCCACCTGGCCAGAGCTTTACATTGAAGGCTCGCGCTTTGGCCTCAACGGCGCCACCTATGACTGCCCGTGCGATGCCTTCATCACGGTGACGGGTGGCGTGGTGGGCAACCCCGCTGCAGGCCCCAACACGCTTTTCTGCTCCAATGTTCAGTTCAATTTGGGCAACAACTGGGTGGACAGCCTGATTGCCTGGAAGGACATGACCCCTGACTACCGCAGTGATGTTGAAACGTGGCACTTCACCAACTGCCATGTGGAGACCATCAACAACATCGTCCGCACCGACAGCACGCTGCGCACGCTTGATGATCTGGCCTTCACCAATTGCTCCTTCTATTTCCAGCCCCCCGCTGGCGAAAGCAGCTCTGGCTGGGCGGTGGACCAAGCCACTCAGGTGACGCGGTGTCAGTTCAACGGCTGTGCTATCAACACCAGCTTGGCTTTGGAAATGGGGGCTGGTTCAGACATGGCCTTCACTGGCAATATGGTGCGTGGCTCCTTCTCCTTCACAAGCACCCACACCACTTCAGATGGCGGTCCGCGCCTGGCCCTGGCCAACAATGTGTTGGAGAGTGGCCTGCTAAACCTCTCAGGCGTGTGGAACGAGCTTTCCGTGGCAGGCGGAACGTGCAGTGGCGTGAACGACTTTGCCACGGCTGGGCACAAAAGCATCCTCCTGCCGCCCAACACCTACCTTGGCGCGCCGGTTTATCTCAAAACGCCTAACGGTGCCGACCTGGCCTTCCAGGAAGACAGCAACATCGTCCTCTATGGAGCGCAGCGGCAAGTCCTAGCCAGCTTTAACACGCAAGAAAGCAATCCCGTGCCCAGCTTCCCGCAGGGCATCACCACGCCTAGCGTCAATGGCCAGGCCACCCAGCGCCTGGATGTGCAGGCGCGCCATGGCGACAGCGTCACCTATCCCAGCGCCTTCAAGGAGGCGCCTTCCGTGCACATCACCCCAGCGGCAGCGGGAGGGGGCTTCTGGTTGGCTGCTGTGGACACAAGCCAAACCCACGATGGGCAGGGCTTCACCCTGGCTGTGTGGAACATGGCGGAGGGCCGCCCTGAAACGGCCCAGGCTGTGCCCTTCACCATCACCGCCACAGGCCCAGCCCTCTAAGCAGACCTGTTGAGACCGGTATGGAACCCGTGCGGGCCTTCAATCTAAACGGCGTGAAACACTGGTTTAAGGAGTTCAAAAAGCGACCCCCCATAAGGCTGAGGTCCAATGGGCTTGGGGTGGGCCAGACGCCATGGTGGCTAGCCCTGGTGCTTTTTAGGCCAGGGGCGGCACAGCCCTGGCGCCGTTCCCAGCTAGGCGACTTGCAAGGATTCACCCATGGTAAAGCCCTTTTCCCTGGCAGCCTTAACGGCACTGCCACTTCTCAGCGCCCTGGTACTGCCCTGCCCCCTGGCCAGCGCCGCCACAGACATCAGCTTGGATACCAGTACAGCCCAGGGCGCAGCACTGGCCCGCACAGAGGCTGAACGTCAGTCCACCTTCATGGAGCCGCAGGATTTCCTGAACGCCAGCCAGGGCCAAACCACAGCAGGCCTGGTGCAGGGGCAAGTTGATGTCGGCCCCATCATCAACACCATGTTGGGCCAGGGCGTGCGCAGCATTTATCTGCCTTGTGGGTTTTACAAGCTGGCCACCACCATCAACCTGCCGAGCTACGCCAAGCTGCAAGGGGCTGGCGCTTGCACGGTGCTTTCACTGCAAAGCTCCACAGGGGATGGCATCGCTGGGCGTAATGTCAGCTTCACCAGCCTGCGTGACTTCACCATGGAGGCGGACGTGGTCAAGCAGTCTGGCGCCGCCATTGCCTATTACAACGCTTTTGAGACCGGGATTGAGAACATCCCCTTCACCAATGGGCTGGTGAACAACGTTCAAGGGCTGCATTACGACAACATTTACCTGGAAGGCGCTAACAGCACCCACATCAGTCATGTTTCAGGACGCGGCGCCAGCCACAACGGCATTACCGCCACGGGACGGTCAAAACGCGCTGAGGACACCTACGTCACCAGCTCTGGCTTTGACAGCTATGGCCGCGCACCCCTAGAGCTCATCTGGGCATCTGGCGTTTACCTGTCGTCACTTGACCTGCTGCATGGCCAAGCGGCCGGCATTCTGGTGGACCCAGACATCAGCAAAAGCCAGGAAGTGGATGGGCTGCGCGCCACAGCCGTGCTGGGGGACAGCAACATCGGCCCAGGCTGGCTGCTGGGCGGGAGTGGCCCCATCACTGAATTCAACATCACCAACTGCTGGGGATCCACCAACGGTTTCAAGCCTGGCACGATGGATAGCGCAGGCCTGGCGCCCGCGCAGGGGTTCGCCCTCACCAATCCAGCCGCCAATGGCGTCACGGTGGCCTCTTCAGAGTTTCACGCCAACACGGGCGCTGGCATCGACATCGAGCAAGGCACCCACATCATCGTTAATGGCAATGCGGTGTACATGAACGCCTACAACAACCCCAAGCGCTTCCCTGGCATCTATGTGGGGAACCTGCCTGACATGGTGACGGTCACCAACAACCAGTCCGGCGCTGGCGGGGAGGCGCAGAACATCCAAGGGGGCACGCGCACCAGCCTCCAGTCCTACGGCATTCAGTCATCCGTGCAGCCAGATGGCCACGTGGCGCAGTTCGAAGGTAATATGGGTACGGGCAACCAGCTGGGCGCCTTCAACATCCCCACAGGCGGCAGCCTCATCGTCTTGGGCAATGGTGGCAACTGAAGCGCCTGGGCGAAACCCGCCAAGGGCTGCCCGGGCAGAGGGCGGATGGCCACTGCCCCATGCATGACCCACGGCGGTGAAAACACAAGCTCCGCTGGCGCTGCGACAGCGGCGGAGATGGCCTTCAAGGCGTGTGGGCCCATCATTCCCCAAAGAGGGGGTGGCTTGAAAGCGCCATGATTTTTAAGGGAAGATCCCGCATGGTGGGTGCGACAGGGATTGAACCTGTGACCCCTGCCGTGTGAAGGCAGTGCTCTACCGCTGAGCTACGCACCCGCTTGGGATGGATGGTTTCTACCAACCCGCCCTAGGCCACGCAAGGGGGGCTGTGCAAAAAAGCGTCCACCCCACCGCAGCACTCTTGGTGGCGCCACCCAAATGAGGGTGGGCAGCGTGAAATGTGAAAAAATCCATACGCCCAGGCACCATCCCTAAATTAGGCCTCAAACTTGAAAAAGGGCGCTTTACCGCCACTCCCAAGTGGTAACATTTTGGAGACCAAGCCACAGAATGGTGCCTGGGTGGGAAGAATGTGCGTAATTGCGCCCCACCCCCAAAGCTTCAACACTTCCCCCATCACCCGCCCAGCAAAAACGTGCAGGGCAGGCGCCCCCACGAAGGGCAACCATGATTGAAGCAACCCTGCGTGAGACCACACAGGGCTGGAAGGGAGGCCCCGGCCATGACTACACCCACAACCATGCACGCTATTGGCTTCACCAAGCCAGGGCCGCTTTCAGCGCCTGACGCACTGGTAGATTTTGAGGTGGGCGTTCCCACGCCAGGCCCGCGCGACATCCTGGTGCGGATTGAGGCCATCTCCGTCAACCCTGCAGACGTCAAGGTGCGCGCCAGCGCAACACCTCCCAAAGGCCAGCCACGCATCCTGGGGTGGGACGGCGCCGGCACCGTTGTGGCCACAGGCGCGCAGGTGGAATCCTTCAAGGTTGGTGACGAGGTCTTCTTCGCTGGCGACATCAGCAGGCCTGGATCCTACGCCGACTTCACCCTGGTAGATGAGCGCCTGGTGGCGCGCAAACCCCAAAGCCTGGACTGGGCAGAGGCCGCCGCCATGCCACTTACCATGCTGACGGCCTGGGAAGGGCTGTTCGAACGCCTTGGCGTGGGCCACCGCGCCCTGACAGACGCAGCCCAGGCCACAGGCCCTGCGCCAGGGGCTGGGGAAGCGCTGCTAGTCATTGGCGGCGCTGGCGGCGTGGGGTCGAGCGTCATCCAGCTGGCCAGCGCCCTAACGGGCTTAACGGTGGTGGCTACGGCCTCCAGGCCGGAAACGGCCTGCTGGGCCACGCGCATGGGCGCGCACCACATCATCGACCATCATGGGGCGATGGTGGATGAATACGCCTGCCTTAGCCTGCCTGCACCACGTTATGTGTTCTCCACCCAGGCCACGGACAGGCACCTGGGCGCCCTAGCTGAACTGATCGCGCCTGAAGGCGCCATGGTGATGATTGACGACCCAGAGGTGCTGAACGTCACGCCCTTCAAGCGCAAAAGCGTTGGTGTGCATTGGGAGTTCATGTTCACCAGGCCCCTTTTGGCAACGCCAACCATGGCCAGGCAGGGGGAGATCCTCAAAAACGTTGCAACCCTGCTGGACGCTAAAGTGCTGCGAACCACCGCCCACACGAAGCTAGCGGGGCTGAACGCCACTACCCTCAAGCTGGCGCACGGCATCGTTGAAAGCAACCGGGCCGTTGGCAAGGTCGTCATCACCCGTTGAGGGCGCGCCCGCACTGGCTAACCACCCTACAGCACCGCGTCCACCCGCCCTCACTGCAGGGACTTTGGGGTGAGGAGACGATAGCAAGCATGATGGGAGAGCATGCATGATAAACACCCCCCCAGCCTGCGCAGGCCAAGCGCGCTTTGTCGCCCCCCTGGCCCCGCCAACCCAGGCGCCCGTTCCCACCCACCAGGGCCCAGCGCTACAACCAGCGCAGGCTGCCAACGCGCCCTTCACGGGGCGCTTGGCGGTGGGGCTGTGCGGCGTTCTGCTAGCTGTTCTGCTGGCGGGCTTCAACGAACACGTCACTGAAGGAGGGCTGGCCGACCTCAGCGGCGCGCTTAGTCTGGGCCATGACGATGCCACCTGGCTGACGGCCCTTTTCGAGGCTTTCAACATCGCCGCCATGGCGTTCGCGCCGTGGTTCGCCGTCACGTTCTCCATAAGGTGGCTGGCGCTGGCCATGCTGGCGCTGGCTGCCGCGAGCGCGCTGTGGCTGCCCTTTTGCCCCAACCTGCCCACATTGTGGCTGACGCGCTGCATCCAGGGGCTGGCCTGCGGCAGCCTGCCGCCCCTGCTGATGACGGTAGCGCTGCGCTACCTGCCGCCCAACATCAAAATCTACGGCCTTGGCGCCTACGCGCTGACCTCCACCTTCGGCCCCAATCTGGGGCTGCCACTGGTGGGCTATTTGTTTGAAGGCGCAGGCTGGCATTGGCTGAGCTGGGACATCGTGCCGCTGTGCGCCGCTGCCATGGGCGCCATCGCCTGGGGGCTTCCCCAGGACCCGCTGAAGCTTGAGCGTTTCCGCCAGTTTGACTGGCTTGGCCTCATCACCGGCCTGCCCGCCATTTGCTTCCTGGTCATTGGCCTGTTTGAAGGCGACAGGCTGGATTGGTTCCGCAACCCCGCCATAACGCACCTTATTTTAGCGGGTCTTGTCCTATTCGCCGCCTTCCTCATCAATGAATGGCACCACCCCGTGCCGTTTTTCCGCATTCAGCTTCTGAAGTCGCGCAACGTCTCAGACGCGCTGCTGACGTTAACGGGCGTTCTGGTGCTGGATGTCGCCACGCTGCAGGTGCCTGAGACCTTCCTGGAAGCCGTCCACCACCTGCGCCCCATCCAGATAGCGCCGCTGGCGCTGGGTCTGGCCCTGCCACAGCTGGGCACGCTGGTGCTGGTGGCGGCCTTCTGCAACCTGCGCTGGGTGGATTGTCGCCATGTGTTGCTGGCCGGGCTAGGGCTACAGGGGCTTTCCTACTTCTTGGCCAGCTGGATCGACTTCGATTGGATGGGGGGCGACTTTGGGCCGATGATGGCGCTTCAGGCCCTCAGTCAGCCTATGATCGTCATCCCCATCCTCATGCTGGCCACGTTGAGCCTGCAGCCCACAGACGGGCCATTCATCTCTGGCATGTTCAACATGACCAAGGGCTTCGCTGCGGCTGTGGCTACAGCGCTGTTGGGCGCGTTGCTGCGCAGGCGTGAACAGTACCACTCCACCATGCTGCTTGACCACCACGGCGCCGTGCGTTTCCAGCTGAACGGCCTGGCGGACGGCGCGCCAGGGCTCATCCTGTCCAGGCAGCTGCAACCCCACCTGCAGGCCAGGCAGGCCACGGCCCTGTTTCATGGCACTGTTCACACCCAGGCCACCATCCTGGCTTGCGCTGACATCCTCACCATTATGGTTGGGCTGTGCGGTGCGTTGTTCGCGCTCAACCTCATTCTGCCGCAGCGGGTGTACCCGCCTGGCAGCGCGCAGCCAAAGCCGCCACCTGCACAGTCGTTCCCTGCACAGCCGCTCCCAGCACAAAGGAGGGGGACATGAGCCGCAAACGCATTATGGCCGCCCTGGGCAGCGCCGCCCTTTTAGGGGTTGTGGCCTGGGGGGCTGACCGCCTCATCCTGGGGGAGGGTCTGCTTGGCCCCGCCACCAGCGTTGAAACCAATGACGCCTACGTGACGGCCGACTTCACGCTTGTCGCCCCCAAGGTGGCGGGCCGGATTGACCGCGTCATCGCCCAGGACAACGAACGCGTGCAGCAAGGCGAGGAGCTGGCCCACATTGAAGATGACGACTACCGCGCCAGCTTGATGGTAGCCCAGGGCAAGACGGGCGCCGCCCGCGCTGAGGTCGCCACCACGGAGGGCGCCTTAGCGCGCCAGGGGGCCCTTATCACCGCAGCGCGCGCAAGCGTTGCAGCAAGCGAGGCCGCTCTGGACTTCGCCCGCGCCAATGCGCGCCGCTACCAGATGCTTTCTAACGGGGGGGCAGCCACAAGGGAGCAGCAGCAGAACACCGCAACGCAGCTGCGCACAGCCCAGGCTACCCTGGCGCGGGAGCAGGCGGGGCTGAACGCGGCTGAACGGCAGGTGCCTATCCTTACAGCGCAGCTGGCGCGTGCCCGCAGCACCCTGCTGCGGATGGAGGGGGAGGAGAGGCAGGCCAAGCTTGACCTTTCCTACTGCACCATCCCAGCGCCGTTCGCAGGCGTTGTGGGCGCGCGCGGGGTGCGCGTTGGCGCCTACGTTATGCGCGGCGCGCCGCTGCTGGCCGTTGTGCCTGTTCAGCAAGCCTACGTTCTGGCCAATTTCCAGGAAACGCAGCTGACGCACGTCCTGCCAGGGCAGCGGGCGCTTGTTTGGGTGGACACTTTCCCAGGTCACCCGCTGCGCGCCCATGTGGATTCAGTGCCGCCCGCCACTGGGGTGGCCTTCTCCCCCATCCAGCCAGACAACGCCACAGGCAACTTTACCAAAGTGGTGCAGCGCCTGCCCGTCAAGCTGGTGTTTGACCCTGGCCAACCCCTGACCAAGCGCGTGCGGGTCGGCATGTCAGCTGAGGCGCGCATTATCCTGGGCACGCCAGAAGGCCCCCACGCCAAGGACAAGCGCTATGGCTGGAACTGACGCGCGCACACCCCAAAAACCAAGGCGCCTAGGCCGCGCCCTGGGGGCACTGGCCAGCTTGGCGGCCGCTCTGGCTGGCTGCGCTGTGGGGCCTGACTTCAGCCAGCCCCAGGCCCCAGCGCCAGCCCATTTCCACCGCAACGTGCCAGAAGGGCCCAAACGCGTGACGGAAGGCGCCTTCAACCCCCAGTGGTGGCGCATTTACAACGACCCGGCCCTGACCGCGCTGGAGGGGCAGGTGGCTGACGGCAACCTTGATTTGCGCATCGCCAGCGCCCGCTTCGCCCAAAGCCAAGCTGAGCGGCGCATCGCAGGCGCTATCCAGTTTCCAGCCGTGGCTGGCAACGCCTCTTACATGCGCGAGCGCGGCAGCCCTAATGGCGTCCTCGGCCTGCTGGGCACGGGGGCTTCAGACGACCCGGCCACCATAGCTGACGGCGCCCCTGGCTTTGGCCCTGCCAAAATGGCTGGTTCCAAAGGGGACCCACCCTTCAACCTGCCGCAATACGGCCTTGGCGCCTCTTGGGAGGTGGATTTGTGGGGGCATGTGCGCCGGCAGGTGGAATCAGCGGACGCTGGCGTGGTGGCCAGTGCCTACCAGCGGCGCGGGCTTCTGGTCTCCCTCATGGCGCAGGCGGCGCTGGACTACATCGCGCTGCGCACTGTCCAGAACGAAGCCGCCATTTTGGAACGCAACATCACCATCGCCACGCGCAGCGTTGGGCTGACGCGCCTGCGCTTCAGCGCGGGCACAGCAACGCGCGGTGACGTGGCTGAAGCCGCTGGCCAGCTCAGCGCTTTTGAAGCCCGCCTGCCCCCCCTCCAGGCGCAGGAAGCGCACTTGCTCAACGCGCTTAGCTACCTCACCGGGCAGCGGCCTGGCGCTGTGGAGGCACGCCTGGGCAAGCGCGCCCCCGTGCCGGAGGTCCCAGGGGCTGTTCCTGCCGGCCTGCCTTCCGAACTGGTGGAGCGCCGGCCCGACATCCAGGCAGCCGCAGCCAGGCTGCACGCCGCCACGGCCAATGTGGGTGTGGCTTTGGCGGAGTTCTTCCCGCGCGTCACCCTCTCTGGCAGCATGGACATTCAGGCGCTGCATTTCAGCGGCCTGGGTTCCTGGGCATCGCGCCAATATGGTTTCGGACCCACGCTCAGCCTGCCTCTGTTCCAGGGCGGACGGCTGATTGGGCAGCTGCGGCTGCGGCGCAAACAGGAACAGGAAGCGGCGCTGCGCTTCCAGGACACCGTCCTGGGCGCCTGGCGCGAAGTGGCTGACGCCATGGCGGACTTCGCCAGCGCCCAGCGCCAACGCCAGCGCCTGCAGGCGGCCGTGCGCGACAACCAGGAGGCCGTGCGCATCGCCCAGTTGCAATACGCTGAGGGCTCTGGCGACTTCCTGAACGTATTGACGCTGCAGAACGCCCTTCTGACCTCGCATGAGACGCTCGTGCGCGCCCATGCTGACGTCGCCTCCGCTGTGGCCAGGCTTTACCAGGCGCTGGGGGGCGGTTGGGAAACGCGCTACCCTTTGGAAGCTGAGGGTGGCCATGCTGGAAAGCGTGCTGAGAAACCCGCAGGCAAGCCTGCGCCCATGCCTTAAAGGGTACGCTGAACGCCCCCAGATCAGCCTGGGGCTGGCCAGCGCCCCGGCTCTTTTCCTGCCACACCACGCTGGGCGTTTTGCCCTTCAGGCTAACGCCAGGGCCTGAAGGCGAGTGGCGGTATAGCGGCACCGCGGCACATTCCAGCCCTTGAGGATGCCCAACCAGCGCTGGGTTGCAGGCTTGGTTATTCAGCCCGGCTCTTCAAACCAATTTTTCAGCCTTGATAAGGTTTCTGGGCCTCGCGCGCGTCAGCGCCAAGGGATTTGGGGTCAGCCCCATCCTGCCAAAAATCCTCATGCTCATCCCCCCAGGCCTTCAGGCTGCCCAGCACAGTGGCCAGCGACTGCCCCAGGGGGGTGAGCGAATACTCCACCCGCAAAGGCACCACAGGGAAGACCTCCCGCAGGACCAAGCCGTCCTCCTCTAGCTCACGCAATTGGTTGGTGAGGATGCGCTGGGTGACGCGCGGCATCAGGCGGCGCAGCTCGCCAAAGCGTTGCGGGCCCTTCAGCAGGTGCCACAGGACGGAGCCTTTCCATTTGCCGTCAATCAGCGAAAGGGTCGCTTCCACAGCGCAGGCTGGGCTGGGGGCAGGGTGGGGGTGGCGGCGCCTGCGCGCTGGCACGGCGGGGGCTTGCTCCGCGTTCCGGGGGGTTGGCCTGGTGGCTGCGTTCCTGTCCTTCATGGTGGCCATGGTCTTCAGATCCTTGGGTCCTTGCTTGGTACTGGTGGTGCTTGGTGTTGGTGTGCTGGCTTTTTCCTTCCCTTGGCCAACAGGTGGTTTGGCCATTCTAAGGCTGGCTGGCGCGCAGGCAACAGGAAACAAAATTGTGCCTAATTGCCAGCCACCCCTTGGAGGGTGAGCATGGGCCAACAGCACCCCAAACCCACCCACTCACCCCTTACAAGCAGGATTTCATGGCCATGCCACCATCAACCATCCCCAGCCCCATCAAAGCCCTGGCAACGCTTGCCGCCCTTGGCCTGGCCGTGGGCATAACTGCAGGCGCCCCTAAAGCCCAGAGTACGGCCCAGCAGGGCGCTGGCCAGCTATCCACCCTCCAGCCCAGCCTGCGCCAGCAAGCGCAAAGCGACCGCATGGTGTGGAACGCGGTGGCGCGTTTCCGCGGGCAGACCATTGTGGGCGGGCCGCGCTGGGCATGGCCTGCCAAGGCCGACTTACCCTTCCTTTCTGTGGCCGCCACCAGCGCGCACGCCCAAACACCCTGGCCAGACGCTGCCTGGAACGCCTGGCGCCCTGGCCATGACCCCAGCCACAGCTTCGTTAATGTCAACGCCCTCCACCTCAGCCCAGACGGTGATTTGTGGGTGGTGGACACAGGAACGCCCGTTTTCGGCGCTGGCCCCCTGCCGCACGCCGCCAAGCTCATCCGCTTTGATGGGCGCACAGGCGCGCTCAAGCGCCTCTACCCCTTAGGCCCCGCCTTGGCGCGGCCTGGAAGCTACATTGACGACATCCGCTTCCACCCCCCCTTCGCCTTCCTGACGGACGCAGGCAATCCTGGCCTGCTGGTGCTGAACATGGAAACGGGCCAAGGCCGCCGCGTTCTCGACAACGTGCCAGCCACAACGGCCCAGCCTGGGCGCCCCATCGTGGTGCCAGCCCCCACGCCCCAAACGCCGCCAGGGGCCATTCCTGCCAGCACCACCATTGTACGCAAAGCCAACGGCGCGCCGTTGCTCATCAACACAGACCCGCTTGAGGTCAGCCCGGACGGCGCGTGGCTGTATTTCGGCACGCTTGAAGGGCCCTGGTCGAAAGTGCCCACAGCCGCGCTGGAGGACCCCACCCTCACCCCCGACCAGCTTGCAGCGCAGGTGCGGCCCTGGGCTGATATGCCACCTGTGGGGGGCACCGCTATGGACGGGGCTGGCAACCTTTACTTCAGCAATTTGCGTGATGATACAGAGCAGATGCGCAGCCCAAGCGGCACTATTACCACCCTGGCGGCCAGCCCCCAGCTGCACTGGACGGACGCGCAGTTCCTCGATGCTGACGGCAAGCTGTGGATGCCCGTCTCCCAACTGGACAGGGCGGCGCCCTTCAACCATGGGCATGACAAGATCGCCTACCCCATGCGTTTGTTCACTATCCAAACCACCAGCGTGCCTGAAGCGGCTTCAGGAACTACCCCCATCCCCAGCACCCCTTGAGCCACCCAGAACCATCCTGGCCCAAAGCGTCCTCAGCCCTGCCCGTTTAAGAAGCGGGTTTGGCCTGGGGGTTGTTGGCTATGGCATCGCGTTTCTCCACCGCAAGGCGCGCCTGTTCAGGCATGTAATCCCATGTTTCAGCCAACTCTTGAGGGTCGGAAATGGCTTTCTCAACAATCAGATTGACCATGCGGAACAGTTTGCGTGCCAAATCAGCGTTGTCATCAAAGTTGATTTTACCAAGGTGCACTACCTCGTTGCCAGCAATGCGGCAAAGAGATGCTTTCTGGCAGGTGCAGTGCATGTCATGAAGGCATCCCCAGGCCAAAATACCTTAACAAGAGTCTGTAAATGCCAACACTTGGACACAGCCCTGCCGGGAACCGGATTTCAGAAACCGAACATATGGTCGAGTGAGAAGCGCCCCGCGCTGTCCTCCAGCCCGTGATAGCCGAACAGGCGGCACGTGCGGTCGCGCAGCATCACGTAGCCATCCGCCGCCTGGCTGATGTCGCTGGCGCTGAACAGTTCATGGGGGCGCAGCATCAACGATCCCCTGGGCGGCACGCTGAGGGTCTTAACCGCAATCAGCGCGCCGTCAGCCCCATGGAGGCGCAGTTCCGTTTGAGAAGGCGCCCCCCCCTCCCCTGAAACAGGGTGGATGAGGCAGCAGAAGCTGGTAAGCGCCCGGCCCTGCGCACCATGCCCCAGCTTGAGGAAAATGCGCGTGCTCAGCCCAGGTGGGGGGCCAGCGTAGGATTGCGGTTCGCTGCGCCACGTCATCAAGCTGTTGTAGATGTGGCCACCAAAGCTGCTTTCGGCCTCATGGCCTGTGGCTTTATGGCGGTAGCGCGCCATGCCGTGGGGCCAACCGTCAGCCACGCCGCCAGCGCTGAAATCATAGACGAGCTCGGCATGGCCTGGGGCGTCCGTCCATTCATGCACAGGCCAGGCCCCTTTGAAGGCGCGCGGCAAATTGCCCAGGAAATGGCTTGCCTTAAGCGTGCCTGCCTGGTCGAAGACGTCCAGCCTGGCTGGCAGGCTTTCCAGGGCTTCGCTCATCGGGTTGGGCTGGAACCAGGTCTCGTGGCTCTTGGGGTCTAAGACGGGGAACGGCATGAGGAAGCCGCGCCCCATGACGGCTGGCATGGCTTCTAGCGCCGGGTCCGGCTTGATGTCAGCACGCATGACGTTGAGGTGGGCGATGCGCGTCAGTCCAGCCCCGCCCTGGCCTTCTTGGGCCGCGCCTTGGCCACCATGCGGCGTCATCTCGTAACGCGGGCGGACGATATGGTGGCCAGCGCGCGTCTCTATCTGGGCTGGCCAGCGCGTGTTGGGCAGAAGAGCGCCCACATCCACCGCGCGCGTGGCATAGGGGCCAAGGGGGCCGCCAGGCATAGGCGCGCCCTCCGCTGCCACACCCATGGGGTTGAAGGTGATGGCGCCGTCAGGGATGGCGGTGCCGTGGCTGTTCTGCACCCATACCACCAGCTCCTCCCCAGCGCGCGGCGCTGGCAGGGAACCATAGCGGCCTGCTGGCCAGGGGTTGGCGTCATGGGTGACGGAGAGGCTGTCCTCCCCCGGCTTGCCGATGGTGTCGAGCGCGTATTTCAAAACGTCATGGCCGCGCGCACCGATAACGTGGACGAAAAGCTGCCCCGTGAACGGCCCAAGGCCAAAGCGCCTGCGCACCTCAGTGCTGTCCACCACCACGGTGGCGCCTGGGCTGGTGATGGGGTGTTCCCACTCAGCCAAGGTCTGGCCCTGAGCATCCATCAGGCGGAACCAGTAGCGCAGGTTGCGCGCACCATAGCCAGACCAGTAGTCGGCCGTAGTCAAACGTGTGGAGAAGCGCCCGTCATCACGGAAAAAAGCAAAGTTGGTGACGAAATGCCCCTTGTCCAAATAGGGCTTGTCGCGCTCAAGCCAACTTTCAGGCAGGCGCGCCGCAGCCAGGGTGTGAAGCGTGCGCCCCCCCAGGATGGCCTTAAAGCGTTCAGCCATGCGCGGCCCGTCAAAGGAGAGGGCCAGAACATCCTCCACCCCTTCAAGCGCTTTTGGGCTACCCCTCTCCCCATCCCCCATAAGGGCCGTCAGGGGCAGGAGGGTGCCGCCATGGCCGTCATCACGCCCAACGGCCAGGCTGTCGTGGGTGAGGATGGCTGCTGGCCGCAGCCCTGGGTGAAAAGCAAGCAGGGTAGGCAACATGCCCTCTGGGTCATAAACCGCAAAGCGCCGCCCAGCTAGGGCCCCCTCCAAGGCGCGCAGCGGCGCCACAGCCAGGGGGTGCGTCAAAGCTTTGTAGATGACATTACCGCCGCTGCGGTCCCATGTGGTGACGTCAACCATGATGTTCTGCCTTCAAAAGGTGGCTTGGTACAGGAAAGGACGTGGGCGGGGCCCCCAGTGCGCGCAGGAGGGCAGTGGCGGCCAAGGCGCCGTCATCAAGCGGTTGGGCTGGGGCGAAATCGTAAGGCTGTGCTAGCAGGGGTTGCACGCGCCCTTGCCGCGCCAGCATGGCGTGGAAGCGCTCCATGCGGCGCGAACGCCCAGGCAGCGCCAGCAGGCTGACGGGACGGGTGGTGGCCACAGCTTCCGAAATCATGGAAACGCTGTCCACCGTCACAGCTAGGGCGTCACACAGCGCCAGCATGGCCATATAGGGGTTGGCGCCTGGGGTGGGTGCCTGCTGGTGAGCAGCGCTTTGGCTGCCTGGCTGGCTTTCCTGCACGCCTGGGCCCCCGGGCGGCCCAGCGAAGCAGGCGCCAAGCGGTTCAAGGTGGGCGCGCAGCGCAGCCAGGGCCGCCTTATCTGTGCGGCGCGACCAGGTGACCATGCAAGCAACGTCATGGCGCTTCATGAACTGGGCTAGCTTGGCAGCAAGCGCCCCCCCCTCAGCCCCGCCAAAGCGGTAACGCCCATTAGGACCGCCCAACAGCACCCCCAGAAGACGCCGCCCCCCTTTGAGCGCTGCAAGGCGTGCTGGCCACGGCCCCTGCTGGGCGGCCTGGCGCAGCTTGGCGGGCGTCACAGCGTGAAGCGCCGTGCGCACCACAGTTACTGCAGCCCTTGGGGCGCCTCCGCCGCCAAGGCCTGCCGCTTTCGCTTGGCTGGGGGGCAGGCCATCATGGCGGCAGGCCACAATTAAGCGGTAGCGCCAGCGTTGGCGGCGCGGGTCCTGCACAGCCACCACAGGCAGGCCAAGCCGCTTGCCAACCCAAAGCCCCATAGCCCCACCGCGCCCCCCCACAGCCAGGATGCAGCGCCAGCGCTGATGAGGGGGCAGGGCAGCCTGCTGCGCAGCCAGGCCATCCAGCCATTGGCGCTGCGCCTTGCCCAGCCCCCAACGCCCCAGCAGACCGCGCCCTGGCAGGCGCCACCCCCAGATCCCTGCTGGCCTGGGGGGCACGGGGCGCCAATGCCCCACCATGGCGGCGCGTTCCGCCAGGGCGGTGGCTTGGGTTTTCATCCCAGCGAAATCCTCAGCCACCAAAAGGGCATGGAGGGGTGATGACATGGGGCTTTCACGCCTTTTCCCGTTGTGGTTCCCTTGGGCAAGGGCAGGATGGTGGCCCAGCGTTCCCAACAGCAGTGCTTTTTCCTGCCAAGCCTTTTGAAATCTATCCACGATAGCGCCCTGATGTGGCAAGAAACACAGCATGACCATTTCTTCACCTGACAGCACCCCTGCTAGCGCCACGAGCAGTGCCACGCCTGACCTTTCCTCCACGCCTTCCCCACCAAACGTTGCTGAAGGCCCCCAGAGCTTCGCGGCCCTTGGCCTCTCCCCCCAAGCCTGCGCGGCAGCGGCTGCTGCCGGGTTCAGCAAGCCAACGTCCATCCAGCAAAGCGTCATCCCCACGTTGGCTGCAGGGCGGGATGCCTTGCTGGTGGGGCCTACGGGGTCTGGCAAAACGGCTGCTTTCCTCCTGCCTATCATGAGCCAGCTTGAACAAGCTGAAGCTGAGGCTGCGGGGGAGCGCACGCCACGCGTCCTGGTGCTGGCGCCCACGCGCGACCTGGCCACCCAGACTGCCGGCGTCAGCCGCCAACTTGGCCGGCACATGGGGCTGCGCACGCGCGTTGTGTGTGGCGGGCTTGATAGGCAGCGCCAGGTGGAAGGGCTGGCTGGTGGTGTAGATGTGGTGGTCGGCACCATTGGGCGCATCCTAGACCTGGCCCAGCAAGGCGCGCTTGTCCTGGACGGCGTCACCCACCTGGTACTTGATGAAGCCGACCGCCTTCTAGATGACGAGTTCTCCGAAGCCATGACGGCGCTTGCGCCCTATTTGGAAAACCGCCAGCAAACGGTGTTCTGCTCCGCCACGCTGCAGCCTGGCTTTATGGATTTCGCGCGCACCGTCACCCGCAACCCCGTGCAGCTTGACCTAACGGTGGACGCCCCCCTGCCAGCCACCATCCGCCAGCAAGCCATGTTCATCAACCAAGCTGTGCGGGAGGGTGCACTGCCAGCCATCTTGGCTAAGCTGCAAGCAGGCCAGCGCCATGACGGGCGCAAAGGCGGCACGGCTGGGGGGGCTTCACGCACTATCGTCTTCGTCAATACCAAGCGGGAGGCACGGCGCCTGAACGACCTGCTGGCGCGCGCTGGCCAGGACAGCGTAGCACTCCACGGCGATTTGGCGCAGGGGGCGCGTAAAGCAGCGCTGGCCCATTTCAGCCAGGCGCCCGCCGGCGTTCTGGTGACCACAGACGTGGCGGCGCGCGGGCTGGACATCGATGGCGTTGGTCAGGTCATCAACATGGGGCTGCCCGCCAGCGCCGAGCTTTACATCCACCGCATTGGCAGGACGGCGCGTGCAGGCAGGCGGGGCAACGCGCTGTCCCTCCTCAGCCCTGAAGACCGCTTCGCCCTGCGCGAGGTGGAGCGGCGCACAGGGCAAAAGGTGCGCATCGTCCCAGCCCCCGCCTGAACAGCAGGGGCGTGAACAGGTGACTTAGGCTGCTATCAGGCCCAGGCGTGGCTGTAGATGGGAAAGCGCTTGCACAGCGCTTCTACCTCAGCGCGCACTTTCTGGATGGTGGCTTCGTCATCGCCAGCGCTCAGAACTTCGTCAATCATGCGGGCGATGTCGCGGAACTCCCCCTCCCCAAAGCCGCGCGTGGTGGCAGCAGGGCTGCCCAGGCGCAGGCCTGACGTCACGAAGGGCTTTTCAGGGTCGAAGGGGACGGCGTTTTTGTTGGCTGTGATGCCTGCGCGCTCAAGCAGGTTCTCAGCCACTTTGCCGGTGACGCCCTTAGGGCGCAGGTCCACCAGGATGAGGTGGCAGTCCGTCCCGCCTGAGACGATGTCAAAGCCGCGCTTGGCAAGTTCGTCTGAAAGGGCGCGCGCATTGGCCAGGACACGCTGCTGGTAAGCCTTGAAGTCTGGCTTCAGAGCCTCCCCAAATGCTACGGCCTTGCCAGCGATGACCTGCATCAGCGGGCCGCCCTGCAGCCCTGGGAACACGGCTGAGTTGAGCTTCTTGGCGATGTCGGGATTGTTGGTCATTACAACGCCGCCGCGCGGGCCACGCAAGGTCTTGTGCGTGGTGGTGGTGACGATGTCAGCAAAGGGCACCGGGCTGGGGTAGAGGCCCGTGGCGACCAGGCCTGCGTAGTGGGCCATGTCCACCATCAGGGCAGCGCCCACCTCGTCAGCGATGCGGCGGAAGCGCGCAAAGTCAATCTCACGCGGGTAGGCGGAGGCACCAGCCACGATCAGGCTCGGTTTGTGCTCACGCGCCAGGCGCTCCATCTCATCATAATCAAGGCGCCCGTCATCTTTACGCACGCCGTACTGCACAGCCTTGAACCACTTGCCTGAATAGTTGGGGGCCGCACCGTGCGTCAGGTGGCCGCCAGCAGCCAAGCTCATGCCCAGGATGGTGTCGCCAGGCTTGACCAGCGCCATGAAGGCGGCCTGGTTGGCGTTGGCGCCGCTGTGGGGCTGGACGTTAGCGTACTGGACGCCGAACAGCTTTTTCAGGCGCTCAATGGCCAGGTTCTCCACCTTGTCCACGTCAACGCAGCCGCCATAGTAGCGCTTGCCAGGCAGGCCTTCAGCGTACTTGTTGGTCAGGACGGACCCTTGGGCCTCCATCACAGCCTGGGAGGCCATGTTCTCAGAGGCGATCAGCTCAATGCCGTCTGCCTGGCGTTTAAGTTCCTGGTTGAGGATGGCGGCGGTTTCGGGGTCGCGCTCATTCAGGCTGGCGTGGAAGAACGCCTGGGTCGCCTGGCTGTCATGGGTGGTCATGCTGCGTGTCTCCGGCAAGGGGGCGGGGGCCTCTGGGCAGGTGGGGGCGGCGTGTGCGCGTTAAAGAACGTTCACATAGTGCCATGGCGCACGCCGCCAACGCACTCCTCTATAGGCGCAGCGCCCCTTTCCGTCTATCTTGGCGCGGCCCCTGTTTTTCAGGGGGAAGGCTTTTGCCCAACACCCCAGGCCAGCGCCAGAACGGTCCCCCAACCATTCTGGCGCTGTTTTTGGTGGGCAGCCCCCCCAGAAAAGCTTTGACACGTGCCATGGCCGCCCCAACACCGTGCCCCTACGCAGGAGAGCAACCATGACCCACCCCTTCTGGCGCATCAAGCCTGTACCCCCCCCAGCCACCGTGGACGCTGAACCGCACAGGCGCGTCCTCAGCGCTTGGCACCTGGTGGCGCTGGGCATTGGCGTGACCGTGGGCGCTGGGCTGTTCTCGCTGACGGGCATCGCGGCTGGGTCCTACGCTGGGCCTGCTGTGACGCTCTCCTTCCTCATCGCGGCCATCGCCTGCGCTTTCGCTGGGCTGTGCTACGCTGAACTAGCTGGGATGATTCCCACAAGCGGCTCCTCCTATTCCTACGCCTACTCCTCCCTTGGGGAGTTGGCGGCCTGGGTCATCGGCTGGGACCTGATGCTGGAATACACCGTCAACGCGGCCGCTGTGGCTTCCAGCTGGTCTGGCTATGTGCGCTCTTTGCTGGGGGGGTGGGGGCTGCAACTCGACCCGCGCTTGACGGCAAGCCCCGGCAGCCTGGTTACGCTCAGCGATGGCACGGTGGCGCATGGCTGGCTCAACGCGCCAAGCGTAGTCATCGTTCTGGCCGTCACGCTGTTGATGCTGCGCGGCACCAGGCAGTCGGCGCGCGTCAACACCATTTTGGTCATCCTCAAGGTGCTGGTGCTCCTAGCCTTTGTCGCGCTGTGCGTGCCTTTCCTGGACAAGGGGCACTTCACCCCCTTCGTGCCAGCCAATACAGGCGTGTTCGGCGCCCTGGGGTGGAGCGGCATCATGCGCGCGGCCGGCATGGTGTTCTTCGCCTTCATCGGTTTCGAGGTCGTCTCCACCATGACCAAGGAAACCAAAAACCCCCAGCGCAATATCCCCATCGGCCTTCTGGGGACGGTGGCGGCCTGCGCTATCATCTACGTTATTTTTGCCTTCGTTCTGGTGGGGGTGGTGCCCTGGGCGCAGCTCGCCAACGACCCCAACCCCGTGGCCACGGCCATGAACGCCGCCCACCAAAGGGCCCTGGGGCAGTTCGTGAAGCTTGGCATCACCATTGGCTACATCTCCGTGGTTTACGGCCTGCTGCTGGGGCAGAGCCGCATCCTCACCGCCATGGCTGATGACGGCCTTTTGCCACCAGCTTTCAGCGCTATGACCAAAAGCACGCAGACCCCCTGGGTCGCCGTTGTGGTCTCAGCCACGCTGGCAGCCTTGCTGGCGGCCTTCGTGCCGCTGCGCGTCCTTGGCAACATGACGTCCATCGGCACGCTTCTGGCCTTTGTGCTGGTGTGCGCTGGCGTGATGATCATGCGCCACACCAACCCCACCGCCCAACGCTCCTTCCGGGTGCCGGGGGGGCCGTGGGTTATTCCGGCGCTTGGCGTTCTGTGCTGCAGCGTGGTGATGGCCTCCATGGACGGGCGCACATGGCTGCAGCTGTTCCTGTGGCTGCTGGCGGGGCTGGTGGTTTATCTCTGCTACGGCATGAGGCACAGTCAGCTGAACAAGTGACCGGCCGTGGCCGTGGCTAGGCGGTACGGGGCCTTTGCGCCCCAGCCACAGCTAGGTCACCTATTGCCAGCACAGCCTTGCTGCAGGACAACTTTTGAGGAGCGCCCCATGAACGGCCAGTTTCCCCACACGCGCCTCAGGCGCAACCGCCATGACGACTTCACCAGGCGCCTGGTGGCTGAAAACCGCCTTCATGTTGACGATCTCATCTGGCCCCTGTTCGTTTGCGAAGGCCATGGCGTGCGCGAGGCCATCCCCACTATGCCAGGGCAAGTGCGCGTCAGCCCAGACAGACTGGCTGAGCACGTGGCGGAGGCCGCCTCCCTTGGGGTGCCGGCCCTGGCGCTGTTCCCCGTCACGCCAGAGGGCAAGCGGGACGCCAACGGCTCAGAAGCGCTGAACCCTGACAACCTCATGTGCCGCGGCGCGCGCGCCCTCAAGGAAGCCTACCCGCACATGGGCTTGATTGGCGATGTGGCGCTGGACCCCTACACAAGCCACGGCCAGGACGGCTTGCTGGGGGAGGGGGGCTGCGTCCTCAATGATGAATCAGTGGCTATCCTATGCCAGATGGCCGTCCTGCAGGCGCAAGCTGGCTTTGACGTTATCGCCCCTTCAGACATGATGGACGGGCGCATTGGCGCCATCCGCACAGCCTTGGACGGCGCTGGCCTTGGCACAACGCGCCTGATGTCCTACGCGGCCAAGTACGCCTCAGCTTTTTATGGGCCGTTCAGGGGGGCTGTAGGCTCTGGCGCGCTGTTGGCTGGCGACAAGAAAACCTACCAGATGGACCCCGCCAATTCAGGCGAGGCCCTGCGCGAGGTCGCCCTGGACATCGCTGAGGGCGCCGACATGATTATGGTCAAGCCAGGCATGCCTTACCTTGACGTCATCGCGCGCGTGCATGAACGCTTCCCGGTGCCGCTGTTCGCCTATCAGGTCTCTGGGGAGTATGCCATGCTCAAGGCCGCCATGGACAAAGGCTGGCTGGACGCTGACAAGGCCATGATGGAAAGCCTGCTGGCCTTCAAGCGCGCTGGCTGCAACGGCATTCTGACTTATTTCGCCGTTGAGGCCGCCCGCCACCTGCGCAAGCAGTGAACGCAACCCCAAGCCAGCGCAGGCGCGGTGCGCTGGCCCAGCAGCGCGGCCTGGCTATGGAGGGGCGCGCAGCCCACATCATGCAACAGGCTGGCTGGCAGGTTCTGGCCCAGCGCCTGCGCCCTGCTGGGCGCCAAGCGGGGGAGATTGACTTGCTTCTGACCAGCCCAACCACCCTTGTGGCGCTGGAGGTCAAAGCGCGCCCCACACTGGAGGGGGCCGCCCACGCCCTGCGCCCAGGGCAGCTTAGGCGCCTTCACAGCGCGCTGGGGGTGGTTCTGGCCCAGCACCCTGAATGGGTCCGCCCGGAAGCCCGGCTGGACTGCATGATATTTGACGCCCAGGGGCGCCACCTGCACTTAGCCAATATCTACCAGCCTGATTTTTGAAGCACACAAACAAAACACCCCGCGCAGCCACGGTGCTGCTAGCGGGGTGCTTGCAAAAGTCCTCTGCCGCCTTAGCGCCCCAACAAGGGGGCGGGAAGCGGTGCTGTCCTGGCAGGGCAATCAGCCGTGGCGGCGGTGGCTTGGCTTATGCAGGGACAGATGGTGCGCAGCATGGGCTGCATGGGAAGCGTGGGCGTGGCTGCTGGCGCGGTGGTAGGAAACCGTGCGCAGGCGCGCAGCGCCATGGGCATGGCCAGCACTGCGGTGGAAACCAGCCATATGCAGCGCTACATGGCGGTGGGCGCGGTGAGGGGTGGCGGTCAGCGCGCTGAAGGTCAGCTTGCTGGCCTCGTAATCGCTGATGATACGGTCAGCGTGGGCGGGCTTGGCCAAAGCCACCAAAGCCAGGCCAACACCGAACGCGCCCACCAGGGACAAGATTTTCCAATTCCGCATGGGGTTTGCTCTCCTGCTGTTGCGGACATGCTTTTGAAGATTTCATAAAGCGCCCGAAGCAGGGAGGGGTCAAGTTAAACCGGCTTTGCGCAAATCATGCCCCCTCATGCGGTCAAGATGCGGCCTTGATGCCTTTTTCCGCCATAAGGGCCTCAAGCTCACCATTCTGGAACATGTCGGTGGTGATGTCGCAACCCCCGATGAACTCACCTTTCACGTAGAGCTGGGGCACGGTGGGCCACTGGGAGAAGTCCTTGATGCCCTGGCGCATCTCGGCGCTTTCCAGGACATTGCACGTCCCGTAAGGGACGCCCATTTGGTTGAGAATCTGCACCACACGGGCAGAAAAGCCACACTGGGGATGGTTGCGGTCGCCTTTCATGAACAGCATCACGGGATTTTCCGTGATCAACTTCTGGATGGTCTGGGCGATGGGTGTGCTGTTGGGCATGCGATTCGGCCTTTGTTGGGAATAGGTGTTGGGATTGGGGGAGGGTGGCAAGGGATTGGTGCTGCTGGGGCCAGCTTAGCGCTGGGGGCTGGTAAATGAAACCTCCCTGGTACCCTTTAAAGGGCAACATGGGGAGCGCGCCCAGGGCTTGCAAGCCCCAGCCACGCCCCAACCTGGCTTCTATCAGCTAGCGTCAGGCGTGGCGTCAGGCACGGCGGTCTTGACGGCCAGGGCGTGCAGCTCTGTGCCGATGCGCCCGCCAAAGGCGTCATAGACCATCTGGTGCTGGCGCACGCGTGGCACCCCCCTGAAGCGCTCGCTGATAACGGTGCAGGCGTAATGGTCGCCATCCGTAGCTAGGGGCTGCAGGCTGACCTGCCCTTCAGGGAAGGCGTCCTGCAGTGTTTTGAGGACGACACTCGCTTTCATGGGCATGTCAGCGCACCTCCATCAACGTGGGGAAGAAGGCCTCGCTGCGCTGGCGCAGCGTGGCGAGGGGAATGCTCTGGCCTTGGAGGGTAATGGCCTCCCCCCCCACTGTGCCAAGGGTGCGAACGGGCACGCCCGCCTGCCCGGCCATTTTGGTGAAGGTTTCCACGTCCCCAGGGTTCAGCGCCACAACGTAACGCCCCTGGTCCTCCCCATACCAATAAGCATGGGGGGGGATGGTGGCGGGGGGGGCGTCCAACTTCACGCCAACGCCTGGCCCTGCGCCAGCGCCCTGGGGGCTGCCAAGCGCCATTTCGGCAATGGCCACCAAAAGCCCACCATCAGAGACGTCATGGCAGGCCTTGACCAACCCCCCAGCGATGGCCTGGCGGATGAAGTCGCCATGGCGCCTCTCCTGTGCCAAATCAACAGGCGGTGGGGCGCCTTCCTCACGGCCCTGGATTTCACGCAGCCATAGCGACTGACCAAGCCAGCCCTGGTTAGTGCCAACCTCCACCAAAGCCTGGCCAGGCTGCAGGGCGAAGCCTGTGGCGTGGGCCAGGTCGTCCAAAAGCCCGATGGCGCCGATGGCGGGCGTTGGCAGAATGGCCGCTGGCCTGCCCTCAGCATCGCGCGTTTCGTTGTAGAGGGAAACATTGCCGCTGACGACAGGGAAGTCCAGAACGCGGCAGGCCTCCCCCATGCCTTTAAGCGCGTCAACGAACTGCCCCATGATGACGGGGTTCTCAGGGCTGCCGAAATTGAGGTTGTCCGTCACCGCCAGGGGGCGCGCACCTGTGGCTGTGATGTTGCGCCACGCTTCAGCCACCACCTGCGCGCCGCCTGTGCGCGGGCTGGCCTGGCAGTAGCGCGGCGTGCAGTCAGCCGTGATGGCCAGAGCGGTGTTGGTGCCAGCCACCCGCACCAAAGCCGCGTCAGCGCCGCCTGGCACGCGCATGGTCTGGCCGCCAACGCCGCTGTCATACTGGTTGCGCACCCAATCGCGCGAGGCCAGGTCAGGGCTGCCCAGCAACTTCTCCAGCGCTGGCAGAACGCCAACGCTGTCCTCAGGCGCAGCCAGGGTTGGCTGCTCTGGCGTGGGGGCTGTGGGGCGGTCGTAAAGGGGGGCTTCGTCAGCAAGCGGGCCCAAGGGGATGTCGGCTTCCACCACGCCATTGCGGCGCACCACGATATGGCCTGTGTCAGTCAAGGTGCCGATAACGGCGCATTCAAGACCCCATTTGCGGAAAATGCGCTCCGCCTCCGCTGTGCGGTCGGGGCGCAGCACCATGAGCATGCGTTCCTGGCTTTCAGAGAGCATCATCTCATAAGCCGTCATGCCCTTTTCGCGCTGGGGGACGTTGTCCAGGTCCAGATCGATGCCGACACCGCCTTTGCTCGCCATCTCCACAGCTGAGGAGGTCAGGCCGGCTGCCCCCATGTCCTGAATGGCGATGACAGCGTCTGTTGCCATCAGCTCCAGGCACGCCTCAATCAGCAGCTTTTCCGTAAAGGGGTCGCCCACCTGGACGGTGGGGCGCTTGGCTTCTGATTCCTCGTCAAACTCAGCTGAAGCCATAGTGGCGCCATGGATGCCGTCCCGCCCCGTGCGGGAGCCGACATAAACCACAGGATTACCCACCCCAGCCGCAGCGGAGAGGAAAATGCGGTCCTTAGGCGCGATGCCCACCGTCATGGCATTGACCAGCGGGTTGCCGTTGTAGCTGGGGTGAAAGTTGACCTCCCCCCCCACAGTCGGCACGCCAACGCAGTTGCCATAGCCGCCAATGCCGCGCACAACGCCATCCACCACACGGCGCGTGTCGGGGTTGGTGGGGCTGCCAAAGCGCAGCGCGTTCAAATTGGCCACAGGGCGCGCGCCCATGGTGAAAACATCGCGTAGGATGCCACCAACGCCGGTGGCAGCGCCTTGGTAAGGCTCAATGAAGGAGGGGTGGTTGTGGCTCTCCATTTTGAAGACGGCAGCCAAGCCATTGCCGATGTCCACAACGCCCGCGTTCTCCCCAGGGCCGTGGATGACCCAGGGCGCCTTGGTGGGCAGACCGCGCAAGTGCTTGCGCGATGATTTGTAGGAGCAGTGCTCAGACCACATCACGGAGAAAATGCCCAACTCCGTCAGGCTGGGGGTGCGCCCCATGATGGCCAGCGTCTTGTCATACTCGCCAGCCGTCAGCCCGAAGGAGGCGCCAAGGGCTGCGTCAACAACAGGGAGGGCGGGTGTTTTCTGGTGGTTTGTGCCGCTCATGCCAGCAGGGCCTCCACAAGGCTTTGGAAAAGGGGCACGCCATCGGTTGGCCCCAGGGCGGGGTCAGTCATGTTTTCAGGGTGGGGCATAAAGCCGCACACGCGCTGGTTGGCGCTCAGCACGCCAGCGATGGCGCCAAGGCTGCCATTGGGGTTGGTGGCGCTGTCGCGTTCATCCACCGTGCCGTCAGGGGCGCAGTAGCGAAAAGCAATGCGGCCTTCCCCCTCAAGGCGGCGCAGGGTTTCCGGGCTGGCTGCGTAGTTGCCATCACCATGGGCCAGGGGGGCGCGGAAAACATCGCCTTGGCGCCATTTGCTGGTGAAGGGGCTTGTGGCGTTCTCCACCCGGAGGTGGCAGTCCTGGGAAAGGAAGCGCATAGAAGCATTGCGCAGCAGCGCCCCAGGCAGCAGCCCGGCTTCTGTCAGGATTTGGAAGCCGTTGCACACGCCAAGAACATGGCCGCCCTTGGCCGCAAAATCCCGCACGGCCTGCATAATGGGGGAATGCGCCGCCATGGCGCCGCTGCGCAGATAGTCGCCGAAGCTGAAGCCGCCAGGCAGCACCACAAGGTCAAGCCCGTCCAGCTGCTGCTCGCCATGCCAGATGAGGCGCGGCCTGTGGCCGCTGACGCGCTCCAGGGCGTCCACCATGTCGCGCTCGCGGTTGGTGCCTGGAAAGAGGATGACGCCAGCCTTCACTTGGCGCCTCCCGGCATGCCGCTGGCGCTGCCACTGCAGGGGAAGTTATCATGCAAAGCGCGGTAAACGACCTTGCCTGCTTGCTGCTCGTTGCCGTCAGGGTGGGCGGAGATCCAGGCCAGGAACACGTTGCGCACGGTGCGGATGTTCTGGCTGACGGGCACGCAGAACGCCACCGGCGCTGGGGCGTGCTCGAACGTGGCGAAATCGCGCGCCCAGACCTCGCCGTCCATCACGCCAGAGATGTAGGCGTCGCACATGGCGACCTCATGCTGGTTGGTGCAGATTTTCTGCAGCATCTGCCCCGTCAAGTGGGAGATGCGCTGGGCGTGGGCAGGCTGGGCGCCAGCCAGCCCCACGGCGGCAGCCAGGGCGCAACCACCAAGCAGAGCCTTGAAGGCGCGCTTGGCACCCTTCCAAGAGGGGGTGCTGAAACGGGAAGGGGCGTTCATGTCACGGGCAGTCATGTCATGGGTGTTTATGTCACGGTCCATCATGCGCTTGTCTCCACCCGGTAGTCCTCAATCACTTCATTGGCCAGCAGGCGCTTGGCCATGGCTTCCCCCAGCTTCAGCCCTTCGGCCTCTGTGGTGCCCTGGGGGGCCTCAATATCGATGACGCGGCTGATGCGCACATCGCCAAGCCCTTTGAACCCCAGTGAATCAAGGGCGTGGCCCACAGCTTTACCTTGCGGGTCAAGCACGCCTTCGCGCAGTGAAACAAACACGCGGATTTTCATGGTTCAGTTCCCTCCCTTGTCTTTGCGCTTGCCCTGCCCAGGGGCAGCTTCAGGGCGCACGCCCTCAGGCATGATGCCCAGGCGGCGCGCCACCTCCTGGTAGGCTTCCTCAACACCGCCCAAGTCACGCCTGAAGCGGTCCTTGTCCAGCTTCTCCTGGGTGCGCATGTCCCACAGGCGGCAATTGTCTGGTGAGATTTCGTCAGCCAGGACGATGCGCATCTCCTCACCTTCCCACAGGCGCCCGAACTCCAGCTTGAAATCGACCAGCTGGATGCCAACGCCAGCGAACAGCCCGCACAGATAATCGTTGATGCGCATACTCTGGGCGCAGATTTCGTCCAGGTCGTGCGGGCAGGCCCATTCAAAGGTGGTGATGTGCTCTTCAGAGACCAGCGGGTCGCCCAGAGCGTCACTTTTGTAATAAAACTCAATCAAGGGGCGGGGCAGGCGCGCACCCTCCTCCAGCCCAAAGCGCTTGGCCAGGGAGCCAGCCACAACATTGCGGATGACCACCTCCAGGGGGATGATCTCCACAGCGTGGACGAGCTGCTCGCGCATGTTCAGGCGCCTGATGAAGTGCGTTTTGATCCCCAGCTCCCCCAGGCGCTGCATCAGAAGCTCGCTGATGCAGTTGTTCAGCACGCCCTTGCCGTGGATAACGCCGCTTTTGGCGCCGTTGCCAGCTGTGGCGTCATCCTTGAAGTACTGGACGATGGTGTTGGGTTCCGGCCCTTCGAAAAGGGTTTTCGCTTTGCCTTCGTAAATCTGCCGGCGGCGTGCCATGGGCTGCTTCCTTTGCGTGCCGGCCCAGGGGGCCGGTTGGTGTTGGTGCGTTGCAACCAGTGCCGCCTTCCATAGCACAGCTGGCGCCAGAGCCAGCAAGCGGTGCCTGGGGAAGGTGGCGGGGTAAGGGATGGGTGCGCTCAGCTTTTGCTGGCTTTGGCAGCCTTGGGGGCGTTGGCAGCAGTTGCGCTGGCTGGCGCTGTGAAGACGCGCTCAAACACCCCGTCAACGGCTTTCAAATGCAGGGCTGGGTCCAAGGCCTTATCCAGGACAGGGGCGGGGATGCGGGCTGCGACCTCTGGCTGGGCCTCCAGGTTTTGGCGGAACGTCTTGGCACCTTCTGTGCCAAGCTTCGTCCAGGTTTCCATGGCGGCAGACTGGACAACGCGGTAAGCGTCCTCGCGCGACATGCCAGCGCGCGCTAGCGCCAGAAGGACCTCGCCAGAATGGACGACACCGCCCAGGCTTTCCACATTGGCCATCATGCGCTCTGGGTAGACCACCAGCTTCTCCATCATGGTGGCCAGGCGCCCCAAGGCAAAATCCAGCGTGACGGAGGCATCAGGGCAGATGTTGCGCTCCACAGAGGAATGGCTGATGTCGCGCTCATGCCAAAGTGCTACGTCCTCCAACGCTGGGGTGAGGGCGGAGCGCACCAGGCGCGCCAGCCCCGTGAGGTTCTCGCTCAAAACGGGGTTGCGCTTGTGCGGCATAGCCGAGCTGCCCTTCTGGCCAGCGTGGAAGAACTCCTCCGCCTCACGCACTTCAGAACGCTGGAGGTGGCGCACCTCCGTGGCCAGGCGCTCAATGGCGCTGGCGGTGAGGGCAAGGGCGGCAAACCAGGCGGCGTGGCGGTCACGCGGGATGACCTGGGTGGAGACGGGCTCCACCGCAAGCCCCAGCTTGCTGGCAACAAACGCTTCCACAGCGGGGTCGATGTGAGCGAACGTGCCCACAGCGCCTGAGATGGCGCACACGGCGATTTCCTTGCGCGCCGCCTCCAGGCGCTGGCGGTTGCGCGCGAACTCAGCGTAATGCCCAGCCAGCTTCAGCCCGAAGCTTGTCGGTTCAGCGTGGATGCCGTGGCTGCGCCCAATGGTCACGGTGTGCTTGTGCTCATAAGCGCGGCGCTTCAGCGCCTCCAAAGCGGCGTCCATGTCCTCAAGCAGGATGTCAGTCGCTTGGACAAGCTGCACGGCCAGGCAGGTATCGAGGACGTCAGATGACGTCATGCCCAGATGGACATAGCGGCTGTCAGGGCCGATTTTCTCAGCCAGCCATGTCAGGAAGGCGATGACGTCATGGCGGGTCTCGGCCTCGATGGCATCAATGCGCGCTAGGTCAGCGTCACTGAAGGCGGCCATGGCGGCATCGCCACGCTCGCGGATGGTGCGGGCGGATTCCGCTGGAATGGCGCCTTGTTGCGCCAGGGCCTCGCAGGCTAGAGCCTCGATCTCAAACCAGATGCGGTAGCGGTTCGCTGGTGACCAGATGGCTGTCATGCGGGGCCGGGAATAGCGCGGAATCATGCTCGGTCTCCGATTAAGGTCTTGCAGGTCTTGATAAAGGGTGAAACAGGGCCCTGGGCACTGCCACAACAGCCCTTCCAAAGGGCTTGGGGCGTTTGGCAAGGCCGTCCCTGCTGGTCCAGGGCAGGAACGATTGTTCCCCAAAAGCTTTCAGAAAAGGCTTTCCCCAAAAAGGTTTTCAATGAGCGTTAATTAAGCTTTGCCCGCCCCTCCTAGCGTAAACGCTGCGCCAACACAAACAGGCCAGGTCCTGTCCCCCACCAAACAAGCCCCATCCTGGTGGAGGGGCGGCTTGGAGCGGGACAAGGCCTGGCCTGCAGCCATCAGGCAACCCCTGGGCAACAGCCCAGGCGCTGCGCGGTGCCTAGCTGGGGCACCCACCCAAAAGGGTGCGCCCCACCAGCCCACAGCACGCGCGTGCCTGAAATCCTTCCAGCGATTACTGGCCGGGAACGGTCACAGTGGGGGCGCTGACGGTGGGCGCCGTCACGCTTGGCGCGGTGACGCCAGCAGCGGAAACGCTGGGGCCCGTAACGGTGGGCGCTGTAACGTTCGGAGCGCTGACGGTGGGGACAGCAACGTTAGGAACAGCAACGCCAGGGGCAGCAGGAACGGCAACGCCAGGCACGGCTGGGGCGCTGTTTTCAGCCTGCACCTTCTGCAGGGACATGCTGTTCAGGCGGGCAGTGTCAGCATCCTGAGCGGTGACAGACTGGCCGTTCATGGCAGCGGCGTGGGCACCATGGCGGTGGTGGTGGGCCTTCTTGCCGTGATGGGTGACGTGGTGCGCCTTTTTGTGGGCGTGGGCGGCCATCGCAGGGGTGGTGACGGCAGCCATCATGCCAGCAGCGGCCACAGCAGCGAACAGAACTTTTTTCATGAAATGCTCCTCAATCGGGGTGCCGCTTGATTGGGGCGGCTTCGTGACCATCCTAAGGAGTTGGCAGCAGCAAAACAATTATTTTGCAGCTTTGACTTGCACTACAGCCCCTCTTCACCTGGACTGCGTGTCTTTCGTGCCATGAAAAGCCCCCAGCCAACAGGTAAAGCCCAAGGCGCGCGCCCAAACTCACCTCAGGGCGGGAGGGCCGTAAATGGCGCGCGCGCGCTCAGTGAAGGCGCGCACCATCCGCCGCACCCCTTCGTCAAAGGCCAGGCCAAGCGTGCGCCCCAGCAAGCGGGAGCGAAACTCGAAATCAACATGGAAACGCACTTCAGTACCGCCAGCGACTGGCTGGAAACGCCAGCTGTTGGAAAGGGTCTTGAAGGGCCCCTCCACATAGCTTGCGGTGATGAGGGTTGGGCGCTCAAGCGTAATGCGGCTTGTGTAGCGTTCTTTGAAAGGGCCAAAGCCTATTTTGAGCTCCGCCAGGAACTGGTTGCCTTGCCGCCCCCACACGCGCGCAGCCTGGCACCAGGGCAGGAAGTCAGGGTAGCGGGCAACGTCAGCCACCAAATCGAAAAGCTGTTCAGGGCTGTAGGGGACAAGGCGCACATCTGTGTGGGCGGGCATGACGTTACCCCACCCCGCCAGTTGCGCCTGGGGCCTGGGTTGCTTGCTGCTTCTGCGCACGCTCAGCGCGCAGGGCGGCAAAGTCCCTGTCAGCATGGTAGGAGGAACGCGTCAGTGGTGTTGCGCTGACAAGAAGGAACCCCCGCGCGCGCGCCAAGGCAGCGTAAGTGTCGAATTCAGCCGGGGTGACGAAGTGCTTTACAGGGGCGTGGCGCGGTGTGGGGCGCAAATACTGCCCCAAAGTTAGGAAGTCCACATCAGCGATGCGGAAATCGTCCATGACTTGCATAACCTCCTCGCGCCCCTCCCCCAGGCCAAGCATCAAGCCAGACTTGGTGAAAAGTGAACTGTCCAGCTGCTTAACGCGGTCAAGCAGGCGCAGCGACTGGTAGTAGCGCGCCCCTGGCCTGATGGAGGGGTAAAGCCTGGGGACGGTTTCCACATTGTGGTTGAAGACGTCTGGCCTGGCTTCCACCACCACCTCCAGCGCGCCTGGCTTGCGCAGGAAGTCGGGCGTCAGGACCTCAATGGTGGTTTGGGGCGCAGCATCCCTAATGGCCCTGATAACGGCAGCGATGTGCCCCGCCCCGCCGTCCCTCAAATCGTCACGGTCCACTGAAGTGATGACGACATGGGCAAGCTTCATCCGTGCCACGGCGTCAGCCACCCTGGCTGGCTCCCCCCCGTCCAGCGGGGCGGGCATGCCTGTGGCCACATTGCAGAACGCGCAGGAGCGCGTGCACACCCCCCCCATGATCATCATGGTGGCGTGGCGGTGCGACCAGCACTCCCCCACATTAGGGCAGGCTGCCTCCTCGCACACGGTCAGCAGATTGTGGGAGCGTACAAGGTCGCGGGTCTCGTTGTAAACCGCCCCCCCTGGCGCTTTGACGCGCAGCCAGCCTGGCTTGGCTGGTTGGCTGGCCACTTCCGCTGCAGCGCGCTGGCGGAAGCCAGGGTGGCGGTTGGGGCGGCTTTTCAAAGCGCCCTCCCCCTGGCCTGCAGGGGCAGCGGTGGCGCCACCTGCGCGGTGGTCTATAACGTGACGGCCTGCCATCAGGCTCCTCCCCTACAGTGGTGCGGTGTGCGTGGCCTCAAGCCTCGGCCCTCAGATGTGAAGGGCGCCTTCATGGGCGGCCAGCGTGGCCTCATGCATGGTTTCAGAGATGGTGGGGTGGGGGAAGACCGTCTCCACCAATTCAGCCTCCGTCAGCTCGCTGGTGCGGGCGATGGTGAAGCCCTGGATCATCTCCGTAACTTCAGCGCCAATCATGTGGGCACCCAGAAGCTCCCCCGTTTTGGCGTCAAACACGGTTTTGGTCATGCCGTCAGGTTCCCCCATGGCAACGGCTTTGCCATTGGCCATAAAGGGGAAGCGCCCCACGCGTACCTCATGGCCGGCTGCGCGGGCTGCTGCCTCGCTCATGCCAACGGAGGCCACCTGCGGGCGCGCGTAAGTGCAGCCAGGGATGTTGAGCGGGTGAAGGGGCTGGGGCAGGCGACCTGCGATTTTCTCCACGCAGATGATGCCTTCGTGGCTGGCTTTATGGGCCAGGCAAGGGGGGCCTGCCAAATCGCCAATGGCGTAGATGCCGCGCTCCCCAGTGCGGCAGAAATCGTCAATCTCCACAAAGCTGCGCTCCACCTTGACCGCTGTGCCATCCAGGCCAAGGTTTTCGCTGTTGCCCACAACGCCGGCAGCACTGATGACGCGGTCCGCCTCAAACGTGGCGGGGCCTTGAGGGGTGTTGACATGGGCGCGCACCCCTTTGCCTCCTTCAAGGACCTCCAGCTTTTCCAAGCGGGAATCGGTGTGGATCGCCATGCCGCGCTTTTCAAAAGCCTTGCGGGCCGCCTGGCTGATTTCGGCGTCCTCAGCAGGCATGATGCGCTCTGCTGCCTCAATAATGGTCACCTCAGCGCCCAGGTCGCGATAGAAGGAAGCGAACTCCACGCCAATGGCGCCACTGCCCACCACCAACAGCTTCTGGGGCATGATGTCAGGCGTCATGGCCTCACGCGCTGTCCACACGGCTTTGGAGGTGTAGTCTACCCCTGGCAGTTGGCGCCCGCGCGCGCCTGTGGCCAAAATGACGTGGGGTGTGCGGATGGGTGTGCTTTCCTTCCCACTGCCCTCCGTAACAGCAACGCGGTGGACTTCCCCCTCCTGTCCGGCCAGGCGCCCGCGCCCTTCCAAAACGGTGACGCCAGCTTTTTTGAGGAGGTGCTGCACCCCCTTGCCCATGCGGTCGGCCACAGCGCGGGAGCGCTGCACCATTTTCTGCAAGTCGAAGCCACGCTCCCCCACCTGGACGCCGAAGGCCTCTGCCTCCCCCATCAAGTGGTAAATTTCAGCAGAGCGCAGAAGGGCCTTAGTGGGGATGCAGCCCCAGTTCAGGCAAATGCCACCCAGGTGGCGTTCCTCAACCAGGGCCACTTTCATGCCCAGTTGGGCAGCGCGCAAAGCCGCCACATAGCCGCCAGGCCCACCACCAATGACGGTCAGGTCAAAAAATTCACTCATGGCTTGCTCCTTCACATCCCACTTTTCCAGGCGGCCAGCCCCTTCCCCAGGGCTGGGCTGCTCACACCACCAGCCTGTGCGGCTTCTGCACCAGTTCCTTGAACGCCTTCAGCCATTGCGCTGCAGCGGCGCCATCAGTGGCGCGGTGGTCAACGGAAAGGGTGGCCGTCATGACGGTGGCAATAGCCAGGGCGCCATCACGCACCACAGGGCGCTTTTCACCAGCAGCGACTGCCAAAATGGCAGCTTGCGGCGGGTTGATGATGGCGCTGAACGACTTCACCCCCATCATGCCCATGTTGGAGATGGAGAAGCTTCCCCCCTCATATTCAGCTGGGCGGAGCTTGCCTTCGCGGGCGCGCTTGGCCAGGTCGCGCGCTGTAGTCGCGATGTCGCGCAGGGAGAGGGTGTCGGCGTTGCGGATAACAGGCGTGATGAGCCCGTCAGGCACAGAGACAGCCATGGAGATGTCGATGTCACTGAAAGCCAGCATCTCCGTCTCCGTGAACTGCACGTTCAGGGCCGGAACCTTTTTCAGCGCCAAAGCAGAAGCCTTGATGAGCATGTCATTGACGGAGATCTTGGCCCCTTCCTCCATCAAAGCGGCGTTGAGCTCCCCGCGCAGCTTCAGGAGGGCGTCCAGCTCCACATCCACAGAGACATAGAAATGCGGTACCTCCCCCTTGGACTGCGTCAAGCGGCGGGCGATGGTGCGGCGCATGCCGCTGTGGGGGATGCGCTCCACAGGGGCTGCGCTTTCAGACCTGCCTGGGGCGGGCTGAGCTGAGCTTGGTTTCTTCTGAGGAGCTTGCGCAGGCGCTGGCTTGGGCTGGGGGGCGCGCAGGCGCTCTTCGACATCGCGCCGCAGGATGCGCCCCTTTGGCCCTGTGCCTGTTAGGGAATCAAGCGCGATCCCTTCTTCACGCGCAAGGCGGCGGGCTAAGGGGGAGATGAAAATGCGCGTCCCTTCCACCAGGCGGCGCCCCAAATCAGCCATGGCGCCTGTGGCCCCTGCTGGTTTCGCGCTTGGCACAGCGTTTGGCGCACTGGGGCTGGCTGGCTGGGCGGCCTGTTGCGGTGACTGCGGCGTGGCAGCGCCCTGGGGGACTGTAGCCTCCTCCCCTGAAACCAGCGCGATGGGGGTGTTGACAGGAACGTCCGCTGTGCCTTCAGCGACCAGGATCTTCTCCAACACGCCTTCGTCAATGGCTTCAACGTCCATCACGGCCTTGTCGGTCTCGATCTCGGCGATGATGTCGCCAGGTTGGACGTTGTCACCTTCCTTTTTCAACCATTTGGAAAGGGTGCCTGCCGTCATGGTGGGGGAGAGGGCAGGCATGAGGATTTGAATGGACATTAGGCTTCATCCCTGAACTGCTTGCGCACGGCCTCAACCACCCATTCAGGCTTGGGAAGGGCCATTTGCTCCAGATTGGCGGCATAGGGTAGCGGCACGTCAATGCCGCACACGCGCGCTGGCGGCGCGTCCAGCCAGTCAAAGGCCTGCTCTGACACCATGGTGCAGATTTCAGCGCCGATGCCCGCCACAGGCCAGCCCTCCTCCACAGAGACGAGGCGGCTTGTGCGCTTGACGGAATCAATGATGGTTGCGCTGTCGAGCGGGCGCAGCGTGCGCAAATTGATGACCTCGGCCTCGATGCCTTCCTTGGCCAGCATCTCGGCTGCTTCAAGCGCTACCCCGACCATGATGGAGAACGCGACCAGCGTCACATCACGCCCTTTACGCTCCACCTTGGCTTTGCCGATGGGCAGGATGAACCCTTCATCCACGGGGCAGGGGAAGGTCTGGCCGTAGAGGATCTCGTTCTCCAGCACGATGACAGGGTTATCATCGCGGATGGCGGCGCGCATCAGCCCTTTGGCGTCAGCGGAGGACCAGGGGGCGACCACCTTCATGCCTGGCACGTGGGCGTACCAGCTGGCGTAACACTGCGAATGCTGGGCGCCAACGCGCGCTGCAGCACCGTTGGGGCCGCGGAACACGATGGGGCAGTTCATCTGCCCACCAGACATGTAGCGCGTCTTGGCAGCTGAGTTGATGATGTGGTCCATGGCCTGCATGGAGAAGTTCATCGTCATGTATTCAACGATGGGGCGCAGCCCAGCAAGCGCAGCACCCACGGCCATGCCGGTGAAGCCGTGCTCGGTAATGGGCATGTCCACAACGCGCTTGGGGCCGAATTCATCAAGCAGGCCTTGGCTGATTTTATAGGCGCCCTGGTACTCCCCCACTTCCTCGCCCATCAGGAAGACGTCAGGGTCGCGGCGCATCTCCGCCCCCATGGCCTCGCGCAGGGCTTCGCGCACGGTGATGTCCTTGGTGGGGCCCCAGTCTTTTTCAGCGCTCGCTTCAGTGCGTGCAGGGGCAGCAGCTGGCTGGTGGGAGGCTGGCACGCCCTGGCTCTCCCCAGAAGCGGTCTGGGCAGTTTCCCTGGGCTGGCTGATGGCGGCTGCATCGGCCTCACGCAGGTCGTTGAGGAGCTTTTCAGCAGCTGAGCGATCCTCCCCAGGGGCGAGGAGGACGGCCACAGGCTCATCAACAGCGACGTCCTGCTGGCCGTCCTCGATGATGTAAGGGCCCATGACGCCGTCTTCGGCAGCTTCCATTTCCATCACGGCCTTGTCGGTCTCGATCTCAGCGATGATGTCGCCTGCCTTGACAGGTGCGCCAGGCTTGACCAGCCAGCGCGTTAGCGTGCCGTGGGTCATGGTGGGGGAAAGGGCGGGCATCCTGATGTAATGTGCCATGGTTCAGTCCTCCGTCACCACGTCTGTCCACAGCTCAGCAGGGGCCGGCTCTGGGCTTTCCTGCGCGAAGGCTGCGGCGTCATCGACAATGGCTTTGATTTCGGCAGCCGTGGTGGTGAAGAAGGATTCATCCACGCCGTCAGCCTGGAGTTCGCGCTTCAGGCGCTCAATGGGGTCGCGCTCCTGGCGGGTGGCCTCCACCTCCTCACGCTTGCGGTAGCGCCCTGGGTCGGACATGGAATGGCCACGGTAGCGGTAGGTGTCCATCTCAAGCAGGTAAGGCCCTTTGCCTGTGCGGCAATGGTCCATAGCTTCTTCCACAACGCTGTGGACGGCCTGAACGTCCATGCCGTCCACGCGCTTGGCGGGAATGCCCCAAGGCTCGCCCAGCTTGGTCATGTGCGCCACTGTGGAGCTGCGCTTGAGGGAGGTGCCCATGGCGTAGCGGTTGTTCTCAATCACGAACAGGCAGGGCAGCTTGAGAAGGGCAGCCAGGTTGAAGCTCTCGAAAACCTGGCCCTGGTTGGCAGCGCCATCGCCGAAATAGATGATGGCCACTTTGCCGTCACCCTTGTAGGCGCTGGCGAAGCCAAGCCCCGTGCCCAGCGCCACTTGCGCGCCCACGATGCCATGGCCGCCATAGAACTGCTTCTCGCGCGAGAACATGTGCATACTACCCCCCTTGCCGTGGGAGTAGCCGTCCGTGCGGCCCATCAGCTCCGCCATGACGCCGCGCGGAGTCATGCCAGCGACCAGCATCTGCGCATGGTCACGGTAGGAGGTGATGGAGCGGTCACCCGGCTCCATGCACAGTCCGATGCCAACGGCGATGGCTTCCTGGCCAATGTAGAGATGGCAGAAGCCGCCAATCAACCCGCGCCCGTAAAGCTGCCCTGTGCGTTCCTCAAAGCGGCGCAGCAGAAGCATGTCCCGCCAGGCGTCCTTGAGCTGCCCTACCGACAGGCGGCCTTTGGCCTTCCTGCCTGTCGCTGCCATGTCATCCATTCGCCTGCTCCTGTGTTTTGGTGGTGGCTATGGGTTTGGCACAGCGCAGCCCCGCTGGAAACACCACGCAGCCCCCTAGGCTGCAAACGCCCAAGCGCTGCGTAGCGGCGGGGGCCTGCGCGCCAAACCACGCCAGGGCTTTGGGCGCCCTGGCCTTTGGTGGCATTGTGCCTCAAAAGGCGCGCCCCCAAAAGTCAGAAACCGAGAAGCCCGCGCGCAGCCAGCCCGGGGTCCAGCTTTTCAAGCAGCGCCTCCCCCACGAGGACGGCGCTTGCGCCCACCGACTGCACCAGTTCCATATCCTTGCGCGTTTTGATGCCACTTTCAGAGATGATGATTCGGTCAGGCGGCACCAGCGGGGCCAGTTCAAGGGTGGTTTGGATGTTGGTCTGCAGCGTGCTGAGATTGCGGTTGTTGATACCGATGAGGAAGCTGTCATAAGCAAGGGCGCGGTTCAGCTCCTCCTCTGTGTGGACCTCGATCAGGACGTCCATGTCCAGCCCCTTGGCCAGCGCGATGAGGTCGGCTGCGTGGCTTTCATCAAGGATGGCCAGGATGATGAGGATGCAATCAGCCCCGATGAGGCGGCTTTGCGCCACCTGCCAAGCGTCAATGATGAAGTCCTTGCGCAGCATAGGCAGCGTTGTTGCGGCGTGGACAGCCTCAAAATCCTCCACGCTGCCACGGAAACAGGAGCTTTCAGTCAGCACGGAGAGGCACGTTGCCCCCGCCGCCTGGTAAGCTTTGGCGATGGAGACGGGGTCGAAATCCTCCACAATCACCCCAGCTGAGGGGGAGGCCTGCTTAATCTCAGCGATGAGCCCCAAGCGCCTGTCAGCCGTTACGCGCTGCAGCGCCTGGCCAAAGCCACGCGTGGGGGTGGTCATCTCCCGCGCCTTGGTGAGGATTTCCTTCAGCGGCATCACGCGGGAGGCTTGCTCCACATCCAGGCGAATGCGCGCCAGGATGCGCTCAAGCAGGTTGTCGCCTTTAGAGGGGGCGGGGGCCTGGGGCGTTGTACCTGGCCCCTGCTGGTGGGCAGCCGACATGGGGTCCGTGGTGGCTGGGCTTTCAGCAGCCCTGCTTCCAGGATTTGGGGTGGGGCTTTCCTGCGCTGGGCGCTCAGCCGGTGCCTGCCCTGCGCCTGACATGCCCTCCGCAAGGCCAGGCTGGCCTGCGGCGGTGCCTTCGGGAAGGCGGGTTGCAGTCTGTCGGAGGGATGAAGGAATCATGTGTGATCTCTGGTTTCTGCCCTGGGGAATCAGCCCCGTGGGCTGGGAAGGTGCTGCGCTTTCAAACGGTTCCAGCCGGCCCGATGGCCCGCGCTGCCTTAAGCGCCCCATAGGCCTTGCCGCTGTCAACTGCTTGCGCGGCCAAGGCCACATTGCGCTTGAGGGCTTCAGGAACCACATGGCCGCTGGCAAGGATGTTGCCCCTGCCAGCGACATGCAGCCCCAAAGCCGCGTTAAGCAGCACGGTGTCTCGGTAACTTCCTTTTAAGCCCTTCAGAAAGGCCTGCAAAGCCATAGCGTTATGCTGCGTGTCCCCCCCGCGCACTGCTGCGACCGGCGCAGGCGCCAGCCCAGCCATCTCAGGCCGGATGGTGCAGGTGGTGGTTGTGGGCACCCCATCAGGCCCCCTTTGGGCCAGGACAAGGGTTGTGGGACCAGCCAGGGTGGCTTCGTCAAGGGGGCCTTCATCAGTTTGGCCGCACAGCACGCCAACACTGCAGGCCCCTTGTGCTAGCAGCGTCTCAGCCATGGGTTGCAGCCAGCGCTGGTCGCACACGCCCAGCATCTGCCTGCCCACGCGGGCAGGGTTACACAATGGTCCCACCAGGTTGAGGAGCGTGCGCACCCCCAGCGCGCGGCGCAAGCCAGCAGCGCGCTTCATGGCGCCGTGGTGGCGCGGCGCTGCCATGAAAAGCAACCCCTGGCTGGCCAGGCGCTGGGCCATGGCGTGGGGGGTTGGGTCTTCCACAACGCCCAAAGCACCCAGCACATCCGTAGAACCACTGCGCGATGACTGCGCGCGGCCGCCATGCTTGGCCACAGGTACCCCCAGGGCTGCCAGCACAAAGGCCGTGGCTGTGGAGACGTTGAGCGTTCCCAGCCCATCACCACCTGTGCCGCACACGTCTAAAGCGTTTTGGCGCAGGGCCTCCGGCAGGGGGACGTTCACCATGGCAGCGCGCATGGCCTGGGCAGCGCCAGCCAGCTGGGGCTGGCCTTCCCCCAAAGCGGCCAGGGCGGCCAGGAAGGCGCCCATGGCGACATCACTGACGTCACCAGCTATGAAGCCCTCAAAAAAGCGGCATGTGGCCTCCTGCCCAGGCAGTTTGCCTGCCATCAGCGCCTGCAGGGGGTTGGGGCCTAAAGCAGGTTTGGGGCTGGATTCGGGGCTCGATTCCCCTATGGGCCGTGCCGTTCTGGCCTGTTTCATGCTGGCGCTGTGCCCAGCTGAGCCCCAGCCTGGGCAGGCCCAGCTGCAGGCAGGAATTTAGGCTGCAGGCCAGCCAGCCTCATGAAATTGGCCATCAGCGCCAGCCCGCCTTCAGAGGCGATGCTTTCAGGGTGGAACTGCACGCCGTGGATGGCGTGGTCGCGGTGGCGCACGCCCATCAAAACGCCATCGCTCGTATGGGCGTTGGGCAGGAGGGTAGCTGGCAGGCTTTCAGGCGCCACCACCAAGCTGTGGTAACGCGTCATAGGCACGTTTTGGGGCAGATTGCTGAAAACCCCCGTGCCGTCATGGTTGATGGGGCTGACCTTGCCATGCATGGGTTCAGGCGCGCGCACCACCCTGGCCCCGAAGGCCTGGCCGATGGCCTGGTGCCCCAAGCAGATGCCCAGCAGCGGCACCTGGCCTGCTGCGGCCTTGATGAGGTCAAGGCAGATGCCGGCGTCATCAGGGGTGCCAGGGCCTGGCGAAATCACGATGCCATCTGGCTTCATAGCCAGGGCCTCAGCTACGCTCAGGCTGTCATTGCGCCTGACGGTGCATGGAGCCCCCAAGGCTGCGAAGCCATGGACGATGTTGAACGTGAAGCTGTCGTAATTGTCGATGAGCAGAATCATGCCCCAGCCCCTTCGCTTTTCCCGGCCCCGCCCCTTTGGGTGTGGCCCTTCACCCCGCCCAGGCTGGCCGCCATAGCCACAGCGCGCTCAGCCGCTGTGAACAGGGCACGGGCCTTGGCGCGCGTTTCCTCATATTCGGCCTCAGGGTTTGAATCAGCGACAATCCCAGCGCCTGCCTGAACATACATGGTGCCGTCCTTCACCACCGCCATGCGCAAGCCAATGCAGGTGTCCATCTCCCCATTAGCCCCAAACCAGCCAACACAGCCCGCATAAGGGCCGCGCTTAGTGGGTTCCAGCGCTGACAGGATCTCCATGGCGCGGATTTTGGGCGCGCCCGTCAGCGTGCCTGCGGGAAAGCCTGCGCTCAGCGCCTCCACTGGGCCGACATCCCCTCGCACCTGCCCCGTTACCATGGAGGTGATGTGCATGACGTGGCTGTAGCGTTCCACAGCGAAGCTTTCAGGCACGCGCACTGTGCCGGGACGGGACACGCGGCCAACATCGTTGCGGCCCAGGTCAAGTAGCATCAAATGCTCTGAACGTTCTTTGGCGTCCGCTAGGAGTTCGCGCTCCAAGGCTTCATCCTCCGCCTTGGTGGCGCCGCGCCGCCTGGTGCCGGCTAGGGGGCGTACGGTCACCTCCCCCTCCTTCAGGCGCACCAGGATCTCTGGCGAGGCCCCTACAAGGGTGTAATCGCCTAAATCCATCAAGAACATGAACGGCGAAGGGTTGATGCGCCGCAAGCTGCGATAAAGCGCCAGGGGGGAGAGGGGGAAGGGCGCTTGGAAGCGCTGGCTCAGCACGATCTGGAAAGCATCGCCAGCAGCGATGTGCGCCTGAGCTTTGGCAACGCCTTCCAAAAAGCGCCCCTTGGTCATGTTAGCCTCAGGGTGGGCCAGCGTGCTGCCAGGGGGCAGGCTTTCAGCCAAGGCGCTGGCGTTGAAGGGGCCGTCCAAAGCGGCCTCCGCCTCATCAAGTAGCGCTGCGGCTGCCTCCTCCCCAGCATGTTCAGGGGCGCCAGGCTGGGGGGCGCGCACAGGCACAGCCAAGGTCAGCTCATCACGCACGGTGTCGATGACGGCGAAAAGCCGCGGCCGCACCATGATGGCCTCAGCCAGCCCGACATCATCAGGGGGGGAGGGGGGCAGGCGTTCCATCTGCCGCACCATGTCGTAACCTAGAACACCGCACAGCCCACCCACCACGGCCGGCATGGCTTCAGGAAGGTCCATCTGGCTTTCAGCGATCAGGGCGCGCAGCGCGTCCAGGGGGGGCTCCGCCTGGACCTTGCCGTTGCGCGTTGCCACGCCGTCCTGGCAGCGCCAGATGACGTCAGGCATCAGCGCGATGATGGAGTAGCGGCCCCTGGCAGCCCCGCCTTCAACGCTTTCCAGGAAAATGCGGTGCGCGCCTTGCCCTTTCCGCGTGGCCAAAGCTGACAGGCGCATGAAAACTGCCAGCGGCGTCAGCAGGTCGGCAGAACGTGTGCGGTAGAGGATTTTGCTCATGATCTCATAATAAAGGGGGACGTGATGAAAAGTGATGAAAGGTGGCGGAGCTTCAAGAGGCTAGGAAGGGTAACTGAGGTGCGGCCGCCCTGGCGTGGCTCCCACGTCATATGGGTTTGGGGATCTACCTTGAGGGGGCGTTTTGGCGGCCACCCCAAGGCATTTTTGGCCACCACCCCTATGCGAAGGCCCAGCATAGGGCGCCCCTAGCGGTGGAGCCAGTGGATCAAGGCGCTGGCGGCAGGCCAGCCTGGCCCAGGGCAGCGCGGCTTGTGCTGGCAAACAGCGCCGGGTTGAAGTGGGTAGGCGGTTTCTCCCGTGTGTAGCCCAGGCCCAGTGTCTCCAGCAAATCCTCATGAAGGCCCGCATTAAGGCGCGCTACTAGGCGCGCACGCAAAGCCTCCTCATCCACAGCTTCCATGGCCGGCCTGGCGGTAGCGCGCAGCACCCAATAGGCGCCGTCATCCTCAATCATGGTGGCATGACCCACAGGCAGCGCCATGGCGGCTTCCACTACCCTGGCGGGGTAAGGGGGCCTGGCCAAGCGCGAGAAGACGACCCCTGCCTTGTACGTGCCCACGCTAGCGGGCATGGTGGAAGCGCCCTGGCGCAGGCGCCCTTGGCGCGCCAGCAGGTAAAGGGCGGTGGCGCGCTCATTCTGGGCGTGGCGCTGGCCTTGGCGCTGCCAGGCTTCCAGAACGGCAGGGCGCGCCTGTTCGAAGCTGCGCGGCGCGCTTGGCGTGGTGGCGTCCACCAAAACAGCGAAGGCCTCCCCCCCAGGGGTGATGATGACCGCTGGCGGCTGGCCAGGGCCCTGGCTGAAGATCTGCCGCACTATGGCGCGGCGCAGCGCGGCTGAACCAGGCAGAGGGGCTATGTGCCCGTCCTCCATGCGGCCTTCATGGTCAATCTCGCCAGAGGCTGCAACAGCGCCGATATCCGCTGGCACTTTGTCAAGCGCTGTTGAGGAGGCGACAGCCTCCTGCAAAGCGGCCACGTGCTCACGCAAAGCGGGTTCAGCCTGGGCTGTGCGCACCTCATCAAGAATTTTGGGGCGCGCTTGCTCAAAGGTCACCACATGGGGGGGTGCTGCATGGCTGGCGCGGAACACAGACCACCCAGCGGCGGTCTTCACAGGGCCAACCACCTGCCCCACAGGTGCCTTGAACAGCTGCTGGGCCAGCTGGGCGTCTGGCAAGTCCTCCTGGCGGGCATCATCAAGCACTACGGGGACCGCACCTTTGTAAGGGCGGGCGAACCCTTCAAGCCCGGCGCCGTTGAGGGCCGCGCTGGTTGCAGACTTGGCGCGCCAGGCCCGCGCCAGGTCGTTGGCCGCCTGCCCATCGCTGGCTGGGAAATTGACCAGCGCCAGCGAACGCGTGGTGGGCACGTTGTAATCACGCTTGCGCTCATCATAAATAGCGCGGAGGGTTTTTTCAGGAACGGTGATGGTTTTGCCCACCGTTTCCTTGGTCATGATGACGATGCGGGCATGGCGGTATTCAGGGCGCCTGAAATCGTCCTTGTGGTTATCGTAGAGGCGCTCCAGCTCCCCTTCAGCAGGGGCTGGCACGGAAGCTGGGGCCTGTTGGGGTAGGCGGGCAAGCTCCACCACAACGCGCAGGCCGTAATGGCGTAGGACGGGCGCCACCAGGCTTTCAGGCAATGTGGCGCTGTCCTCCATGCCAGCCATGATGCTGCCCATGAGCATAGCTGTACTGGTTTCCTTCACCAAGTCAGCGTGGGAAAGGTGGCTGCGCTCCAGCAAAGCGTTCATGCGGGCCGGGTCGAAGCGGCCATCAGCCCCTTTGAATTCAGGCATGGCCATGACAGCCTCCCTGATGGCACCGTCGCCCAGCAGGAAGCCAGCACCTTTGGCCACGCGCCTGACTTCCAGCCCCAGGATGAGCTGGCGCAGCGCGCTGTTAGCCAGCTGCACCCGCATGGCTGGCGCGCCCAGGGCGGAAAGGGGCGCGCCCTGGTTGCGCATGTAGTTCACCTGCCTGACGATGGCCTGCCCAAGCTCTGGCGCTGTAATGGCAGCCTTGCCCACTTTGATGACAGCGTCAGGGGCGCCCATGTCGCCGCCAAGACCCCCCATGCCGACAAAAGTGCCGCCAAGGCCCAGGAATGCCAGGAAGCTTGCCCCAACCAGAAGGCGGCCAGCCCATGTCCCCACGAAAAAACGGCGCATGGCAGTGATCATGACGGCAGTAACAACCTTTCCTCGCAGCAAAGCGAACAGGGCGCGCCCAGGCAGCCCCTGCCCAACGCCCTGGGGGCTTTGTGCGGCAGGCAAGGCTGCCCTTGCCATGCCACAGGGCTTCTCAGGCAAGCAGTGGCCATGGTGGGCAAAGCGGGTTAAAGTCCGCCCAGCATACCGACAGCCTTGCTGATTGACCAGCACCCAAAGCCGACACCCCGGGAGGACGGAAACGCCATGAGCAAAGCCCCCACCACCATCTCACCAGACCACCAAGACCAGGCCGGCCAGGCTACCGCCCAGAAGGCGCCAGGGCCTGTGCGCTACGTTGTCGGCAACTGGAAAATGCAGCTGGAACACCAGCAGGGCATGAAGCTGGCCACAGGTATTGCTGATGGGCTGCGCGCTATGGGGCCCATCCCCGTCCAAACGGTGGTGTGCCCCTCCTTCACGCAGCTTTACGGCGTCCATGAAATCCTGGAGCACGCTGACCTGCCTGAGGATCGCTTGGCGCTTGGCGCGCAGGATTGCTACCCTGCCCCCTCAGGCCCGTTCACAGGCGACATCTCAGCGCAGATGCTGGCTGGCCTTGGTGTGAAGTACGTTATTTTAGGTCATTCCGAGCGCCGCCAAAACCACCATGAGACGGACGCCATCGTCCGCCAGAAGGTTAAGGCTGCCACGGCGGCTGGCCTGGTGCCCATCGTCTGCATTGGCGAACATTTGACTGAACGCAACGAAGGCCGCGCAGCCAGCGTCCTGGCCAGCCAAATTGAAGGTTCGCTGACGCGCGACTTCAGGGGCATGATCGCTTATGAGCCTGTCTGGGCCATTGGCAGTGGCGTCATGCCCTCCCGGCGGGAGCTGTGCCATAAGCTCAAGCTGATTTCGGCCTTGCTGCCCATGCACCTGACGGCAGACGGCCAGACCATCCCCTTGCTTTATGGCGGGTCGGTGACGGCGGCGCTGGCGCCCTCCATCCTTTCCATCCCCGATTTGGCGGGTGTCCTGGTGGGCAGCGCCAGCCTACAGGCCTCCAGCTTCCTGGGCATCGTCAAAGTGGCCGCTGACCTGCCCTTCCCTGCGCGCAGCTGAAGCAAGGCTGGCCAGGGCCAGACTGTCCAGATTGGGCTGGTCCTGTGTTGAACTAAACGCCCCACCCCCACCAACGCGCAGGCCGCCAGCCAGCTTGGCAGCCTAGTTAAGGGAACATGCTAATCCATGACCACATTCCTGCTCATCCTGACGATGATCGTCTCACTGGCCCTCATCGGGGTCATCCTGCTGCAGCGCAGCGAGGGTGGCGGTCTTGGCGGCATGGGTGGTGGCGGTGGCGCTGGCTCCTTTATGACGGGGCGCGGCACCACTAACCTCCTCACCCACTCCACCGCCGTCTTGGCGGGGCTGTTCATGGTGCTGTGCCTGGGGCTTGGTATCATGGATAAAGGCGCTGCTGGCGGGGGTGGGCATGACATCCTCTCCACCAAAAGCTTGACCCAAGCAGCAAGCCAGCCTGGCACGGGCAAGGGCGCTACGCAGCCTGCGCCAGCTCCCCAGGCGCCGCAACCAGCCCAGCCTGCGCGCTGAACGCCGCCCACCTATAAGGGCTGCCACCTCCAAGGCCAGCGTTGAAGCGCTGGCCTTTTTTATGTGCTGCGCCTTTCTTTTCCCAACCCCTCAAGCACCGCAAGCAAGATGGCTTGAAACTATTATTCTGGCTTAAAACCGCGCCCCAAAGCCCGCCAATACCGCTAAGGCCCCTAGGGGGGCTTTGCCCACAACCGCTTTTCCGGTTATGGGAAACGCCCATGACGCGCTACGTATTCATCACCGGCGGGGTGGTCTCCTCGCTTGGCAAAGGCATTGCAGCGGCTGCCCTGGCAGCCCTCCTCCAAGCTCGTGGGCACAGTGTGCGCATGCGCAAGCTTGACCCTTATCTGAATGTCGACCCTGGCACGATGAGCCCTTACCAGCATGGTGAGGTCTTCATCACCGATGACGGTGCCGAAACCGACCTCGACCTGGGCCATTATGAACGCTTCACAGGCGTGCACGCCCGGCGTTCAGATAACACCACGACTGGGCGCATTTATTCCAACGTCATCGCGCGGGAGCGCCGGGGCGACTACCTGGGTGCCACCGTGCAGGTCATCCCCCACATCACTGATGCCATCAAGGAAACCATCGTTGCCGACACGGAGGATTACGACTTCGTCCTGGTGGAGATCGGCGGCACGGTGGGTGACATTGAAAGCTTGCCCTTCCTGGAGGCCATCCGCCAGCTGCGCAACGACATCGGCCATGACCGCACCATGTGCGTGCACCTTACCCTGCTGCCCTATATCCCCACAGCGGGGGAGCTGAAAACAAAGCCAACGCAGCATTCCGTCAAGGAATTGCAGAATGTCGGCATCCAGCCCCAAATCTTGCTTTGCCGGTCCGACCGTGCCATCCCCCACTCTGAGCGGCAGAAAATCGCCAATTTCTGTAATGTACGCTCTGAGGCAGTGATTGCCGCGCTGGATGTTGATACCATCTATGCCTGCCCTATCGCCTACCATGAACAGGGGATGGACAGGGAGGTCCTGCGCTATTTCGGCTTGCCCTTCGACCAGAAGCCTGACCTCTCCCGCTGGGAGCGCATCGTTCACGCCATCCGCCGCCCCTCAGGCGAGGTTCGCGTAGGGATCGTTGGTAAGTACACAGCCCTCCTCGACAGCTACAAATCCCTTTCAGAAGCCCTTCTTCATGGCGGCATCGCTAATGACGTGAAAGTGCGGATGGAATGGATCGATTCAGAGACGCTTGAGGAGCCAGGCGCCCCAGAGCGCCTTCTGGGTGGGCTGGACGCCATCTTGGTGCCTGGCGGCTTTGGTGAGCGCGGCGCCCAAGGCAAGATCGAGGCCGTGCGCTTCGCGCGTGAGAACAACATCCCCTTCCTGGGCATCTGCTTTGGTATGCAGATGGCCGTGATTGAGTGCGCGCGCGCCCTGGCTGGCCTGCCTAACGCCACCTCAAGCGAGTTCGGCCCCACAGATGAACCCGTGGTGGGGCTAATGACGGAATGGGCCCAGGGTGATGAGCGCCTGCGCCGCAGCGAAGGGGACGATCTGGGCGGCACCATGCGCGTTGGCGCTTACCCAGCCAAGCTGGCTGCAGGGTCGCGCGTGGCGCAAGTCTATGGCAAGACGGACATCATGGAACGCCACCGCCACCGTTGGGAGGTCAACAGCCGCTACCGCGATGCTTTGGAGCGCGCTGGACTGAAGTTCTCAGGCACTTCCCCAGACGGTGTCCTGCCAGAGGTGGTGGAGTACCCAGACCACCCTTGGTTCATCGGCGTTCAGTACCACCCGGAGCTCCTCTCCAAGCCATTTGACCCGCACCCGCTGTTTGCTGGCTTCGTCAAAGCCGCCAAGGAGCGCCACGCCCAGGGCCAGAAGGCCTGAAGTTGCCAGGCGCCAGGGGGCCTGGCAGGCCCCTTTGACGGGTTAGGAAAGGATGAATCATGGCCAACCAAGCTTCCACCTCCCGCACCGTCACCCTTGGCACGGGGGCTGCCGCGCTCGCTGTCAGCCAGGACAGGCCCTTCATCCTAGTGGCTGGCCCTTGCCAGATCGAATCGCGCGCCCACAGCCTGGAGATGGCCGAAGCCCTCAAAGAGCTGTGCGGCAAGCTCGGCCTTGGCCTTGTGTTCAAAAGCAGCTTCGACAAGGCCAACCGCACGTCCCTGGCCAGCCAGCGCGGCGTGGGCATTGAGAAGGGGCTGGAGATCCTGGCTGAGGTGCGCGAGAGCCTCTCCCTGCCTGTGCTGACGGATGTCCATGACGTCCAGCAATGCGCTTTGGCTGGGCAGGTAGCTGACGTTCTCCAAATACCCGCCTTCCTGTGCAGGCAGACCGATCTGCTGCTGGCGGCGGGCGCTACAGGGCGCGCTGTCAACATCAAGAAAGGCCAGTTCCTTGCCCCAGGCGCCATGGAGCACGCCGCAGCTAAGGTGGCCTCCACCGGCAACCAAAGCGTGATGCTGTGCGAACGCGGCACGTTCTTTGGCTATGGCCAGCTGGTCAACGACATGCGCGCCCTGCCCATCATGGCGGCCAGCGGCTGGCCTGTGATGTATGACGCCACCCATTCCGTCCAGCAGCCAGGCCATGGGGCGGAGACCATGGGCCAGCGTTCGTTCGTGCCCCCCTTGGCGCGCGCTGCGGTGGCTGCTGGCATCAGCGCCCTTTTCCTTGAAACGCATGAAAACCCCACCAGCGCCCCTTCTGACGGGCCAGTGATGGTGCCGCTGGCGGCCTTGCCCAACCTACTTGAGCCGCTTGTGGCGTTAGACAAGCTGGTGAAGTCCCCTGCTTTCAAAAACCAGATGGCCCTTTGCCAGGAAGGGCTGAGCCTGTAAGCGTTGGCGCCCTGAAGGCCAGCTGGGAAGTTTGGGAAAAAGCGTTTGAGGAGGCTGCCCTAAGTCTGGGCGCTTTATTAGCGTGACGTAGTTGGGGGGGCCTGTTGGTGTGGCGCACTATCGCACCCTCAAAGCCCCTCCCCATGACTTCCCCAGCAGCGCTGCCTGTGCGCAAAACCGCATGACGGACCCCCGCGCTATGCAGGTCCCCTGCCAGCCTGCCACCAGCTCAACCCCCATGCCCCACCCCCTGGCGAATCCTGGCAACCGCTCCTGAACCGCCATTCGCCAGCCCTTCCCGTGCGCCTTCTTCCCAAGATGTGGCGTAGGTGCCTTACCTTGACACGTTGCGGGGTGGTGGGCCCTCTGCCGTCTGTCAAGCCCCCCCACCCCCTGAAAGCGCCAGACCGTGCCCAAACGCTGGTCCGCCCCGCAAAAGCATGAATTGACGCCAAGGCCACGATTTGAGACTTGATAGGAGTGTAAGCGGATGAGGCCGCCCCTGCTGGGCTGCCTGCACTCCGTCACAGAAAGTCAGGAGAAATCCCTTGAGCGCTATTATTAACGTCCTCGGACGTGAGATTCTGGACAGCCGCGGCAACCCCACCGTTGAGGTTGAAGTCACCCTTGAGAGCGGCGTCACCGGCCGCGCCGCTGTTCCCTCAGGCGCTTCCACCGGCGTGCACGAAGCCGTTGAGCTGCGTGACGGCGACAAAAGCCGTTACGGTGGCAAAGGCGTCCTGAAGGCTGTCAACGCCGTCAACACCGAAATCGCTGAGACCATCATCGGCATGGACGCGGAACACCAGATCCGCATCGACATGGCCATGATCGAGCTGGACGGCACCCCCAACAAGGGCCGCCTTGGCGCCAACGCCATCCTCGGCACCTCCCTGGCCGTTGCCAAAGCCGCTGCTGAGGAGCTGGACAGCCCGCTGTTCCGCTACGTTGGTGGCACCTACGCCCACGTCCTGCCCGTGCCGATGATGAACGTCATCAACGGTGGCGAGCACGCCGACAACGCCCTGGACTTCCAGGAATTCATGATTCAGCCTGTCGGCGCCCCCTCTTTCGCTGAAGCCCTGCGCTGGGGTGCGGAAATCTTCCATCAGCTGAAGAAAGACCTGAAGGCCGCCAACTTCAACACCAACGTTGGTGACGAAGGTGGCTTCGCCCCGAACTTCGGTTCCGCCGACCAGGCCCTGGATGCGCTGATGAAGTCCATCAAGGACGCTGGCTACAAGCCTGGCGAGCAGGTCATGATCTGCATGGACGCGGCCGCTTCCGAGTTCTATGACGCCAAAACCAAGATGTACACGCTGAAGGGCATGAACAAGTCCTTCACCTCTTCTCAGATGATCGACTACCTCGAGCAGCTGGTGAACAAGTACCCCATCTCCTCCATCGAGGACGGCCTGGCTGAGGACGACTGGGACGGTTGGGTTGAGCTGACCAAGCGCCTGGGCAAGAAGGTGCAGCTGGTCGGTGACGATCTGTTCGTCACCAACCCTGTCCGCATCCTGGAAGGCATCAAGAAGGGCGCCGCCAACGCTGTGCTCATCAAGGTCAACCAGATCGGCTCCCTGACGGAAACCCTGAAGGCCATCGATGTGGCTCACAAGGCGGGTTACAAGTGCGTCATGAGCCACCGCTCTGGCGAAACTGAGGACACCACCATCGCTGACCTGGCTGTTGCCACGAACTGCGGCCAGATCAAGACCGGTTCCCTCTCCCGCAGCGACCGCATCGCCAAGTACAACCAGCTTCTGCGCATTGAGGCTGGTCTTGGCACTGCTGCTGAGTACGCTGGCAAAAGCATCCTGGGCCTTTTCTGAGCCCTGCCGTCAGCCTTGCGCCCCTCTAAGGGTGCTTGGGTGATGTGATGCCGCCAGGCGCGCGCTTTGCGCGCTTGGCAGCCTGCAGCAAAACCCCCTGCCTTTACGGGTGGGGGGTTTTCTTGTGCCCAGCCTGCTTGCCTGGTGCGCCCTGCAGGGATGGTAGGGAACGCCCCATGCTACGGTGCTGCAGCGCTTTTTTTCACAGTCTTTTCAGTTTTTTCACAGTTCAAGTCAACGCCACCTGTGCCCTCCCCCCTGAGGAGGGGCGGTTGGGGTGTGGGGTGGAGCTGGAACGCCATCAGGCCTTTGAGTACTGCGTGGCACCGGACAGTGTGCACTATGCCAGGCTGGCGTTCTGGCCCTAGCGCGGCAAAGCACCCCTAAAGCGCCTGCTGGCCAGGTGCAGAGAGGGCTAGCACAGCCAGCAGCTAACTTGCTTGGTGGGGGGTCGGGGTGGCGCCTGCCGTATTTCCCACCACAAACCACCCTTGCCAGCTAGCCTCCAAGCGGACAGAGTGCGGACAGCGGACATATGAGGGGCTGTGACAGCCTGCAGGGTGGAGGAAACCGTGACCAGGTGGCGTTTACAATTCTGGGCGCTGTGCGTGCCTGTGCTGCTTCTGTTGGTGGTGGTTTATTTCTTCAACAGTGCTTTGCTGGGCGCACGCGGGCTTGAAGCCTACAAAAAACAGCAAAGTTACGAGGGGCAAGCCCACCAGGCCTTGCTTGACGCCCAGTCGGAACAAAGCATTTGGCAGCGCCGCGTGCGCGGGCTGAGTGCCGCCAGCCTGGACCCGGACCTGCTTGATGAGCGCAGCCGCGCCATGCTCAACACAGGCCACGACAATGAGCTTGTCATCCCTTATGGCGCTGATGGTAAGCTGTTCTGAATAACCAGGCCTGACTGCTTCCCAAGCCCCAACCCCAGCGTGTGCTTGAGGGGGTTGGGGTTCTGAAAAAAACTATGAAAAAGAACATGAAAAAAGCGCCCCGAAAGGCGCTTTTGCTTGCTTTGCTTGCCTGGTCCCCAGCGCATGGCGCCAGGGGCGTGGCGTGAAGCCTTATTTGATTTTGGCTTCGCGGAACACAACATGCTTGCGCACCACAGGGTCGTACTTGCGCAGTTCCAGCTTGCCTGTGGCTGAACGGGCGTTCTTGCGCGTGACGTAGAAATAACCGGTGTCGGCTGATGAGACGAGACGGATCTGAATAACGTTGGTCTTGGCCATAATATCCTCGAGGCACAGGGTTCGCCTGGCAGGGCGCGCAGGCGCCATGACACCGCGCAGCTACGCTCGCGGGTATTGCTGGGCGCACAATGGGGATTTTCAGCGCTGTGGTCAAGCCCGCGCCAGGATTCTTTGCCAAAGCCTTGCCGCACCATGGCTGGGGCTGCCCACCCCACGGCCTGGCGTTTGGGTGGGCTTCACATGTAGTCAGCGCTGGCGCGCAGGTAGCTCCACCCCGTCCAGAGCGTCAGGGCAGCTGAAAGCCACAGCAGAACGGAGCCGATGCCAACAGCAGGAATCCAGCCCAAATGGAGCGGCGCCAGCAAGGTGGCCGTTTGGTCGCCAGCCACCAGGAAGCCCAGCGCCACCATTTGCAGCCCTGTTTTCCACTTAGCAGCGCGGGAGACGTGAATAACTTTGCGCCCCGCCATGAATTCCCGCAGGCCGCTGACGGTGATTTCGCGCATCATGATGATGATGGCGGCGTAGAGCGCGCCATAAGCATAGCGGTGGATGGCAGCCAGCATGATGAGCAGCGCCCCCACCAGGAGCTTGTCAGCGATGGGGTCAAGCATACGCCCAAGCTCGCTCTGCTGGTGGTAGGCACGCGCCAGGAAGCCATCAAGGTAATCCGTAACGCAGGCAGCCAAGTAGATGGCCAGCGCCAAGGCTGAACACCAGGCGGGCTCAAGCGAAAGGAGCAGCACCAGAAGGGGGATGATGCCAATGCGGAAAAAGGTCAGCAGGTTGGGCAGGTTCATCAGCATGGTTCCGTCTCAGGTGCTGGAGGCCGTGGTGGGCGCTGGGAGGATTTAAGCGCCATTTCCTCCGTTGCAGAACCCCCACCTAGGGATTTCTGCCCTGTTAGGGCGCCTTCCCCCACCAAGGCAGGCTGGAAATTACCCCCACTCGCCAACATAGGGGAGGGAGCGCTGTCCCTGATCCATTCAGGATGGAAGTAACCATAGACCGATTGGGCGCTGGCGCCACTTAGCCCTGGCGTCTGGGCCAGTTCGTCCAAGCTGGCGTTGCGCACACCGCGCGCTGACCCAAAACGCGCCAAAAGGGCCTTTTTGCGCGCTGGCCCAATGCCTGGGATATCATCAAGGGCGGAGTGGACAAGCATACGCGAGCGCTTGGCGCGGTGGGTGGTGATGGCGAAGCGGTGGGCTTCATCGCGCAGGCGTTGAAGGTGGTAGAGCACAGGGTCGTGGGGGGGCAGCTGGAAGGGCACGCGCCCTGGCTGGACGAACCACTCCCGCCCAGCATTGCGGTCTGGCCCTTTGGCGATGCCCACAATGGGTACCCCCTCCACCCCCAGTTCAGCCAGCATGGCCTGCACAGCTGAGACCTGCCCAGCGCCCCCATCAATCAACAGCAGGTCGGGCCAATCGGCTTTGCGCGCTTCCTCCAGGCCCATTTTGGCCACGTGGCCAAAGCGGCGCTCCATCACCTCACGCATCATGGCAAAGTCATCGCCAGCCGTCACAGGGCCACGGATGGCATATTTGCGGTAAGCGCGCTTCATGAACCCCTCTGGCCCGCCCACCACCATCACCCCATAAGGCGCTTGGCCTGAGATGTGCGAGTTATCGTAGGTTTCAATGCGCGCAGGGGGGTGGGGCAAGTTGAACAATACCCCAACGCGTTCCAGGATGTCCTTTTGGGCGGCACTTTCAGCCAAATGGCGCTCTATAGTTTCACGCGCGTTGCGCTCAGCGTGTTCCACAACGGCGCGCTTCTCCCCGCGCTGGGGCATGGTGACGCGCACACGCCCTTCACGCTGCAGGCCTAGGGCCTCCTCAAGCAAAGCTGGCTCCGCAGGTTGGATGTTAACGTGGATGTCGCGCGGGGGCGTTTTGTCGCTATAAAACTGCAGCATGAAGCTGGCCATGATCTCCGCTGGGGTCGCTTCGTCATCATGGACAGGGAAAAAGGGCCTGTTGCCGTTGTTGCGCCCCCCCCTGATGAACACCACCTGAATGCAGGTCTGGCCGCCTGCCTGCCAAAGGCCGAAAATGTCAGCCTCCTCAATCACGCTAGGGTTGATGGCGCCTGAGCGCCGCACGTCACCCAAAGCGCGCAGGCGGTCGCGCAGGGCTGCTGCGCGCTCAAAGGCCAGGGCCTCCGCCGCTTTCTCCATCTCAGCGTGGAGGTGGCGCTGCAAGGCCTGGCCACCATCGGCCAGGTAGGCTTTGGCTTCAGCTATGCTGTCGCGGTAATCACTTTGGGAGATGCGCCCCACGCAAGGGGCGGAGCAACGCTTGATTTGGTGCAGCAGGCAAGGCCTTGTTCGGGCGTTGAACACAGCGTCACTGCAGGTACGCAGCCCAAAGGAACGTTCAAGCGCTTGCTGGGTGTGCTGGGCTGCGCGCGTGCTGGCGAACGGCCCCCAGTACCAGGCCCCCTTCTGTTTTTTGCCGCGGTGGCGGGAAAGGCGCGGGAAGTCGTGCCCGCCCTCCAGCACCAGCCAAGGGTAGCTCTTGTCATCCTTCAGCAGGATGTTGAAATGCGGCTGCATCTGCCTGATGTAGTTGGCTTCCAGCAGGAGGGCTTCGGCCTCACTGCCTGTCACCACGATTTCCATGGCGGCTGTGCGCCCCACCATAGTGCTGATGCGCCTGTTGAGTTGCCCCAGGCGCGTGTAGGAAGCCACGCGCCGCTTCAGGCTCAGCGCTTTGCCAACGTAAAGCACCTCCCCCCCAGCGCCCAACATGCGGTAGACGCCAGGCTTGTCTGGTAGGGTGGCCAGAACGCGCTTGATGACGCCAACGCCTGTTTCAAGGGGTGTGGGCTTGGCAGGCTTGGCCTCAAGCGCTGCTATGGGGGCGGGGGGAGTGTGTGCGTTCATGGCGCCGCCGCAGGAAGAGGGCTTGCTATAGCCTGGGCTTGGTGGAGGGCGCGCAGAAAATTACCCCCCCAGAGGGCTGTGCGCTCGCTTTCATCAAAGCCTGCCGCCACCAGGGCTTGGTCAACCGCCATGGTCTGGTCAGCGCCCTGCCAGCCTTCAATGCCGCCGCCGCCGTCAAAATCAGATGAGATGCCAACATGCCCCACCCCCATCAGCCGCACAGCGTGGCGGATGTGCGCCACAAGGTGCCCAAGCCCCGCCTGCCCGCGCGCCAGGAAAAAGCGCACGGCGGCCACCTGTACAACGCCGCCTTGCTCACGCAGGGCCAGCAGCTGCTTGTCGTCCAAGTTGCGCGGGTGGGGGTGGAGGGCCTTCATGGCTGAATGGCTGGCGATGACGGGGGCTGTGCTGTGGCGCAGCGCTTCCATCATGGCTTGGGGGGAAGCATGGGAGACGTCAACCAAGACGCCAGCCTGGTTGAGCGCACGCACAGCCTCCCGCCCCAGCTCTGAAAGGCCGCCATGGGCTGGCGCACCCAGGCCGGCGCTGACGCATGAATCCCCCAGCAGGTTGTGGCCATTGTGGGTGAGGGTGACGTAGGTCAGGCCCCATTTTCTTTTTACCGTGGCGATGCGCCCCATGTCCTCCCCCAAGGCGTAGCCATTTTCCAGCGCTGGTAGGATGGCCACCTGGCCTACCTGGTGGGCTGCGCGCACGTCATTTGTGCTGTGGCAGAGGCGCGCTGTGGCTTGGCCTGCGCCCCGTGCCCTACTGCCGTTTACCCCGGTGCTGTTGGCCAGGGCGTGGATGGCACCCATCTGCGCTTGTAACCGCGCCCAGGCCGCCCCGTGGCCTTGAGTGTCCAGGGGGCCTTGGGGCACATAAGCAGCCAGCACGGCAGCGCCAAGGCCCCCTTCACGCGCCAGCGCTGGGGAAAACTGGCAGGGCTGGGGCGTTTCAAAAGGCGTTGTGGCAGGCAGGCCATGGCTGTCGCGCTCAGGCCAGGGCAGGTCAATGTGGCTATCCAGCCGCAGCATGGGCTTGGACACGGGAATGGGCTGGGGGCAGCTGGCAGGCCCCGCGCCTGCGCTGCTTGCGCCCTGCAGGGCGTTGGTTGCAGTGCCCCTCATGTTGCCTGTCCTGTCCATGCTGTGCCCTTCATCCATCACAAACTGCCCCAACGCCCTTTGCCCAGGCCCTGCCTTGAAAGCGACCATGACCAAGAAACTGCGCCTCCTGTCCTGGAACATCAACTCACTGCGCCTGCGCCTGCCCCAGCTGGCCCTCATCACCGCTGAAGAGGAACCAGACGTCATCTGCCTGCAAGAGACCAAAGTGCAGGACGCCGACTTCCCCTCTGAAGCCCTCAACGCCATGGGCTACACCCACCAGCTGTTCAAAGGCATGAAATCCTACAATGGCGTGGCCATCCTGGCCCGCCACCCCCTCAGACGGCTTGGCCACTATCCCCTATGGTGCGGGCGCGATGACTGCCGCCACCTGGCAGCATCCCTCACCCTTGGGGGACAAGCGCTGACGGTGCACAATTTCTACGTTCCCGCTGGCGGCGATGAGCCTGATGAAGGCGCCAACGACAAGTTCGCCCACAAAATGGCTTTCCTGAGGGAGGCGCAGGCCTGGTTCGCCGCCAACCCCGAACGCGGTGCCCTGCTGGTAGGGGACCTCAACGTGGCCCCTGGTCCTGATGATGTATGGAGCCACCGCCAGCTCCTCAAGGTGGTGAGCCACACCCCAGCTGAGACAGAGGCCCTGGAGGCCTGGTGCGCCACCACTTTCAGCGATGCCATGCGCCACCACCACCCAGCCCCTGCGCGGCTTTACACCTGGTGGTCTTACCGCAACAGGAACCGCCTTGCCTCAGACCGCGGGCGCAGGCTTGACCATGGCTGGGCCACGCCAGACCTGCTGGAGAGGGTGGTGGGGGCGCGCGTTCTGGAAAGCGTGCGCGATTGGGAACGCCCCTCAGACCACGTCCCCCTTCTGCTTGACCTCGCCTGGCCTGGCTGAACCTTGCTCCGTTGGGCTCAGCCCAGCTACGGCAGGCGCGGCTTCTGGGGCGCTTGGCGCGCCCTGCCCATGGCCGTGCCCTTCAGGGTTGGCTGCGCATTCAGCCACCACATGAAGGCTGACATTGTCATGCAGCTTCCGCTGCGCAAAGGGGGAAGCGAACGCCACCACTGTATCACCTGGTTGGAGGACGATGGCGCCTTCCTCAGCGGAATGGATGGCCAGCACAGCGCCACGCTTGACGACCAGCACCACCAGGGGCGGCGTGACCTCGTTCATCATGGCTGTCAGGACGGGCAGGTCGTCTGGGGTGACCTCAAGGCTGACGAAGCGCCACCCCTCCCGGTAGCGCTGGATGAAGTACATGTACGTCCATTCAGGCTGGCCAAGCAGGCGGCCGCGCGCGTCACGCGAAAGGCCGTGGTAGAAATCCAGCCGCGCCACGCCGGGGCTGACCTGGAACACGCGCTGCCGCCCCAGATGCGGCGCCAGGTGGGAGCACACCATGCCGTTATAAATGCAGTCCCCCGTAGCCGCGATGAGGTAGTCCACAGGGCGTTCCTCAAGGGCCTCCTCCCCGTGGGGGGAGAGGACTTCCGCGTGAAGGGTGGGCAGGCCGCGCCCCTGGGCCATGGTCAGGCCGCTTTGGCTGTCATCAACCAGCATGGCGGGGATGGAAGCTTGGCGCAGGCATTCCGCCAGGTCGATCGTCCAAGGGCGGGCGCCCACAATCACCACGGTGGGCTTGTTGGACATCGTTAAGTGCAGCAGGCGCGCCAGCGGCTTCAACGTCAGCCCGCTGGCCAGCATGGTCACAGCGATGACGGCGAACACGGCAGGGGTGATGAGGCCGCCACCAGGCACGCCAGCGCCCAGCAGCTTCATGCCCACCGTGCCAGCCACAGCTGCAGCCACGATGCCGCGCGGCGCCACCCAGCTGACGAACAGCCTCTCCTGCCACGTCATAGAGGAGCCGATGGTGGAGAGGGTAATGCCCAGCGGGCGCACAACAAAAGCCATGGCCAGCGCTAGCGCCATAATGGGGCCTGAGACGTCCGCCAGGACGGAGCGCTGCAAATCGGCTGTTAGGATGATGAACAGCACGGAGACGATAAGCACCACCAACGCTTCCTTGGTGCGGCGCAAATCAGCCATGCCGGGGATGTGGAAATTAGCGATGGCCACACCGAAGGCCGTCACCGCCACCAGCCCAGCCCCCTCTGCCAAGAGGGTGCAGGCCTGGTAAATAATCAAAATCATGCTGAGCAGGATGGGGACCTTGAAGATTTCAGGCACCATGTCGCGCGTGAACAACATTTTAAGCCCCCACGCCGCCACAACCCCTCCCATGGCCCCCAGGCAGGAAGCCCCCAGGGCACCGCTCAAATCATCCAGGCTCCAAGCCATGACGAGGTGATGGTGGTGGTGCCCAGCTGGCACTTGAAGCAGCATGATTTCCAGCACGATGCCAGCCAGGATGGCACCCACAGGGTCATTGAGGATGGCTTCCCAACGCAGGAAGGCGGCAATGCGCGGCTTCAGCTTAGCGTCACGCAGAAGGGGCATGACCACAGTCGGCCCCGTAACCACCACGATGGCGCCGAACAGGAGCGAAAGCCCCCAATCAAAACCAGTGATGAAATGGGCAGCTAACGCTCCAAGGCCCCAGTTGACGGGCAGCGCCAGCATGGTCAGGCGCGCGACCCCTTCGCCAGCCTCACGCAGCTGGCGAAAATCCAGCGCCATGCCGCCTTCAGCCACCACCACCGCCACCAGAAGGGAGATAAGCGGGCGGAACATGGGCCCGAAGAACTGCGATGGGTGCAGCAGCCCAAGCCCTGGCCCGAACAGCAGCCCAAGCCCGAACAGCAGGATGATGGCCGGCACCTTGAAGCGCCACGCCACAAGCTGCGCCCCCATGCCAGCGCCAAACGTGGCCAAAAGCCCGATGAGGAGTGCTGATTGCGTCAGAATGGCGGTTTCCCCCAAAGTGGCGCCAGGATGGCATGGGTTGTAACGTCAGGTGTGATGTGGGCTTGGGTTCCTCAGGCGGCGCTGGCTGGGGCTCCCTCCCCTGGTTGGTCAGGCGCACGCAGGGCCTGGCTCCCTTCAGCGGGCCCGGCGAGTGGGGCCTCTGTGCTAGTTGGCGCTGCTTTGCGCACCATGGTGGCTGCGAAGAAGCCATCCGTCCCATCGCGGTAGGGCGTTAGGGAGAAGGCCCCTTTCCCCCGCAGCCCCTCTGGCAGGAGGGAGGATGTCTCCCCCTCAGCAGCTAGGGCGAAATCAGGGTGGGATTGGAGGAACGCCGCAACCTGCTGGCCGTTCTCGGCGTCCAGCAAAGAACAGGTGGCGTAAACCAGCCGCCCCCCAGGGCGCACTAGCTTGGCAGCCCGCTGGAGGATGGCGGCCTGCTTGGGCACCAGCTCGTCCAGGTCCTGCTGGCGCAGGCGCAGGCGGGCATCGGGGTTGCGGCGCCATGTGCCCGTGCCTGAGCAAGGCGCGTCCACCAGGACAACATCAAAGGTGCCTTCGCGCCGCTTGGCCCATTTATCCCCCGCCGTCAGCAGGTGGCGGGTAGCGTTGTGCACGCCTGCGCGCTTCAGGCGCTTGGCAGCACCCTCCAGCCGTGGCTCTGAAACGTCACAGGCCACGATCTGGCCGCGATTCTCCATCAGCATGGCCATGGCCAGCGTTTTACCGGCAGCGCCTGCGCAAAAATCAGCCACGCGCTGCCCTGGCTTGGGGGCTGCTGCTGCTGCCACAAGCTGGCTGCCCTCGTCCTGGATCTCTACCAAGCCATCGCGGAAAGGCTGGCTGGCCGTCACAGGCTGGCGCCCTTCAAGGCGCAGTCCCCAGGGGGAAAGCGTAGTGGGCTTGGCGGTGAGGCCAGCGCGCGCCAGTTCGCGCAGCGCTTCCTCCCGCGTGCCTTTCAACAGGTTAGCGCGCAGGTCAAGGGTGGGCGCCTGCCCCATGGCGGCCATTTCAGGCACCAGGTCAGGGCCGAACTGGGCCTCCAGCGCAGGCGCCAGCCAATCGGGGTATTCCAGGCGGACGGCGTTCGATTGCTGCGGCATGGCCAGCTTCTTGCCAGCCAGATGTGAAAGGGCCAGTTTTTCAGGCGCCTTCAAACGGGCTGGAGCGTAGCGTTCACCGCTAAACATCCTGGCCACGTCATCAAGGGCCATGCCCTCAAAATGCAGCATGGCTGCGCACAGCAGGCGCGGCGTAACGTCAGCGGTGCTGAACCCCTCCGCAGCGCGGTCGGGGAAGTGCCAGTGGAGCTTGCGCCAATTGCGCAGCACGTTCCAGGCCAGCTGGGCAATGGCCCTGCGGTCGCCACCACCGATGAAGCGCCGTTCCCTGAAGAAGGCGTTGGCGGTGGCGTCAGCAGGGCGGCGGGGCGCGGCAGCGATGGCGTTAAGCAGGTCGATGGCGCTGGCAAGGCGTGCTTCAGGTGTCATGCACCCGCCCTAGCTTGTTACGCCCGCAACGGCAAGGGGCACCTTGGCGCGCCCCCTGCCAGGTCGTGGTTCAGTCCAGGCGGTAGTTGGGGGCTTCCCGCGTGATGGAAACGTCATGGACGTGGCTCTCACGCAGGCCAGCATTGGTGATACGGCGGAAACGCGCCCGCTTCTGCAGCTCCGGCACGGTGGCAGCACCTGTGTAGCCCATGCCGGCGCGCAGCCCCCCCACAAGCTGGTGCACCACAGCAGCCATGGGGCCTTTGTAAGGCACGCGCCCTTCGATCCCCTCAGGCACCAGCTTCAGCTGGTCGCTGACCTCAGCCTGGAAATAACGGTCTGCGGAGCCACGCGCCATGGCGCCGATGGAACCCATGCCGCGGTAGGCTTTGTAGGAACGCCCCTGGTAGAGGAACGTCTCCCCTGGGCTTTCCTCCGTGCCAGCCAGCAGGGAACCTGCCATGACGGCATCAGCGCCTGCCCCAATGGCCTTGACGATGTCGCCTGACGTGCGCACCCCGCCGTCCGCGATAGCGGGCGTGCCCATTTCGTGGCAGGCGGCAGCGGTTTCCAGCACAGCAGAGAACTGCGGCACACCAACGCCAGCCACAACGCGCGTGGTGCAGATGGACCCTGGCCCAATGCCCACCTTGATGCAGTCGGCGCCAGCAGCGATCAGGGCCTGGGCGGCCTCAGGCGTGGCCACGTTGCCAGCGATGATCTGCACGTCGTGGTAGCGGTCGCGCAAGCGCCCTACCATGTCCAGAACGCCCTTGGAATGGCCATGGGCCGTGTCCACCACCAGAACGTCAACGCCAGCGGCAATCAGGGCTTCAGCACGGCCATAGCCATCCTCCCCCACACCGATGGCGGCACCGCACAACAGCGCGCCGCGCCCATCCTTAACGGCCAGGGGGTGGGCGATGGACTTCTCCATGTCCTTGACGGTGATGAGGCCAACGCAATGGCCACGCCCATCCACCACCAGCAGCTTCTCAATGCGGTGGTGGTGGAGGAGCTCGCGCGCCTGGTCAGGGCTCACCCCCTCCTTGACCGTCACCAGGTTGTGGTGGGTCATCAGGTCGCGCACGCGGTGGGAGGGGTCGGTGGCGAAGCGCATATCGCGGTTGGTGAGGATGCCCACCAGCTTGCCGTCATCCTCCACCACAGGCAGGCCTGAGACGCCATGGCGCTTCATAATGGCCGTGACCTCGGCCAGGCTCTGCTCAGGCCCCACTGTGACGGGGTTGATGACCATGCCGGACTCGTAGCGCTTGACGCGCTTGACGGCCGCAGCCTGCTCATCAGTGGTGAGGTTCTTGTGAATGATGCCAAGCCCCCCCTGCTGGGCCATGGCGATGGCCATGGCGTCCTCCGTCACGGTATCCATGGCGGAGGAGAGGAGCGGGATATTCAGCTCCACCTTGCGGGTCAGGCGGGTTTTGGTCGAGACCTGTGCAGGCAGCACGGAGGAGGCGGCAGGCTCCACCAGGACGTCATCGAAAGCGAGGGCGTCACGGATGCGGTGGTAAAGTGGATTGCTCTGGAAAAAGTCGCTCATGCCCGCCAGGGTTCCCCGTTTTCTGGTTCAAAGGAACGGAAAGCCAGGGGAGCGCGCTGCCATGCCAGGCCGCGTTGCCTGCGGCCGTTTTGCCAGCGGGCGCCTCTGGCCCGTTGACAGCGCTTCTTAACCTATCGCCCCAGCCTGGGGAAGGTTTAAGCGGGGGTTAAATCACCCAGGATCCCCGCAGGCTTGGCCTTCGGGGCGTTGATGTTGCCTTAAAGTGACAGGCGAGCCCAAGCTCATCCAGCACTTGGTACCAACCAACCCCTGGCAGGCCAGGCCCTGCTGGTTTCAGGGACCTTCGGACCCAGCGGCAGTTGGCGCCACCGTTCCCCAGAAGGGGGGCGATGACTCCCCCGCCACAGGGCCGAACCACGCAGTTGAGAGCAGCCCCTGGCAGTGTTGGAACCCCCTGATGGCAGGGCCAGCGAACAGCAGCCTGATGGTGGCGCCTTCACCGTTGGCTGTTGGGACGACCTCTGGGCTGGCGCCCTTCTGGACCTGCTTTGGGGCTGGATTAGTTTGGCTGCCCTGCCCAGCATGACGCCCCCCATCACCATTCCCATGGGTGACGTCAAGCGTGCCTTGGCTGTTCTGCAGCCAGGCGGCCAGAAGGGCCTCCATCGTGCTGCGGTCAAGCGTGCCTTGCCATGCCTGGTGGTGGAAAGGGCTGAGGTCAAATTCCCAGCGCTGCCCCCCTGTGCTGAGGGTGATGTGCTCCCCCCCTTTGAAGGGCTGGTTCTGGCTGGCGCCCTGTTCTTCTGCCGGGGGCGCGTTCTCACTGGCGCTTGCTGCGCCATCCTGCCAGCCTGGCGGCAGCACCAGGATGGAAAGCGGGCCAGAACGGTTCTCCAGGGCTAAGTGGGCCCCACCAGGCAGGCGCGCTAGCAGGCGGCATTGGGTGATGTTGCCTTGGTAGGCTACCCAATGCTCAGCGCTCCATTCAGCGCCAGCGCTGCCTTGGTTGAAGTGCCACCCGCCCCGCGCCTGCGCTTGCTGCAGGCCAGCTGGCCCCCAACCTATGGCTAACCCCGCAACCAGCCAGGCGGCTGGCTTGCCCAGCTTAAGCCAGGTGGGGGGCAAAGGGCGGCGGTGGAAACGCTTGGGGGTGCACATGCAAAGCCTGCCAGCAAATCTCAACAAAGGGAGGGGTGATGGGGTGCCGCGCACCATAACATTTTTTGCGCGCAGTGTGTTTTGCAAGCCCTCAAGTGGCCACAAGTCCGCCCATGGGAAAACCCCCACGGAAAACGCCCGTGCGTAAAGCGGCCATGAAAAAACGCCTGCTGGCTGTACCGGCAGGCGTTAGGGCTTCAAGCGCGAATTCTGGCTGGGAGACCTGGATTCGAACCAGGGCTGACCGGGTCAGAGCCGGTAGTTCTACCGCTAAACTATCTCCCAAGCGGATCCCTTCTAACGAAGGAACGGTGGTTTCTATAACTGCCTTCAGTCCCCTGCGCAACCCCTGCCAAGCGCTTTTTCTGCCTTAACCCCCAAATATGCAAGCAAAAATGCGCAAGCAAAGCAGAGAAATGGAGGGGAGGGTGAAGGCGCCAAAGCACCCATAAACACACATCCACCCACAACGGCAAGCCAGCAGCAGGCCTCACCCCAAAGGGAGGGTTGTTTTTAAAGTCTGGGTTTTTGAATCCTGGATTTGGATATTCTGGCTGGGAGACCTGGATTCGAACCAGGGCTGACCGGGTCAGAGCCGGTAGTTCTACCGCTAAACTATCTCCCAAGCGGGTTCCCTCATAAATGAATAGGGAACAGCGATGCTTTAGCGCCCTTTCCCACCCAGCCGCAAGGGGATGAAAAGCAAAAAACCATCACCGCCCTGGCAAGGTGGCGTAGCAGGCCTATATCTTGTGAACCCCTTCTAAACCCATAACTGTAAAAAACTGTAAAACCACTCAAGCCGTTCTTGAAACCGCTTTGACGAAATTGAATTGAACTGACATGACCGCCAACACACCCCCTGACAACAAGCCTGAGGGCGCAACCACCACCACCCCAGCCACGCGGCAGGGGCGCGTTCCAGGGCGGCCTTTGCGGGCGTCTGGCACGCCAGGGGTGCGCGACAGCCGCGCAGATGACGCCGCAGCCCGCACGCTGCGCCCCAAAACAGTGCGCGTGAAGAAGGCGCGCGGCAAAACCAACGCCCAGGTGCGCTGGCTCCAGCGCCAGCTTAACGATCCTTACGTGCAGGCCGCCCGCCTGCAGGGCTGGCGTTCGCGCGCCGCCTTCAAACTGCTGGAGATGGACGATAAATACGGCCTCCTCAAACCAGGCATGAAGGTGGTGGATTTGGGCGCGGCCCCTGGCGGCTGGGCGCAAGTGGCGGCCAAGCGCGCCCCTGGCGCACGCATTGTCGGCGTTGACCTACTGCCTGTGGAACCTGTGGAGGGCGCCAGCTTCATTGAAGGCGACTTCATGGACGACACCATGCCAGCCCAGCTTGAAGCGCTTCTGGACGGCAAGGCGGACCTGGTGATGTCGGACATGGCGCCCAACACAACAGGCCACCCTGGCACGGACCATATCCGCATCATGGGGTTGACGGAGAACGCGCTCCACTTCGCCCGCGACATCACAGCACCTGGGGGTGCCTTCATCGCCAAGGTGTTTCAAGGCGGGGCGGAGAAGACCATGCTCGACCAGCTAAAGCGTGATTACGCCACGGTGCGCCACGTCAAGCCGCCGGCCTCACGCAAGGAATCGCGCGAGCTCTACGTTGTGGCCACAGGCTTCAGGGGCCAGCCCAACCCCAGCTGAACCTAAAATTTTATTACAGCACCCTTTTTTAAACCTTACCACATTTTAAAGAAGGGTGCTAAGCTCGTTTAAAACTATCTACCTCAAGAGAGATTAAAACTATGAAAGCATCAACACAAACAATTCTAAACTACTTTGATGGTAAAAAAGCTTTTTGTGTTCCTGCCTATCAGCGAGGGTATAGCTGGGAAAAAAAAGATTGGGCTGCTCTTTGGGAAGATCTATCAGATTTAGCCCTTCTCTATGAAGAGGGCGCTTCAAAGGTATCGAACATCACTCCACCACGTCATTTTTTAGGTGGAATCTATGTGGCGCCTTATGAATCAAGCGCGACCAACACTAATACCTTTCTAATTATAGATGGACAACAAAGACTCATTACATTTAGTATTTTCTTAATCGCTTTACGTGATGTTTTTTGTGAAGAGAAAGATAAAAAAACATCAGATGAGATTGATTTTTACCTTAAAAACCACTCTAGTGCTTCTAAAGCGTATAAAATATATCCTACCTCTAGAGATGATGATGAGAAATCCTACAATATACTTGTAGAAAAATATAATAAGTTTTCGTCTGCAGAACGAAAAAAATTTAAACACCCCATGATGAAAGCATATGATTTTTTTAAATCTAAAATAAAAGAGTCTTCTGGTAAAGATGCATCTGAACCGTCATTAGAGCAAATCTACAAGGCCCTTGTGAATCCATGTGGCTTAGAAGTAATCGACATTTCTCTTGATCGTGATGACAATGCTCAAGAAATTTTTGAAAGTCTCAATGCAACAGGGGAAAGTTTAAATTCTGGAGATTTAATCCGTAACAGTGTTCTAATGTGCTTTCAGCAAGAAAACCAAGAAGAAGTTTACAAAAATTATTGGCTGCCTTTAGAGAACTGTGTGGGCTCTAAAAATTTGACAGAGTTTTTTTATAATTACTTACGCTCTAAGGGAAAAAAGATAACCAAGAAGGTTGTATATGCTGAAATATCAAAAAAACTAACTGCTCTGGGGAAAAATGGCCCAGATCATGTTAAAGAATTTTTGGAAAAATTATCTGTTGCTAGTTCATTGTATAGCCTGATGTTAGCTCCAGATTCTGATTCAGAGAATCATCTACCTTCTGAAGCCTTAAAAGTTTTAAATGTTTTTCAACGCCTTGAAGCCAAGGCCGTTTTCCCTTTGGCATTGAGGTTACTCATTTTATGGAAAAAAGGGCTGTTTGACGGCACTACTTTAACCTCCTGCTTTGAATTGATAGAATCTTACATCATTCGTAGATTTTTCAGTGGTTTACCATCTAATTCGCTTACCACGGCTTCAGTATCGATAGCTGGCACGTTGGCCAATCGACCTTTTGAAGAGGGTTCGAATGGTGGATGGTATGAATTTTTAAGTGAAAGCATCTCTCAAATTTCTAATCAGGGTCGTTTTCCTTCCGATCAAGAACTTCAAAAAGCATTTCTGACATATGATGTTTATACGGATGGGGACAATAAATATTGTCGGTACATCCTTGAGTGTCTCATGGAAAAGAGTGCTGGACCTGAAAAAGTTTACTTTACCGATACCACCATTGAACACATCTATCCTCAGAACCCTGAAGGCAAATGGGCTTCCCTGGATGAAGAAGAACACCAGAAATGTGAAAAGCTGAAAAACACTTTGGGGAACCTTACTCTCTCAGGGGAAAATCAGAAAATGGGCAACAATGATTTTTCTCATAAAAAAATTACCTTGAGAAAAAGCAGTTTCCTTTCCAACAGGAATATTGCTGATCTGGACAGTTGGACTTCCAGAGAGATCCTGGCCCGAAGCGAACAGCTCTATCGCCAGGCTCTCACCTTATGGAAAAAGCCTTAAGCTCCTTTAATCATTTTGCTCGTTTCATGATGCGCTCTTTTTCATAAGGGGTCACAATGTCGGCCAGGCTCTGCCTGTCCAGGGCCGCCATGAAGCCCTCCTGGGCGCTGGCCAGAACGCTTGTCAGCGCGCAGCCCCCTGCCAGCAGGCACATGCCGCCCGCCGTGGCGCTAGCGCAGCCCCCGGCCACGGCAGGCCCTTTCAAGCAGGGCACGATGGCCAGCGCCCCTTCAGTGTGGCGCACCACAGCGCCCAGATTGATGGCCGAAGGCGCGCGCGCCAACCGCACGCCGCCTGCGCGCCCGCGCACGGTGGTAATGAACCCCCCCTGCCCCAGGCTGTGGATGACCTTCACCAAATGGTTGGTGGAGATTTCGTAAACGCGCGCAATCTCTGCCAAAGGCACCAAGGGGGGCGCGGTTTCGCCTGCGCCAGCCTGGGGTGCAAGGTTCGCCTCCTCATACTGCACACCCAGGTAGATGAGCGTGCGGAGGGCGTAATCCGTGTGGACTGTTAGTTTCATGCTTGTCCTTTCCTGAACACGGTGGCCCTGAGGGGTGGAGTGGATGGCAGGGTTTCCTTGCCATCATGGCGGGATGGGTATAAAGATACTTATCAAATACATCTTTCAATGCAGGATGAACAGCACCATGCCCCAACCCCTTTCGCCAGAAACGATCGCCATCGTCAAAGCCTGCGTGCCCGCCCTGGAGGCACGCGGCCTTGAAATCACCCAGGAGATGTACAAGCGCCTGCTTGCCAACCCTGAGATCCGCGACCTGTTTAACATGTCCCACCAAAAGGATGGTGAACAGCAGAAGGCCTTGGCCTATGCCGTTTTGGCCTATGCTAAGCACATCGACAACCCCGCCCCGCTGCATAGGATGATTGAGCGCATCGCTGAAAAGCACGTTGGGCTGAACATCCTGCCAGAGCACTACCCCTATGTTGGCAAGGCCCTCCTCGGCGCCATCGCGCATGTCCTGGGCGACAGCGCCACGCCAGAGGTCATGGAGGCCTGGAAGCAGGCCTACTGGTTCCTGGCGGACGTCCTGATTGGGCGCGAGCACCAGATTTACGATGAGCACGCCCACCAGCCAGGCGGCTGGACAGGCTGGCGCCGCTTCAAGGTGGCCAAGCGCCACCATGAGGCCGCCGACATCGAATCCTTCCGGCTGGAGCCAGTGGACGGCAAGCCTGTGATGCTGCACAAGCCCGGCCAGTACCTCAGCTTCAAGCTGGATGTGCCAGGCCACGGCTCCCAGCGGCGCAACTACACCATCTCCTCAGCGCCGGCGGCCGACCATTACCGCCTGACCATCAAGCGCCAGCCGCAGGGCGTTGTCTCCAACTGGTTTGACAGCCACATGCATGAGGGGGACGAGATTGACGTCTCCGCCCCCGCTGGTGATTTCCAGCTGCCAGCCCAGCACGACAAGCCCCTTTTCTTCATCAGTGGCGGCGTTGGCCTCACCCCCATGATCGCCATGCTGGAAACGCTGGACAGGGAGGGTGCCCAGAAAACCCCCGTCCGCTACATGCACAGCACCCACAGCCCTGAAAGCGAAGCCTTTGGCGACTACATCCGCAAATTGGCAGCGGAGGGCCGCGTGAAGGCGGACATGTTCTACACCCGCGCCAAGCCACCAGCTGCCAGCGCTGGCGTTACCAACCATGAGGGGCGCATGACCACGCTGTGGCTGCGGGGGCAGATCGACCCCAACGCCACCTACTATCTGTGTGGCCCCACCGACTTCCTGGTGGACATGGTGCAGACCCTCAAGGATGCCGGCCTTCCCCAGGCGCAGGTGAACTTCGAGATGTTCGGCTCCGCCTCCAACCCCTACCTGGCGCTTGACGCTGACGCCTGAGGGGTGAGGGATTGAGGGGTGGGCGTGAAATAAGGGCGCCCTCTGCCCCTTTCAGCCGCTTTACAGGGGGGTATGGCGCGCTGGCGGGCCAGATTGGAAGGAGCCAGGCTGAGTGAAGGGGTCTGGCCCTTTGCCCAGCAACGCCAGGAAGACGTCATCAGCCAGCCTCTCCAACTCTTGGTGCGCGTGGCCCTGCGCCTGGCTGGCCTGGACAGACAGGCCAGGCTGCGGCTGCTCCCAAACCATTTCCAACCAATCCAGCAAAGGCCCAGGCACGGCAGCGCTTGCAACGCCTTGGCGCCTTGCTTGGATGAGGGCCTCCACCATGGGGCGCAGCGCCTCTGACCAGGAAGCGCTGGGCTGGTCCTGCTGGGCGGTTGCGCTTTCAAGGGCATCCAGGAGGCCAGGCACGCTCACAGCTGGCATGACAAGTGCGGGGCCGCCGCGCTCTGCCGCACGGCACTGCGCCACTAAAACTTGAAGCGTCAAGGCGGAGCGCACAGCGTGCAGGAGGGGCTTGAGCGCACCACTGCGCTGCTGTTCCCCCCAAGCGCGCTTGCCCATGGAATGGTGGGTTTGCCACGCCACGGCGGGGTTGAAGCTGCAGGCGGCAAATGAACGCACCATGGCCATGGCGCGCTCCTCCTGCCGGAACGAGCAGGAGCTGGCCAGCCATTCACGCACAGCCATGTTGCCTTTGGCCAGAAGGGGCAAAGCTTTGGCGATGTCCCACCCCACCAGGTCCAGCTGCAGGGTGGAGGGGGCTGAAGCAGAAAACACCCCTGGCCCGCTTTCCCGCCCTCCCTGCGATCGTGGGCTTTCCTGGCTTGGCGCAGCCAGGCCGTGCTGGGGGCAGAGCAGGTCCACCATTTCCTCCACCACCAGGCGGCGGGGGGAGAGACGCAAATAGTCCCGTTCAGATGCCAGATAGAGGAAGCGCACATCATGGTCACTGCCTGGCCCCTCAAAGCCCCACAGCCGCGACCCCACCACCCCCGCCCATAGGATTTGAGCGTTGGAACGCATTTCCCAATGCCGCAAAAAAGGATAAACTGTTTTCCTCAATGTCATTAAGTGTCATGCCTTAGAATCGAACGTAGAAGTAGAATGAGTAATCCACCCCTCCCCATAGAAAACGAACTGGCCTATTTTTATCCCATTGAGGAGAAGGACAATCTCAAGAACTGGTCAGAAGGAAAGGTTAATATCACTTCTGAAGGTGATATTCTTTTCTATAGAGAAAGGAAAATTTAATTGGATTAAGGAAATTAATAGTGAAAATATTTATGATATAGGGAGCCAAATAATTGCTGTATTGAAGCAGAAAAACATTTACATAATTCTATTTCCAGGAAAGGGATCATTAGACAAGGGAGGAATAAATTATTCCTCTTTGAAGTTCACATCAAAAGCTGCATTTATTTTTGAATCTAATTGTGATATTCTATCTATAGAAGAACTAAAACTAACTAAATTTACCCCATGTGAATCGTTAAATATAAAATGGGACTTAAGGGAATATTTAAAATTATATATAAATAATACATCCGATAAAGTAACATCTTTTTTTAAGACAACAAACTCAATTTACAATAACTATATAGTAATAAATTTCGAAGGAGAATTCGATGGAAATCAACCTAAATGTGAAGATGTAATTATAAAGAAATTATTTTTAAATATGCTTCTTAAGGAAGAATTCAAAAAATTTAGTACACTTCATAATATAGATTATCTAATTTCATTGATTAACCAGACAGAATGGTTTTTCTTAACTGCTATAAGTAGCTTACATAGGCTGCCTTACCCAGTAATTAAAATAAATAAACCCTTCCCTGAAGCCTTATTTGTTTATCCAAGAGATAATTTCTCTTTAACTAAACCGGGAAAAATCATTATACCTATTAAGAATGATTTTTGCAATTTAATTTTGGAATATATTCAACAAAGCTTTTTACATCCTGAATGGTATTTCAGTTATGTAAGAAACATCATAACCATAAATTTACTTTCTCCAAAACCTTTGGATGTTAATTATGCTCTTTTAAATTATTTAACTCTACTAGAAGGATTTCAAAAAGATAAATATAATAGTAAGTATTATGATAAGATAAAAAAACATATTTCTGATGTGAATTTATACTTACCTGATCAATATGTAAAATCTTTCTTGGATGAGGTAAGGAAATATAGAAACTCTTTAGCTCATGGAAATTTATCCGTTAAGGATTCATCCGAATATGGGAAATTAATTGTATTATATTATTTTGTTCGTAATATTTATTGGGCTTTCATTATGAAATCTATTGGCTTAGATCCCAATACTATAAAAGCATCTCTCACACATCTTGATAGTGAGTTATATATTCAACCCAATCTCTGCAAAATGTACTATCCCGATTGCCCCTATGCAAGATTGTTAGATTTCACTGAGGAAGCCATTCAGAAAAAACTTGAAAATTTAGAGAAAAATATAAAATCCCTTCCCCCAGAATGGAGGAAAAACAAGCATTTAGATAACTATGTTCAGAATTATCGTTCAGAAGTTGAGTCTTTTTGTGATCCCGATAAGCAGCACTTAACATCAATTGATTTGCCTATGTCATCTGGTTTTACGACAATATGGAAGTCCAATTTTAATAGCTTAAAATTTCTTAAAGAAGTTAAAGCCGGCAACATCAAAATCGATAATCATGACTACGACCTAACTGATTTTGAACAGGCTATAGAAGAATTACGAAAAGCTGTTTATGAAGGTGATGAACAGACTAACATTACTATGTCGGTGAAATATTCCGATTGGTTATTCGAATTAAAACAGCACATTATCTAAAAAAGATATAAAATTTCTGACTTGGAGTCCTCAACAGCCATCCTGAATTGAATCTAGGTTAGGAGGCTTGGTGAGTTTTGTTGCGCACCCTGCACGTGGTTCAACTTTTTGCCCAACCCTGTTGGCTGAATACCTTTGAAAGCATTTCTGGACAGTACGTCTTTCCGCACACTTGGCCTGGGCACGTTTGCAACCAGAACATCCTGAACTCTTGTCGCTTTCTGTCCGTGGTGAGCTGCACCGGATTCATGGTGCCCCTTTGCCCCACATGCTGGTGGTTGTTGGGCGATTTCAAGGGCATTGCGTGAGTTGGAGAAAGACCAGGATCCTCCCCTCTGGACGCTCTAGCGCTTTCAAAATCTTGGCGTGTGATTGGTCGCGTTGGGCCCCGTTAAACTTGGCTATCCTGGGGAGAAACTTTGCGCTAGGCTTTTTGCACTGCGCTGGTCTCCAGTCGTCCCTTCATCGGTGTCATGGTCTTTAGTGGCACGCGGTGATTCAAGGGAAGCGTTCCGGCCATTTGGACGCGGTGGGAATTGGATGCCCGCCTGCCAACGCAGGTTCTTCGACTTGAACCAACCACGACCCTTCATGGTAAGCGGCGCCCCTGATGGTTCCACCAGGCAGACAGGCAGACTTCCCACCGCTTGGAACAGGCGTGCCCCTTCAGCCACCTGATTATCCTTAACTGCCCTTGGCCTGGTTGCAGGGCTGGGCCTTTCACGGCATCTCAAGTACGGAAACCCGGGTAAAATGCCAACTTCCAGGCGCTGGCCATGGCCTCACTCACCAGGGCAGGGGATCCAGTGCTGTTGATAGGCAGCGGCGTCCTCTGGGCCCCAACACCAGCCCTTGACTTTGAGCGCGTCCATCAGGTGGTCGCGCCAGGAACAGGCCAGCGTTGTCACGCCTTCGCTGCTTGCGCCGCCACGGCAGACGTCATTGGCGACGTCCTGCTCCTCAAACAAGGCTGGCAGGGAAAGGATGGCCAGCTTGCGGCGCAGTGCCGGTGGCAGGGGCTGCTTTTCAGCGCATTCAGGGAAGTTGTCCCCCGCCGCAGGGCCGCACTGCGCTTCAAGCCCTGGCAGATAGGGCTTCAAGTCACGCTGCATGGCGCGGTTGAGGTTGTGCAGCCTGCCCTCATTCAAATGAACGGCGTTGGGGTTGAACGGGGCAGCAATGGCAGGCGGTGCCGCAAGCAGGCCCAGAACGGCCACCATGGCCAGCGCCGCCACGGGCAGCCAGGCGCGCGCTTTCATTCCCGTGCCAGGGGCGCCTGGGATGGGTGGTTGAATGGTTTTTCCTGCGCTGGTCACGTGGCTGGTCATGTTTTCCCCTCCGCCTTCACTCAAAGCATCATTACCCAAATTTCCGGGCACCCCAATCACTGGCGCCCAAGTGTTCAGCACGCCTGCAAGGGAAAGCCAACTCTTGCCCAGGCCCCCTGTCAACCATACCACGGTCAAGCTGCACCACCTGGTTCTGATGATGGTTCAGGCGCGCTGGCCTTGGCCATGAGCTTACCCAGTACGCCAAGGACTTTGCGGGCGGTCTTGATGCGGGCCGCGTTGGGCAGTTCCCGCACCACGGCCAGCTTGCCATCTGGGCGTATCTTCACGCCAGCTTTGCTGTTCCTCTCCACCCAGCGGAGGAGGCCGTCTGGGTTGGCGAACACGTCCTTGCGGAACTGCAGCACCATGCCCTTCGGCCCCGTTTCCAGCCGTTCCACCCCGACTTCCCGGCACAGCTTCTTCAGCATCACCGTCTCCAGCAGGTTGGAGACCTCCTCAGGAAGGGGGCCGAAGCGGTCGGCCAGCTCCAGGCTCATGGCCTCCACCTCCCCCTCGTCAGCCAGGCGGGCGATGCGGCGGTAGAGGTTCAGCCGCACAGGCAGGTCCTTGATGTAGCCTTCTGGCAGGAGAACGGGCAGGCCAAGGACGATGGCCGGCGTCCAGTCATCGCGGGCGGCCAGGGCGGCCTCCTTGCCGCGTTGGGCGCGCAGGTCCACCACGGCCTCCTGCAGCATTTGCTGGTAAAGCTCCACCCCCACTTCCCTGATGTGGCCTGACTGCTCATCGCCCAGCAGGTTGCCGGCGCCGCGCAGATCCAAATCGTGGCTGGCCAGGGTGAAGCCGGCGCCCAGTGTGTCGAGCGTCTCCATGATCTCCAGCCGCTTGCGCGATGAGGTGGAGAGCGCCTGCCCCTGTGGCCAGGTCAGGTAGGCGTAGCCACGCTGCTTGCCGCGCCCCACGCGCCCGCGCAGCTGGTAGAGCTGGCCAAGGCCGAACATGTCGGCGCGGTGGATGATGATGGTGTTCACCCCTGGCATGTCCAGGCCGCTTTCAACGATGTTGGTTGAAAGCAGGATGTCGTATTTGCCTTCCGAGAATTCGCTCATCACGGTTTCAAGCTCGGTTGGAGTCAGGCGGCCGTGGGCTTCGGCTATGCGCGCGTCAGGCGCGATGGCCTTCAGGCGCTCAGCCATGCGGGGCATGTCCGCCAGGCGCGGCACGACGCAGAACACCTGCCCACCCCTGAAACGCTCGCGCTGGATGGCCTCCTTGATGGTCATGCGGTCAAAGGGCGTAATGAAGGTGCGCACGGCCAAGCGGTCCGTTGGGGGGGTGGCGATGAGGCTCATCTCCCGCACGCCGGTGAGGGAGAGCTGAAGCGTGCGCGGCAGGGGTGTAGCCGAAAGGGTGAGGACATGGACATCCTCCCGCAGGGCCTTCAACCGTTCCTTGTGGGCCACGCCGAAATGCTGCTCCTCGTCCACAATCACCAGGCCAAGGCGGTCTGGGGCAATGCCTTTGCCCAAAAGCGCATGGGTGCCGATGACTACGTCAATGGTGCCATCCGCCAAGCCTTGGCGCACGCGCGCAGCCTCCCTGGGGGTGACGAGGCGCGAAAGCTGCGCCACCTTGAGTGGAAACCCCTTGAAACGCTCCACAAAGCTGTTGAAGTGCTGGCGCGCCAGCAAAGTCGTTGGCACCACCACAGCCACCTGCCGCCCTGACATGGCGGCGACAAAAGCAGCGCGCAGCGCCACCTCCGTTTTGCCAAAACCAACGTCACCGCAAATCAGCCTGTCCATGGGCACGCCGGAGGCCATATCCCCCAGGACGTCTGAAACCGCCTGCAGCTGGTCCTCCGTCTCAATAAAGGGGAAGCGGGCGCAGAACTCGTCCCAGGCGCCTTCAGCGGGCGCCATGGCTGGCGCCGTTTTGAGGGCGCGCAGGGCGGCGGTGCGGATGAGGTCGGCGGCCATTTCGCGCAGGCGCGTCTTCATCTTGGCCTTGCGGGCCTGCCAGGCGGTGCCGCCCAACCTGTCCAGCGCCACAACGCCCTGGTCGGCGCCAAAGCGGCTCAGCAGGTCGATGTTCTCCACAGGCAGGAGGAGGCGCTGCTCCCCCTCATAGACGATAGCGAGGTAATCATGCGCCACCAGCCCTTCTGAGACCGTCTCCAATCCAGCGTAGCGGCCAATGCCGTACTCCTCATGCACCACCAGGTCGCCGGCCTCGATCTCCCCCACCTGCAGGAGGGCCTCGGCGTTTTTGCGCTTTTTGCGCGGCGGCCGCGCCAGGCGCTCCCCCAGGATATCCTGTTCAGTGATGAACACCTGCCGCGGCCCCACAAAGCCGTGCTCCAGCCCCAGTACCACAACGGCCACAGTGCCCCTGGCCATGGCTGCGGCCTCTGGCCAGCTGTCAGCGCCTTTGGCCTTGATGCCGTGCTCAGCCAGCATGGCCAGCAAGCGCTCCTTGGAACCGCGGCTCCAAGCAGTGATGCACACTTTGCGGCCAGATTTCTGCCATTCAGCCACCTGGGCCTTCATGGCGGCGAAGCCTTCGGCCTGGTTTTCAGGCCCTGTGCCGCGCTCCTTCTGCACGACCCTGCCCAGGACGAAGCGCGGCGCTGGCCTGAAGCCAGCATCCACCAAGGCACCATCAGCCCCCTGCCCTTCCTCTGCAGGGGGGGCGAAGGGCTGCAGGACGGCGCTGGGGTGGCGGGCCAGCATGGCCTCCCACCCAGCCTGGTCCAGGTAAAGGCGTGAAGGGGGCAGCGGGCGGTAGGGCAGCTCCCCCTCAGGGCGTTCCGTCAGGCGGGCCTGGTAATGGTCCTGCACCATCTCCAGCCTGGCTGCCACCATGGGGGCCACGTCCGGGTGCAGCGTCAAGGCGGCGCCTGGGACGTAATCAAGCAAGGTTGAAAGGTGCTGGCCGTCACCTTCATGGAACAAGGGCAGGTAGTGCTCCATGCCAGCAGCGCTGCGGCCTGCAGCCACCTGGGTGGGGATGGCGTCCCCCGTGGCGTCTGGCCCGAAGGCGTCCAGCCAGCCGCGCCCAAAACGCCTGATGGTTTCTGGCGTTAGCGGCGCCTCCGTGGCGGGGCCAAGGGTGATGCCCCCCAAAGGGGCGCCAGAGCGCTGGGTGGCGATATCAAAAGTGCGGATGTTCTCAATCTCATCGCCAAACAAATCCAGCCGCACCCCTTGGCTGAGGGCGGGGGGGAACAAATCCATAATGCCACCGCGGATGGCGTATTCGCCGCGCTCCATCACGGTGTCAACGCGGCTGTAGCCCAGGGCTGCCAACGTGCCCGCCACCGTGGCCTGGTCAAGCGCCCCACCAGGCTTCAGCTGCAGGCTGCGCCCTTGCACGGCCTCCACAGGGCTTGTGCGCTGGATGAGGGCGTTAACGGTAGTGAGAACGATGCGCCCTGTTGGGGGCGCAGGCTCCAGCAAGCGGGAGAGGGCGGCGGCGCGTTCAGCCAAAATGGTGCCATGGGGGGAGACGCGGTCATAAGGTAGGCTGTCCCAGGCGGGGAAGCGCACGATGTCCACCTCAGGCATCAGCCATTCAAGCTGCTCAGCCAAGGTGGCCAGCTCCTGCGCATTGCGTGCCACATGCACCAGGGTGCCTTGGTGCTCAGCCAGGCGTTGGCGCAGGGCAAGGGGGGTTGCGGCTTCTGGCACGCCCCACACCGTCAGCTGCGCGCCCTGGCCAGCCTGCGTTGGGGGGGTGGCTGTGGCTGGCTTGGCTTGGGGGGGGTGCGGCACCTGGCGTTGCTCCTTGGGGGTGCTGGCAAGCGGTCGGGGCCATCACCGCCCCAGCCCCGCCTTGGCCAGGCTTTGGGTTTAGCCCCTGTTTATAAAGCCCCCAGGCGGGGCTGTCATGGGTGGGAATGGATGGGGCCTGGCAAGGGGGGCGCGCATTGCCTAACCTGCACCTAATCAGTCTTGCCACGCCCAAGCCACCTATGGAGCGCCCTTTGCCAGCCCCCACCCAGCCTGCGCCCTGCGCCCCACCAGCCCAGGCTGTCAGCCCAAACGCTGGCAACCCCTTTGCACTGGCAGCGCTGGAAGCCCCCTTGGCAAGCCTGCCTGGCATAGGGCCGCGCACAGCGCCCTTGTTGGCCAAGGTGGCTGGGGGGGGGCGGGTCCTCGACCTCCTCTTCACCATGCCGGAGAAGCTGGTGGACCGCCGCAACCTCCAAACCATTGCGCAAGCGCGCCAAAACCAGCCTGGCACGGTGTTCACAAGCCGCCTCAAAGTGCTGTCAGTGCGCACGCCGAAACGCCCTGGCCAGCCCACCATCATGCGCGCTGGGGACGGCACAGGCTTCCTAGAAGCAGCGTGGTTCCGCAAAGGCCGCGTACCCCTGCCGGCTGTCGGTACGGAGATCTTGATTTCAGGCGCGGCTACCTTTCGCCATGACGTCCTGACCTTGAACGGGCCTGAGCGCTTAGTACCTTGGGCGGAGCGGGGGCGCTTCCCCTGGCTAGACCCTGTCTGGCCGCTGACGGCGGGGCTGACGCGCGCTGCCATGGAAAAGGCCATCCAGGCCGCTCTGGTGCGGCTTGAAGGGCTGGCCATGCCTGAATGGCACGACCCCACCCTGGTACGGCAGCGCTGCTGGCCTAGCTTTGTGGAAGCCCTGCAATGGCTACACCACCCCACAGAGGCCGCGCGCCAGTGGCGGCAGCGCCAGCGGGCAAGGGAGGCTGGAACGAGCCAGGGCGGGGGGGCGCTTGAAAGCCCCCCGGCCCAGGAAGGCACGCTGGGGCTGATGCTTGACCGCGCCCAAAGCCGCCTGGCCGCTGACGAGCTCCTGGCTAGCCAGCTTTACCTGGCCCTTTCCCGCGCGGAGGCGGCAGGCCGCCAAGGCCGCCCCCTAACAGGCGGCACAGAGGGGCCCTTATGGCAGGCCCAGATGCTTGAGGCCTTCGGCCACCCCCCCACCCCTTCCCAAAACAGCGCCTTTGCGGAGATAGCGGCGGAAATGGCCGCCCCCACCCCCATGAACAGGCTTCTGCAAGGTGATGTCGGGGCTGGCAAAACATGGGTGGCTATGATGGCCATGCTCCAAGCGGCGGGCTCTGGCGCGCAAGCCGCCCTGATGGCGCCGACCGGCCTTCTGGCCCACCAGCACCATGCAACGCTCAGCAAGCTGTGCCCGCTGCCCGTCACCTACCTTGGCGGCGACTTAAGCACCGCTGAGCGCCAAGCTGCGCTGGAGCACATCAAAAGTGGCGAGGCCAAACTGATTGTAGGCACCCATGCCCTTTTCCAGGATGACGTCACCTTCCATGACCTTGGACTGGCCATTGTAGATGAGCAGCACCGCTTTGGCGTTGAGCAGCGCCTGCGCCTGGCTGAAAAGGCGCGTGACCCTGCCTTGCCAGCCGACATGCTGGTGATGACGGCAACCCCTATCCCCCGCACCCTGCAGCTGGCCCGCTGGGGGGAGCTTGGCGTCAGCCGGCTTGAAGGGCGCCCCCAAGGGCGGCTGCCGGTCAAAACCACCCTCCACGATCACCAGCAGCGCGATGAGGTGATGGCAGCCCTAGCGCGCGCATTGGCGCAAGGGCGGCAGGTTTTCTGGGTTTGCCCCCTGGTGGAGGAGAGCGAGGCCCTGAGTGCCACCGCCGCTGAGGAACGCAGGGCCGCTCTAGTCAAGCGCTTTGGCGAAGGCGCGGTAGGGCTGGCCCACGGCCGCCAGGAAGCAGCCCTACGCCAGGCGGAGCTTGCGCGTTTCAGGGAGGGGGAAAGCCGCATCCTGGTGGCCACAACCGTGGTGGAGGTGGGGGTGGACATCCCCACAGCCACCATCATGGTGATTGAGGACGCAGACCGTTTCGGCCTGGCGCAGCTTCACCAGCTGCGCGGGCGCGTGGGGCGTGGGGGCGGGCAGTCGTTCTGCCTTCTGCTGCCCAGCGCTGGCGCTGGCAAAACCGCCCTGGAGCGCCTTGATTTGCTGCGCCACACCGAAGACGGCTTCCTCATCGCTGACAAGGACTACCAGATGCGCGGCGCAGGCGACCCAGCTGGGCGGCGCCAAAGCGGCCTGCCCGCCTTCCGCCTGGCTGTAGGGGCTGAAACCCCAGCCCTGCTGGAACTCGCCACGCGTGAGGCCAGGCTGCTGCTTGGGCGGCTGCAGCACCCAGGGGCCAGCGCTGACCAGGGGGAGGGGCGGGCTGCTTTGGGGCTGCTTCTGCGCCTTTTTGGCCATGACCCAGCCCGCGCCCTCACCCTGGCTGGCTAATGGCAGAAGCGCTGCGGCCATACCAGCCACACATGGATATTTCAGTGGCGCAGCCTTTGGGGCCATGCTAACGCTTGTTCACAGGCCCTGCCCAGTCCATGATGTTTCATGGCCTGCTTCTGTGTGGCGGGCCAGGCTTTGCCCGTGCCCAGGCCCCAGCGGCCTGTAAGCCGTGGCGGGGCTTTTTCCCTCCCAGACTATACGCGGAACGAGACTTTGAGAAACAACCGAACCGACCGCAGCTCTTTTTCACCCCGCCGCGGCGGATTTGACCGTGATTTCCCCTCAGAGCCATCCTTCATGGGTGGCCAGGGGGGTGGTTTCGGGGGGGGGCGCCCGCCGCGCCGTCCTGGCCGTGGCCCCATCGCCAGCGGCCCGGAAGTTGGCGCGACCGTCAAGTGGTTCAACGCGGAGCGTGGCTTTGGCTTCGTTGGGTTGAGCGACGGCAGCGGTGACGTGTTCCTGCACGCCAACACCCTCAACGATGCTGGCCACCCCACGCCGGAGCCTGGCACCACCTTGACGGTGCGCACGGGCCAGGGCCCCAAGGGGCGCCAAGTGGCTGAGATCCTCTCCTTTGATGCCAGCACGGCAGAAGCCCCGACAAGCCGCCCCAGCGGGCCGCGCGCAGGCTTTGGCGGCGCTGCCCCTGACATGTCCACCGCCCAGGACATGCGCGGCACGGTCAAGTGGTACAACCCCACCAAGGGTTTTGGCTTCATCACCCCTGAGAACGGCGGCAAGGATGTGTTCATCCACGCTTCCGCCCTGGGCCGCTCTGGCCTGGACAACCTGGCTGACGGCCAGCAGGTGGACATGAAGGTGGCCCAGGGCCACAAAGGCCCTGAGGCGCTGAGCGTCACGCCTGTTTGACAACCACCCTTCCTGTTGCGTGCGCCCTGTGTCCCCGTCTTGGCCCGGACTGAAGGCGCACCGGCAGGCACAGCCAGTGCCACGGCCCGATTGCCGCCATGGCCTGACTGATGGCATAGCCACCCATCCTTTCCTTTGTGGAGGGGATGGGTTTTTTCTTGGGCTGGTTTCCAAGCTGTTTTCCCAGAAAAACGGCGCGTGTGGGAAGCGCTTGCGCCTGCCGCGCTGGCTTTACTGGCCTCATCGACTACTGGCCTCATCGACTACTGGCCTCAGCACATCGTGAGGGAAGCAGGGCCCATAACCTGACATGGTTGAAAGCGCCTGAAAACAGCTGCTTTTTGATGTTTCCAGCCTGCTGCCGCCTGAAAGGCGGTTCACGGCAAAGGCGCCCACCCAGAACAGTTCAAAGCGCGTTTGAACAACGTTTGTACACTGTTCAAATGGTTGGCTTTGCCTGCCCATGGTTGACGGTTTTCGAGCCTTTGTTGGGCAGGAAAAGCCATTAGGGGTAGCCCACGCCATGGTCTTTGGTGTTAGAATGGCCCGTGATGTTAGGTTTGTTAGTCATGTGATGGGCCTTTCATTGTGTGTTAGGCCCCGGTCGCCGCCGGGGCCACCAAGCACCCTACGGCCCCTTCTTTTGGGTTTGAATTGAAGCTTGTTCACGATGGCCGCTCATTAAGGCGTGTGGGTCACCACCCTTGCCAGAGGGGCATGAAGGCTTTGACCTTTTATCTGACCTCTTGAAGAGGCTTGCCCCCCGCTCGCCAGTTCAATCAGGGCAACAGCTTCACCAAGAAAGCTTCCTTCATCGCTTTCCCTTGGGCCTACCCCCTCTCACGGCTCCAGCCCTGCACGGCCAAGGGCTGCGATTCCAAGCACGGCTTCGCCAGGCACCCTCAAACTCCCTTTGAGCTGAGCTTGAATAAGCAAGCACCCTCAGGGCAAGTGCCCCAGGGGGTGGAATGCCCAACAAGGGTTTGCCATCCCCCCCACCCTTCAGCAGTCCAAAAGCCTGCCCGACCCTGTCCGCCATGGTGCCACCTCAAGCCAGGGTGTCCATGTCCATGGCGCTTTGGAGGCAAGGCGGTGAAATCATTGAAGGCGCTGGAGAGGGGCACGGAGAGAGAGGGGAAATGAAGCCCTTAAGCCATCCTAGCGCGCAGGGCCGCCGCCACGGTGCTGGCGCACTCCTTGTCCATCATTCCCAAAACCTTTGGGCTTTCAATCCCTCAGAACCTCAGGTCCTAAGGGTTACCCCGCATGGTCAGAGGTTTTTGTCGCGCATCAGGCGTGCCTTGTCGCGCTGCCAGTCACGGTCTGCCATGGCGCGGCGCTTATCATGGTTCTTCTTGCCCTGGCCCAGCCCTAGAAGAACTTTGGCCTGGCCGCGCTCATTGAAGTGGATGTCAAGCGGCACAAGGGTGATCCCCTCCTTCTGCACAGCGCCCAGAAGCTTGTTGACCTGTTTGCGGTGGAGGAGGAGCTTGCGCGGCGCGCGCGTCTCAAAACGCGAAAGGACGCCGCCCTGATATTCAGGGATGTAGGCGTTGACGAGCCACATCTCCCCCCCCCGCTCGCCAGCGTAGGCTTCCGTGATGGTGGCGCGGCCTAGGCGCAGGCTTTTGACCTCTGGCCCCTTCAGCACCAGCCCAGCCTCCACAGTCTCCAAAATGGCGTAGTTATGCCTGGCCTTGCGGTTCTGCGCCACAATGCCGTGTGAAATCAGTGTTTTGCGCGCTTTCTTCTCAGCCATGGCTGTTCCTTTGCCGTGTTGGTGTTCCAGCCCGAACAGGGCGTGGGCGTGCCCTCACACTAGGCCCAGGGCGGCCATAGCGGCGTCAAGGCGCGCCTGGGTCGCAGGCCTGGGGGCCACCAGCGGCAAGCGCAGGCAGGGCGCCCCAAAGCCCAGCTTAGCGATGGCGTACTTCACGGGGCCTGGGCTGGTTTCAGCGAACAGGGCGTCATGGAGGGGTGTCAGCTTATCCTGGAGCGCGATGGCTTCCTCCAGCTTGCCCTCCTCCCACAAATCATGCAGGCGCTGGCACAGTTCAGGCGCCACATTGGCCGTCACGCTGATGCAGCCATGGCCGCCAGCCGCCCTGAAGGAGAGGGCGGACCCATCCTCCCCGGAAAGCTGGTTGAACCCCGCCCCCACAGCACGGCGCACAGCGATGGGCCGTGTGAGGTCAGCGGTCGCGTCCTTGGTGCCGGCGATGTTGGGGTGGCGCGCCAGGCGCGCCATGGTCTCCACACTGACATCCACCACGGAACGGCCGGGGATGCAGTAAATCCACAGCGGCAGGGGGGTTGCGTCAGCAATGGCCATGTAGTGCGCGTAAAGCCCTTCCTGCGTGGGCTTGTTGTAGTAGGGCACCGCCACCAGCAGGGCGTCAGCGCCCGCCTGGTGGGCGAAGCGCGCCATGTTCACCGCCTCCCTGGTGCAGTTGGACCCAGCGCCCGCCATGACGGGCACGCGGCCTTCAGCTGCCTTGACGCACAGCGCCACCACGCGCCCGTGTTCCTCATGGGTCAGGGTGGGGCTTTCGCCTGTCGTGCCCATGGGCACCAGGCCGCGCACGCCGCCTGCGACCTGGCGTTGCACGTGGCGCGTGAAGGCCCCTTCATCCAGGCTGCCGTCAACGGCCATAGGGGTGGCTAGGGCTGTGAACACGCCCCTGAACACCTCATTGACGGCGCGCCCCTTGTGGCGGCCTGTTGCGCAGCGTTTGGGGGTGGGGGTGGCGTTCATGGCGTCTCTCCGTTGCCAGGCGCCCGCCCAGGCGAGGGGGCGCCCCATGGTTCGGTCTGTGAAGGGTTGGCCTGCGCCCTCCAGGTTGGCTGGCCTTCACCCAGGCCCCCTCTGTACGCGCTGCGAGGGTAGACGCCAAGCACCCGCACGCTTACGCAGGTGCGGCCCAGGGCGTGGAGGGCAGCGTCCATGGCGGGCTGGCCTGGGGCGGCTTCCACATCCATTAGGAAGCATGGCGTGTCAAAGCGTCCCCCCTTCATGTAACTTTCAATGCGCGTCATGTTGACGCCATGGGTAGCAAAACCGCCCAGCATGGCATGAAGGGCCCCTGGCACGCTCGGCCCCTCCACAATCAGGGTCGTCATCAGGCCATGGGGGGCGTCCCTGCAGCCTTGGGGGTGGTGGGCGCCTTCCGGCGCAGCCAAGTAGAAGCGCGTTGTGTTGTGGCCTGCATCCTCCACATGGCGGGCCAGGACCTCCAGCCCATTCAACGTGCCAGCCAGTTCGGAGGCCACGGCGGCTTGGGAAGGGTCACCCCATGAAGCCACCAGTTCGGCAGCGCCCGCCGTGTCAAAGGCGCTGACGCCCTCCAGGCCCTGGGCAGCCAGATAATCTCTGATTTGCAGCAAAGCCACCGGGTGGGTATGGACGCGCCTGACCGCCCCCAAAGGCGTGCCTGGCAGCGCCAAAAGGCAGTGGTGGATGGGCATAAAATGCTCCCCCACCAGCACCAGGGCGGCATCTGGCAGCAGGGCGTGGATTTCAGGCACGCGCCCAGCCAGCGTGTTCTCGCAAGGCAGCAGGGCCTCATCAGCTTGACCAAAGCGCACGGCGTTGATGGCAGCAGCGAAGCTGGGGCACGGCAGCGTAGCCCAACCAGGGCGGGCCTGGCGCGCGGCCAGGTCTGAATAGGCCCCAGGGCGCCCTTGGAAAGCAATGGTGCCTAGAACGTTGCCCAAAGGGGCGTTCTCCTGGTGGGCTGGGGAGGGGGCAGGCGCGCTCACAACACACCTTCCTCTTCCCCGGCCCCTTCCAGGAGGAGACGGGCGCGCACCAGGTCATCAGGGGTGTCCACCCCCCAGGGGGCTTCATCAATAGCAGCGCACCCCACAGTCATGCCAGCTTCAAGGGCGCGGAGTTGCTCAAGCGATTCGCGCTTCTCCAGTGTGCTGGGGGGCAGCGCCACGAAGCGCTCCAGCGCGGGGCGGCGCCAGGCGTAAAGGCCCACATGGTGCCAAAGCGGCCCGTGCCCCCCTGGCACTACAGCGCGCGAAAAATAAAGCGCGCGTGCGCTGTTCCGCCCTGGCCCCAGGGCGCAGGCCACTTTGACGACAGAGGGTGCCTCTGCCTCCGCCTGGTGGTGGATGGGCGCAGCCAGCGTGCCGATATCCATGGCCTGCCCTCCCACCAGCAGCGCCTCCAGCCCTGCTTGGATGTGTTCAGGTCTAACCAGTGGCAGGTCGCCCTGAACGTTGACGACAACGTCGTGGCGCTTCTCTGGGTCCACCAACGCCAGCGCTGCCGCCACGCGGTCAGACCCGCTGGGCAGGGCGGGGTCGGTCAGCACCAGCTGCACTGCGCCCATGCCCTCACGCTCCAGCTCTGCCAGCGGGGTGCTAAGGGCCTGAGCCATCTCCCCACCATCCACCGCTAGGATCACCGGCCCCAGCGCTGCCTTCAAGGCTGCGCGGGCCACATGCACCACCATGGGCTGGCCCGCCAAAGGCAGCAGGGCTTTGCGCGGCAGGCGGCTGGAGGCAAGGCGCGCTGGAATGACCACAGCGGGGTTGCGGGGGCGTTCTGGTGTTGGTGCAGCTGGCATCAAGGACATCATGGGGCCTATCATGTACATTTCCAGCCCGGCCAGCCAGCCTTGAAAGCGGCCCAACCAAGCGATGTGCCCATCATGCCAGACGACAACGCTTTTGCAGCCCCGCCACGCGACATTTTAGAACGCGCCCTGCGCGCAGCCCACTATTGCGCTGACGAAGCAGCCCGCCACGCACTGCCCCTGTTCAGAAAGCCCTTGCAAGCAGAGGTCAAGCAGGATGGCAGCCCCGTGACGGTGGCTGACAAAGCAGCGGAGGAAGCCATGCGCGCCCACCTGGCCCAGGCCTTCCCCAACCATGCCGTCCTGGGGGAGGAAAGCGGCCTGGCGCAAGGCGCGCACGGCGCCCCAACCACGCCAGCCACCATGGCTGAATGGCTTTGGGTGCTTGACCCCATAGACGGCACAAGGGCCTTCCTGACGGGGCGCCCAAGCTTCTGCACCCTTGTGGCGCTGCTGCACCATGGCAGGCCCGTTCTGGGCCTTGTGGACCAACCGGTAACAGGCGAACGCTGGCACGCTGTGCTGGGCGGGCCAACCCACTACGCCAGCAGCAAGGGCTTCCCGGGCACCGTGGGCACACGCCAAGGGCGCGCCCTTGGGCAGGCGGAACTCTCCTGCACAGCGCCTGAAATCATCGCGCCCGCCAACCAGGCAGCCTTCAAGGCGCTGCAAAACCAGGCCGCCCGCATGAGCTGGGGCGGGGACGCTTACGCTTACGGCCTTTTGGCGCTGGGGCAGCTGGACCTTATCGCCGAAGACACCATGAAACCTTGGGACTGGGCCGCGCTAGCGCCAGTGGTGGAGGGCGCAGGCGGCGTGATGAGCGACTGGCAGGGACGCCCGCTGACCTTCACCCCCCAAAAGGGCGACCAGAGTGGCGGCACAGTGCTGGCAGCAGCCAACCCCACACTCCACAAGCAGGCGGTGGAAGCCCTTGGCGCCCACCCAATGCGCTAACCACCAAATGCGCTGAAGGGATGGCCCAAACCACCTGCCGCAGCCCCCCATTCGGGCCGGGTTACCTGGCCAAGGCCAAACCGCCAAAGGGCCGCTTCCAGAACCGGGTCAGGTGACTCCACCGCCTAAGTGCTTTAACAGGGGTCTTCACCATTCCTGCTGTGCCAGGCCGTGCCCGCACCAGCGCCATGGAGGCCCCGATGACCAATCGTCCCCAGCCGCAACTCTCCCTGCCTAAGAACAAAATCCGCGTCCTCCTTCTGGAAGGGGTGCACCCCAGCGCCATCGAAGCCTTGGCTGAACAAGGCTACCATGAGGTACGCACCCTCAAAGGCGCGCTTGAGGGGGACGCCCTCAAGGAGGCACTGGCTGGCGTGCACCTGCTTGGCATCCGCAGCCGCACCAAGATGACGCGTGAGGTCATTGAGGCCGCCGACCGTCTCATCGCTATTGGGTGTTTCTGCATCGGCACCAATCAGGTGGATTTGGAGGCCGCGCGCGGTGCGGGCGTGCCTGTTTTCAACGCACCTTACGCCAACACGCGCTCTGTAGCGGAACTGACGATGGGGGAGGCTATGCTGCTCCTGCGGCGCGTGCCAAGCCGCTCCGCCGGGGCGCACCAGGGCCGCTGGGACAAATCCGCCGCCCACTCCCACGAGGTGCGCGGCAAAACGCTGGGCATCGTGGGCTATGGGTCCATCGGTTCGCAGGTGTCCATCCTGGCAGAAGCCATGGGGATGAACGTCCTTTATTACGACATCGCCCCCAAGCTGCCCCACGGCAACGCGCAGGCCACCCGCAGCCTGGAGGAGCTGCTGCGAGAATCGGACATCGTCACCCTGCACGTGCCTGAACTGCCCACCACCCGCAACATGATCAGCGAGCGCGAAATCCGCCTGATGAAGCCAGGCGCCATTCTCATCAACAACGCGCGCGGCAGCATTGTGGATGTGGAAGCTGAAGCCCGCGCCCTGGCGGAGGGTCACCTGCTTGGCGCCGCAGCTGACGTGTTCCCGGTGGAGCCGAAGAACGCCTCCACCCCCTTTGAAAGCCCGCTGCAGGGCTGCGACAACGTCATCCTCACCCCCCACATCGGCGCTTCCACGCTGGAGGCGCAGGAGCGCATCGGCCAGGAGGTGGCGCGCAAGCTAGCCACCTACTCAGACATTGGCGCAACACTAGGTGCGGTGAACTTCCCAGAGGTGCAGCTGCCAGCCAGGCCAGAGGGGATGCGCTTCATGCATGTGCACCAGAACCGCCCTGGCATCCTGCGCCAAGTCAATGACGTGATGGCTGAAACAGGCTGCAACGTCACAGCGCAGTACCTGCAGACTGATGGCGGCATTGGCTATGTGGTGGTGGAGGCCACGCTGGGGGCCGGCACGGGTGAAGGTGACGTCCTCGCTAGGTTGGGGCAGCTTGAAGGCACCATCAGAACGCGCCTCATCAGGGCGGCGGGCTGAGCGGGACATGATGGCGGGGGGCACCACGTTAGGCCAGCCATCGTCAAGCCAGGCGGCTGGCAGCGGCCCAGGCAGGGCAGGCAGTCCAAGCCTGGCGCGGGTGGAGACTTGCGCCTTCGCTGGGATTGAGGCCGTGCCTGTCACGGTGGAAGTGCACATCTCCTCAGGGCTGCCCGCTTTCCTGATTGTGGGTATGCCTGACAAAGCCGTGGCGGAAGCACGCGAGCGCGTGCGCGCCGCCTGCGCCAGCATGGGGCTGGCTTTGCCGGCCAAGCGCATCCTGGTCAGCCTTACCCCAGCTGATATTCCCAAGGAGGGAGCTCATTATGACCTGCCCATCGCCTTGGCCCTTCTAGCGGCCATGGGGGTGGTGCCGCCAGAAGCCACCCAGGGGCGCATGGCGTTGGGGGAGTTGGCGCTCGATGGGCGCCTCAACCCCGTGGCTGGCGTTCTGTGCGCAGCCCTGGCGGCGGCGCAGCAAGGCCTGGCGCTTGTCTGCCCGCGCAGCCAAGGGGTGGAGGCCCGCTGGGGTCACCCTGAACTGCCCGTCACCGGGGCTGACACGCTCCCAGCCTTGGTGGCGCATTTCAGGGGGGTTGCGCCTTTGCCGCCCGTGCCAGCCCCCCACCCCCAGGAACCTGATTATGGCCCAGACCTGGCTGACGTGCGCGGCCAGGCCATTGGGCGGCGCGCGCTTGAAATCGCAGCAGCTGGCGGCCACTCCCTTTTGATGAACGGTCCCCCTGGCACAGGCAAGTCCATGCTGGCAGCGCGCCTGCCTGGCCTGCTGCCCGATTTATCACCAGAAGAGATCCTGGAGGTTTCGCGCATTCATTCCATGGCGGGATTGCTGGCGCCAGGCCAGCTCGTCCTGCGGCCGCCTTACCGCGCGCCGCACCACAACGCCAGCTTGGCCGCCATGGCTGGCGGCGGCACCCATGCCCGCCCAGGGGAAATCAGCCTGGCCCATGACGGCGTCCTGTTCCTTGATGAGCTACCCGAATTCGCCCGCCCCACGCTTGAGGCCCTGCGCCAACCGCTGGAGACAGGCGCCATCACTATTGCCCGCGCCCAGCGCCACACTACTTACCCAGCGCGCTTTCAGTTCGTGGCGGCCATGAACCCCTGCCGCTGCGGCTATCTGGGCGACCCTGAGCGGGCCTGCCGCAAAGCGCCGCGCTGCGGGGAGGATTACACGGCACGCCTCTCTGGCCCGCTTTTGGACCGCATCGACCTTCAAGTGCGCATCTCCCCTCTTTCCCCCCTTGAGATCATGCGCGCCCCAGCAGGGGAGAACAGCGCCACCGTCCGTGCCCGCGTGGTGGCTGCGCGCAGCCGCGCTGTGGAACGCCAGGGCCACCCCAACGCCATGGCGGACGCCAGCACGATTACGCTGGACAGGGAAGCCCGCACCCGCACAGAGGAAGCGGCGCTACGCTTGCGCCTTTCCAACCGTGGCATTACACGGCTGCTGCGCGTGGCGCGCACCATCGCCGACCTAGCTGGCAGCGCTGACGTTCTTCCAGCCCACGTCATGGAGGCGTTGGGCTACAGGGTGCATTCATGACCATTTCCCCGCCCACCAGCGCAACCACCCCCACAGGCGCCGCGCCAGAACGCCCCACCCCAAGCGCCCAGGTAGGCGCCTTCCCCCCCGCGCAGCCTGGCACCCCACACTCCAGCATTGTGCCCCAAGGCCAGGGGGGGCTTGCCAACCCGCCTTGGCTGCGTGTCGTCAGCTGGAACCTGCTCCATATCAAAGGCGCCACCCTTCATGACGTCCTGCGCTTGGTGGATCTGACCAACCCTGACGTTTTGCTGATGCAGGAAGCCCTACCCATGACGGACGCCTTACCAGGGCTGCTGGGCGGCCACTATGCCCGCGCCTGCTTGCCAGGGCGCCCCCACGGCACTGCCTGCTGGAGTCGCCTGCCTTTTGACGCCCTACCGGCCCTCCACCCCCTGCCACCTGGCATGATCGTGCGGCGCAATGCGCAGGTTATGCGTTTCCAGGCGCCGTTTGGGCCTTTCTGCATCGCTAATGTCCACCTCTCCCACGGGCAGATCCTCAACAGGCGCCAGCTGCGGCACCTGCGCGCGGGCCTTTTGGAACGTGCCATCATCATGGGGGACTTCAACCAGGTTGGCCCGGCCCTTTTGGGAGAGTTCAAGGATGTTGGGCCGCGCGCGCGCACCCACTTAATGCTTAAGCGCATCCCCCTGCGCCTGGACCGCTGCCTGGTGCGTGGCTTCCAAGCTCTGGAACGCGGTACGCTGCCCACTTTTGGCTCAGACCACAAACCTATTTCACTGCTGCTTCAACCTTCCCCCGTTTAAGGGGTGGGGCTGGGGCTCGCAGCCCTTGAGCCCAGCCCTTTAAGCCTTGGGCAAGGCCTTCACAGATAGGGCCCTCACAGATAGGGCGAAAGTAGGCGGCAGATGCTGTTGCGCAGCCTTTTCCACAAAGGCCAGCGGCGGATCATGGCCATGGTGAGCTGCTCCTCACGCTGGGCCAGCATGTAATCAAGCACCTTGCGCGTGACGGCTTGGTCATGGATGGCAGCGTCAGCCTCGAAGTTCAGCCGGAGCGAACGCGGGTCCATGTTGGCGCTGCCCACCAAGGCCCATTCACCGTCCACCGTCATCAGCTTGGAATGATTGAAGGGCTGGGTGCCGTACCAGATGTTCACGCCAACCTTCACCAAGGGGCGGAGGTAGAAGTCGCGCGCATGGTCGACAAAGGGATGGTTGCTGGGGTGTGGCACGATGAGGTCCACCTGCACACCGCGTAGCACGGCCAGGCCAAGCTCCGTGGCTAGGCGCGAATCAGGGATGAAGTAAGGCGTCATGAAACACACGTGCTTTTTGGCCAGGATGACGGCTTGAAGCATGGTGTACTCGATCCGCTCCATGTCCCTGTCTGGGCCGGAAGCCACAATGCGCGTTGGAATGGTGCCTGGCGTCTCTGGATTGGGGAAGAAGGTGGGCCCATCGAGGACCTCGCCTGTGGTGAAGGCCCAATCGCGCGCGAAGGTGTCCGTCAGCTGCAACGCTGTGGGCCCTTCAATGCGGAAGGCGGTGTCAGCGATGGGGTAGGGCTGCTTGAGGTGGACGAGGTTGTGCACGGTGATGTTCATCCCCCCCGTGAAGCCCACGCGCCCGTCCACCACCAGGATTTTGCGGTGCAGGCGCAGGTTGATGAACGTCATCTGCCATGGCCAGAAGGAGTGCATGAAGCGCGCAGCCGGCACGCCAGCCTTCCTGAGGGCGTCATAGGCTGGGCTGCGGAAATAGCCACTGCCGATGCCATCCACCAGGACACGCACAGCCACCCCGCGGCGGACGGCAGCGGCCAGCGCTTTGATGAACTGCTTGCCCACCTTGTCGTCAGCGAAGATGTAGACCCCAAGCACGATGGACGTCTTGGCGCTGTTGATGGCCTCCAGCATGGCGGGATAGGCTGCCTCACCGCTGAAATAGGGCTGGACGCTGTTGCCGCGCAGAAGCTTGTTGTCGGTGATGAGGTCAAGCATCCGCACCAGGGGCTGCAGGGGGCCTGGCGGGTTGCAGGCCAGCGACTGCAGCGGCACGCTGGCTGGAAGGGCGCAGCGGTTCATCAGGCGCTGCGCTTTGCGCTGGACGCGGTTAATGCCAAATGTCAGGTAAAGCAGCGTGCCGCTGAAAGGGCGCATCCAGCAGGCGCCGATCCAGCCCATGGCGGCGGCCGTATTGCGCTTGGTCAGCAGGATGTGGAACGTGGCCCCCACAGCGCAGCCTAGCCGCGCCACCTCCAGGGTGATGTGTAAAGGCGATGTGGCCCGTTTGAAACGCGCGACCAATGCCCCATCCACTTTCCGCAGCGCACCCAGAAGGCGCTTTTGCAGGTGTGGCGGCAGTGAATCAGGCACAAGGGCAGCCAGCATTCTCTCTTGGTCTGCAGGTGTGGGCAGCATGGACATGGCTTGGTTCTCCCCTCATGTGCGCGCACAAGCCACAGCGGCAGGGCACGTTAGGCGCGGTTTGTTCAGGCTTCGCGCAGCATCCATTGCGGCGCCTGGCGCCCCACGGCGCCACGGCGGCCAAAAAGCTTCTCCAGGTCAGCTGGCTTGCGCTGGCGTTGGCCTGGGCGCCACACAAGCCCTTCAGCACTGTCGAACATTCTCACCTCACGCACAAAGGCCCCCTCTGGCAAGCGCTGGAACTGCACCCCTTGCCCGCGCGTGACTTCTGGCACGTGCTCCAGCGGGAAGGCTAGCGCTTTGCGGTGGCTGCCCACCAGAAGAACGCTGTCGCCTTCCACAAGCTGGCAATGGGCCAGGCTGTCGCCCTCACGCAGGTTGACCACCTGTCGCCCCGTGCGTTTCTCAGCGGCCAGGCTGGCGCCGCGCACCTTCATGCCGCGCCCTTGCGCTGTGGTAAACAGGCGGCACTCATCGTCACGCAGGGGGAACAGCGCCACCACCTGGTCCTCAGGGGGGACGTCCACAATGGTGCGCACAGCCTTGCCATGGCCGCGCCCACGCGGCATGTCAGCCGCAGCCAGGGTGAAGGCGCGCCCACCGCTTGACATCAGGGCAAGCTTGTCTGTGCTTTCGCACTCAATGGCCAACCAGCCCTCGTCACCATCCTTGAAGCGCATTTTGTCCGTTTCAAGGCCGTGCCCTTTGAGCGCCCGCAGCCAGCCCTGGCGCGACAGCACCACGGTGACGGGCTCGCGCTCGATGTCCTCCACAGCGGCGCTAACGTCCACCTCAGCTGGAGCGGCAGCCAGGCTGGTGCGGCGCGCGCCCTCTGGCCTGGCTGCGTAAAGCGCTGCCATGGCGCGCAGATTAGCCACCAACTTCCGCCAGCGCTTGCGTTCGGAACCAAGCAAGCCCTCAAGGGTGGCGGCCTCCTTGGCAAGGGCCGTGCGCTCCTTGCGCAGGCTTGCCTCCTCCAAGCGCTTGAGAGAGCGCAGGCGCATGTCCAGGATGGCGTTGGCCTGCATCTCGTCAAGACTATGAGCTGCCATCAGCGCGGCTTTGGGGTCGTCCTCATCGCGGATGATGGCAATCACGCTGTCCAGGTGGAGGTAGACCGTCATCAAAGCGTCCAGGATGGCCAAGCGGCGGCGCACCCCCTCCAGCCTGTGGGCGGCGCGGCGCTTGAAGACGTCGTGGGCATGGTCAAGCCAGGCCTGCAGAACGGCCTTGAGCGAATGCACCCCAGGCACCCCTGTAGCGTCCAGAACGTTCATATTGAGGCTAAAGCGGTTCTCAAGCGGTGTGGTGCGGAACAGCGTCTCCATCAGCATTTCAGGCGCGACAGAGCGGTTCTTGGGTTCCAGCACCAGGCGCACGTTTTCAGCGCTCTCATCGCGCACGTCAGCCAAGAGGGGCAGCTTCTTCTTTTCCATCGCGCTGGCGATTTGCTCAATCAAGCGGCCTTTCTGCACCTGGTAGGGCAGTTCCGTAACCACCACCTGCCATTGGCCGCGCCCCAGATCCTCCACCTGCCAGCGCGCCCGCACCCTGAAAGCACCGCGCCCACTTTCATAGGCAGCCTTCAGGGTGGCTTTGTCCTCCACCAGGACACCGCCTGTGGGGAAGTCAGGACCGCCGATGTCAACCAGCAAATCATCAACCGTAGCCGCTGGGTTTTCAGCCAGGCGCACAGCGGCGTTGTAAAGCTCCACAGCGTTGTGGGGGGGAATGTTGGTGGCCATGCCCACAGCAATGCCGGCCGCGCCGTTGGCCAGCAAGTTGGGGAAAAGGCCAGGCATAACGGTGGGCTCGTGGTTTTCGCCGTCATAGGTGGGGCGGAAATCGGTCGCGTCATCACCGATTCCCTCCAGCAACACTTGCGCTGTGAAGGTCAGGCGGCTTTCCGTGTAGCGCATGGCGGCTGCACCATCGCCATCAATGGAGCCGAAATTGCCCTGTCCCTCCACCAAGGGGTAGCGCGCAGCGAAATCCTGCGCCAAACGCACCAGCGCATCATAAACGGCGGCATCCCCATGGGGGTGGTACTTGCCGATGACGTCCCCCACAACGCGGGCGCATTTTTTGAAACCAGCTTCCGGGTTCAGCTTCAGCTCATGCATGGCATAGACCAGGCGGCGGTGGACAGGCTTGAGGCCATCGCGCACGTCTGGCAGCGAACGCGCCGTGATGGTGGAAAGGGCGTAGGAGAGGTAGCGCTCGCTCAAAGCCTCAATCAACGGCACATTGCGGATGGTGCCAGCCGGCCTCTCCGCCAGCGCTACTTTGGTGGGGGTGTTGGTCGCTGTTTTCTTCCTGTTTGATGCTGTCACGCCGTCAACGCTTTCACTGTCCTGAATTGTGCAGTCCAACCGCTTTGTGCCAGGCCAGCCAAAGGCCTAGGGACTGTTTGCTTCTCCGCTTGTTTTCAGGCCCCACTTTAGCACATCAAACACCAAGCGCGGGCAGGAAATAGGCAGGAAACAGCGCAAAAATGCGCTTTCATTCCCCCTTTTCACTCCCCTCTCGAAGGGGGCTTGGCCCAGGGCTGGGAAGGGCAGCCCCCAGGTCTGCCTCAAGCGTGGCGCGCGCCAGGGGCAGGGGCTTGTGGACAGCGTCAAACACATCCTGGCGCAGGAAATGCCCTGTCAGCCGCAGGCCCATCAGGGCTTCCGCCGTGGTGGGGGTGGTGCTTGGCGCGCCAGGCACCATGAAAGGCGGCAAGGGCAGCAGGCGGTCGCGCCAGCGCCCGGCCCCTGCAGCACTAACGGCACGGCCAGTGCGGGGGGAGACACCCACCAGCACAGCACCTTCCCCAGCCTTGGCCCCCGTGACCGCACAGGAAGCGAGGTTAAGGCCAAAGCCAAGCTCCGCCAGCAGAAGCTGTTCCCAATTGATGATATCCGCCCAAGGGACCTGGCCAGGGTTGCGGCAAAGCTGCCCCAGAAGCTGCACCAGCCCTTCGAACAGGCGCGGGTGGGGCTGTCTGTCTGCCAGGGTTTCCAAGCACAGGGCGCAAGCACTGTTGAGGGCGGCCAGGCTTTGCGGGCTTTCCATCAACACAGCACTGACGGGGTGGAGCATTTCGCCGCGCACATGGCCTAGCTGCTCTGGCAGGCGCGCCTTCCAACTGGCCAGGATGATGTTACCGCGTTGCCAAAGCGAGCGCTGGCTGCGGGCGCGCGCCCCCAGGGCACTGGCGCGGCGCAGGCCGTGTTCCGCTGTCAGGAAGGTGATGATGGCGCCATTCTCACCACTGTCGTGCCCATCCAGCACCACGGCTGGGGTTTGCCACTCAATCATCGCTTCCTCCACGCGTTACGTCTTCCAGGCGCTAGGGGGCGCTGGGCCGGCTTGGGGCATGAAAAAGCCTGCCGCCCCATCCAGCCACAAAGGGCTGGGGGACGTGCAGGCTCACACGCCAGGGGCAGGCTGGACCTGTCCGCAGGTTTATTTGGTGCCGGCAGCGGCGGCGACTTCAGCGGCGAAGTCGCTTTCTTCCTTCTCAATGCCTTCACCAAGTTGGAAGCGGTCAAAAGCCACCAGCTTCACGCCGGCCTTGTCGAGGACTTTCTGGACTTTGGATTCGCCATCCAAAACCCAGGTCTGCTCCAGAAGGACGACTTCCTCATAGAACTTGCGGATGCGGCCATCGATCATCTTCTCAATGATGGCATCAGGCTTGCCTGAGGCACGTGCTTGCTCCATCAGCACAGAGCGTTCACGCTCCAGGGCGTCTGGGGCGACGTCCTCCCGTTTAAGGGCGGCTGGGCGGGTGGCGGCCACATGCATGCCCACCTGGCGGCCAAGCTCCTCAATCGCTGCGCTTTCAGAGGGGGCCTCCAGCGCGGCCAGCACGCCAATGCGGCCCACGCCAGGGCGCAGCGCGCCATGAACGTAGCTTGCCACCACGCCTGAGGGGACCTCCAGCACAGCGGCGCGGCGCAGGGTCATGTTCTCCCCGATGGTAGCCACAAGGTGCGTCAGCTCATCAGCAACGGAACGGCCTGAAGGCAGGATGGCCTTGTTGAGGGCGTCCAAGTCGCTGCCAGCCTTGAGGGCGGCTTCGGCGATCTGGGCCACAGCGTTCTGGAAAGCCTCGTTGCGGGCCACGAAGTCTGTCTCAGCGTTGACTTCCACCATGGCAGCTTTGCGGCCAGAGGAAGCAACACCCACCAGGCCTTCGGAAGCGGTACGGCCAGATTTCTTGGCGGCCTGCGAAAGGCCCTTCTTGCGGAGCCAGTCGATGGCGTCCTGCATTTTGCCGTCTGTCTCAGCCAGGGCCTTTTTGCAGTCCATCATGCCGGCGCCAGTGGTGGAGCGCAGTTCGCGTACCTGGGCTGCGGTAATGTTTGCCATGAATAGTGTTTCCTGCTTGGGGTGCGGAAAAGGTGCCGCCCCACCAACATGCCCTGCAAAGCGCTGCGCTAAGCGGGGCCGGCGGGGAACGGCTGGGGCAAGCCCAGCCAGCCCGGAGGGTTGGCGGGCCTGGCCACAGTCAAGCCAGCAGCCTGGGGTGCCCCAGGCCAGCTAGAATCAGGCCTTAGCGGCAGCCTTGGGCGCTTCTTGGGCGGGGGCGGCCTCAGCAGCGTTCAGGTCAGCGGCGTTGGCGGCTTCGGCGACCTCAAGGGCGACCTGGCCTTCCAGTTCTTCAGCAGCGCCAAGGTCCTGGCCAGAGGCAGCCAGCTCAGCGGAGATACCGTCCAGCACAGCGCCTGCGACCAGGTCGCAGTACATGGTGATGGCGCGGATGGCGTCATCATTGCCAGGCACGGGGAAGGCGACACCTTCAGGGTTGGAGTTGCTGTCAAGGATGGCGACAACAGGAATGCCCAGCTTGCGGGCTTCCTCAACGGCCAGCTTCTCCTTGTTGGTGTCGATGACGAACAGCAGGTCGGGCAGGCCGCCCATGTCCTTGATGCCGCCCAGTGAACGCTCCAGCTTCTCGCGGTCACGGGTGATGTCAAGGATCTCTTTCTTGGTCAGGCCGGCGGTGTCGCCAGCCAGCATGTCGTCAATGGCGCGCAGACGCTTGATGGAACCAGTGATGGTCTTCCAGTTCGTCAACATGCCACCAAGCCAGCGGTGGTTGACGTAGTACTGCCCGCAGCGCTGGGCGGCCTCGGCGATGGGCTCAGCAGCGGCGCGCTTGGTGCCAACGAACAGAACGCGGCCGCCAGCGGCCACGGTGTCGCGGATCTGCTTAAGAGCGCGGTCAAGCAGGGGGACGGTCTGCTGCAGGTCAAGGATGTGGACCTGGTTGCGGACGCCAAAAATGTAAGGCGCCATCGCTGGGTTCCAGCGGCGGGTGTTGTGACCGAAATGAACACCGGCTTCAAGGAGCTGGCGCATGGTGAATTCAGGAAGGGCCATGATTGTGTGCCTGTCGTTTCTGGTTGTGCCTCCGCATGGCGCGCATCAGGTGGGTGTGCCCCAGCCCAACACCAGGAGGACCCGGCCATGCGTGCGGAATCACCACCCCCGCCGGGCTGGCAGGGCTGGTTGCGCACTCCATAGCGGTTTTGGGCGCCCAGGGCAAGGTAGGTGACAGGTAGGAACCAGTTTTAGGCGCGCCTTGGCCCTCAGGCCAGGTCAAGCCCATGAAGGTGCTTTTCCATGGCTTGGCGCGCAGCCCCCCTGTGGCGCCCCAACGTGATGAGGGCAGGCAGCTGGCCTGGCCTACGCAGCACGTTCTGGAGGATGGCGCCCATATCTGGCTTGTTGCCCCGCAAGGGCTGGCAAGCTGCTGGCGGCAGGGTTTCACCAGCCACGTCACACGCCACGCGCAGCACGGCGGCTGGCAGGCCAGAAGTCACGACAAGGCCGCTTTCCATGTCAGCCATGGCGCAGCCTGTACGCTCATAAAGGGCGGCTTTTTCAGATGCCTGGCGCACCATGTGGGGGCTGTGCAGAACATGGCCATCCACCACGCCGAACTGCTTGGCCAGTTCAGCGCTGACCGGCACCAGCTGCCCCTCCACCATGACGGCCTCAGGCACCATGATGGACCCAGCCTGCACCCAGGGCGCCAGCCCGCCAGCGTAACCAAAGGAAAGCAGGTGGGTGGCGCCGGCCGCCTTCAGTGCGCCAAGCGCCCGCTCCGCCCCAGCTTGGGTGGCGCCGCTGGTGGCGATGGCCGCCTGGGGGAAGTGCCGCGCAGCCAAGGCTGCTTCCTCTGCCAGGCCAGTCAGAATGCCAAGCCTCATGTCCTGCTCCTGCATGTTCTGCTCCTTCAAGGTATTAAGCGCACAAGGCGCCAGGCCTTGTGCAAGGGGCAGCGCGGCTTGCCCCGTGCCAAAGCCGCCCCGTGGTTGCTGGTGGGTTTGACCGTGTGGCTTTTCAGAAGCCCTTTAAAAACCGTGTTCAACGCGCCCTGTGTTGCTGTCTTCCAAATTGCGGTAACGCGCCAGCGCCAGCAGGGGGAAAAACTGCTTGTACCCATGGTAGCGCAAGTAGAAGACCTTAGGGAAACCAACAGCGTTGAAGGGTTTCTCATGCCAGCGCCCCTCACCGTCCTGCTGGGCGGCCAGCCAGGCCACGCCGCGCTCAACGGCCTTGGTGCCGTGGCGGCCAGCGGCCATCAGCGCCAGCAGGGCCCAGGCCGTCTGGCTGGGCAGGCTTTCCTCATAAACCCCCTCTGGCGCGCCTTCGTAGCTGGCGCAGTCCTCCCCCCAGCCGCCATCAGGGCGCTGCACGCGCTCCAGCCACGCCACGGCTTTTTGCACTGCTGGGTCCTCTGGCGGAACGCCAGCCGCGTTGAAGGCGCACAGCACAGACCAAGTGCCGTAAATGTAATTGGTGCCCCAGCGCCCAAACCAGCTTCCTGACCGCTCCTGCTCCTTGCGGAGCCACGCCAGGGCGCGTTCGATGGCAGGCTTGTCCTCAGCATGGCCAAGCTGCGCCAGGAAGGAGACGCAGCGCGCCGTGACATCCGCCGTTGGCGGGTCAAGAAGGGCGCCATGGTCAGCGAAGGGGATGTGGTTGAGGACATCAAGGTCGTTATCGATGTCAAAAGCGCCCCAGCCGCCATCGCGGCTTTGCATGCCGATGATCCACTCACGCGCGCGCGCTATGGCCTCGGCATTCTCCACAGGGTCCTGGCGGTGCAGGAACATGCCCACAACGGCTGTGTCGTCAACGTCTGGGTAATAGGCGTTGTCATATTGGAAAGCCCACCCCCCAGGGCGCAGGCCAGGGGCGTTCACAGCCCAATCGCCCACAACATCCAGGATTTGCTGGCTGCGCAACCAGGCCGCTGTGCTAGCAAGCTGGCGGCGCGTGGCCTCAGGCAATGTGGCGCGGGGACCATCGCTTGCTTCCAGCATGGCAAGGCCAGCCAGGCCTGTGTCCCACACGGGGGAGACGCAGGGCTGGCAGTAGGCTTCATGGCCGCGGTCAACCATTAAGTCCTGCAGCGCCTGCCAGGCCTGCTTAGCGCGCGGGTCGCTGTCAGGCACGCCTAGGGCGCGCATCATCATGACGACATTGGCCATGGCAGGGTAAATGGCCCCCAGCCCGCCATCACTCAAGCGCGGGGCAATGAAGCGCAGGCAAGCCCGCATGGCCTTTTTGTGCAGTTTCCTGGGGAAATGGCGCACCATGGGGCGTAAGGCGCTGTCCAGCCCTTTGAACACGGGCCCCCACCAGGAGCGGTAAGGCCCCCTGATCCAATCTTTAATCTGCGCAGGCGGCGTGCAGAACAATTCCTGCACATGGACACCGCGCGGGTTAACGGCGATGGGGCGCAGGTCGCACAGCACCAGCAGGGGCGCAATGACCGTGCGCGACCAGTAGGCCATGTTCCACACTGAGAAGAACCCAGCTGAAGGCAGCAGCATAATCTCAGGCGGCATCACAGGAACGGCGTCCCACGGCACCTCCCCATAAAGGGCCAGCTGGATGCGGGTGAACACGTTGGCGCGCTCCGCCCCGCCATGGCGCAGGATCTCCGTGCGGGCGCGCCGCATGTGGGGGGCTTCAGGGTCGTCCCCCAGGGCTTTAAGGGCGAAATAGGCCTTCACGCTGGCTGAAAGGTCGAAATCGCCATCCTCATAAAGGGGCCAGCCACCATGTGCCCCCTGGATGCGGCGCAGGTAGGCGCCCATCTTCCGCTCCAACTCAGGGTTGATGCGGTCAAGGAAATGCTCCAGCAGGACGTACTCAGCTGGAATGGTGGCGTCAGCCTCCAGTTCGAACACCCAGTGGCCATCTGCTTTCTGCATGGCCTGAAGGGCGCCATGGGCAGCGTCTACAGCCTGTTCAACCACGTCAGACTCATTCATTGATGAAAGCGCACTCTGGCTCACACGGACAACCTGTTTGCTGTTGGAACGAAGGGGGGCGCAACGCTCTGTGGGGGCGGTGCTGCCTATGGGGCACACTCAGCTTCCCTGGCCCTGGCGCAGTGTTACCATAAATTCAGGCGACAATTCATCCCGTTCATTACGGAAGTGTTTCCATCCACCCCATAGGCTGGCAGGGGACCTTGCCCGTTCCTGCCTGGGGGCTTGCGGCCAGGAGCCGTTCAGTCCCAGGCGCTACGGTAACCAAGGGCTGCCACAGCGGCCAGGCCTGACTGGATGGCCCCCTCAATGGTGGAGGGAAGGCCTGTGTCCGTCCAAGCGCCTGCTAAGGCCAGGTTCAAGCAAGGCCCAGCAGCCCCAGCGCGCTGGCCAGCCTGGAGGGGGGTTGCAGCGAATGTGGCTTTCTTCTCCCGCACAAGGCGCCCTTCAGGCATGGTGAGGGGCAGTGGCTGTTCCACAGCGGGCTTCAAAGCTTGGCGGATGTCTGACCAAATGTGCGCCAGCAGCGTTTCACTGTCATCCTCCATGAAGCGGTTGGCGCCGCTAACTGTCACGCTCAAGATGCGGTCATGGATGAACACCCAGTCGGCAATGCCCCCAACCATGCCGATGAAGCCCGCCTTCTTGACAACGCCACGCGTGCGCACACCGCCTGGCACAGCGTAATGGGCGTTCAGGATGGCTTCAAAACCATCTGGCGCTGGAATTTCAGGCAGGAGGTGGAGGGTCTGCGTGGCTGGCAGCGCTACAATCACGCTGTCATCAGGGCCAATCTCCACAGGGCCGCTGACGGTCTCCAGCTTGGTGACGCGCCCATGGGCGCGCTCAAGCCCTGCCACGCGGCAACGCGTGCGCACAGCCCCGCCAAAGCGTTCAATGAAGGCCACAGCGGGGTTGATGAAGGTGTCGCTCAGCCCATGGGCGGCTGTCCAAGGGCAGCAGCTCTGGCCACCTTTCATAAGGGTGCGCTTGATGATGGCCGCGAACAGCTCAGCACTGGCTGACTCAACATCCGTGTTGAGGGCTGAAAGCGCCAATGGCACCAGAAGGCGGCGGCTGAACTCACCAGGCAGCAGGCATTCAGCCACCGTTTTCTCAGGCCCTGCGCGCAAAATGCGCCCGAGGGAGGCGATCTCAGCCATTTTCATGCCAGGCACGCGCCTGCGCGGGTTCAGCAGCCACCACGGCACGCGCCCTTTGGAGAGGTTGAGCGTCCAGGCGGTGCCGTCAGCCAAATCGTACCAAGGGAACAGGGGCTGGCCAGGCCCTTTGAGGGTGTGGCGGCTGTCCAGCGTGTCCAGGTAGCGGAACGTCAAATGGTTGGCTGAGAGGATAAGGTGGTTGCCATTGTCAATCACCGTGTCAAGCGAGCGTGTGTGGAAGGAACGCACGCGCCCGCCGCAATGGGGCGCCGCCTCATAAAGGGTGACGCGGGCTTGGGGCGCCAGCTCCACAGCAGCGGCCAGCCCCGCCAGGCCCCCACCGATGATGTGGACGTGGTTCACAGCCCCAGCCCCGCCATCAGCAAGCGCAGCTTCTTGCGCCAGGGATTGGGGCGGAGGGCGATATCCGGGTTGCGCCAACCGCGCTTCTCCAGCGCGTCCAGGACAACTTCATAGGAAGCGGCCATGAGGCGTGAAGGGCGCACGCTGTAGGGCGGGCATTGCTTCATAATGCGCTTGGCTGCCCTGTAATGGTCGCGCGCGCGCTGGGCCATGATGCGGCAGACGCCATCAAGCCCTGGCGCGTAAGGCAGTTCCGAAGGCTGGGCAGGCACCTTGAAGCGCTTCAGGAGCTTGGCTGGCAGGTAGATGCGCCCTCGGCTGGCGTCCTCTGAGATGTCGCGCAGGATGTTGGTCAGCTGGAGCGCGCGGCCCAGATGGTGGGCCAGCTCATCACCCTGGGGCTGGGGTGTGCCGAACACCCGCACAGCCAAACGCCCCACAGCGGAGGCTACGCGGTCGCAGTAAAGGTCCAGCGTTTCCTCGTCAGGGGCCACGATAGGTGTGCCGCAATCCATGGCCATACCATCGATAATGGCTTGGAAATCAGCGCGCTTGAGGTGGAAGCGCTCAATGGCGGCCTCCAGCACGCGTTCAAGCGGCGTTGGGGGGGACAGCGGTGCGCTGCTGGCGCCATCCTGGCTTTCACCGTCAGCCTGGGTGGGGACTTTGTAAAGGCGGTCAAGGCGGCGCGACCACAGTTCAAGCGCCGCTTTGGGGTCTTTGTCGTCCGTGTCACCATCAGCGATGTCATCAACCAGGCGGCAGAAGGCGTAAATAGCAAACAAACCTTCCCGCCGCAGCGGCGGCAGAATGCGCATTCCCTTGCCAAAAGACGTGCCTGAACGCTCCACGATGGCTTCCACAGCCCTCATGTCTGAGGGGGCGCAGACCAGCCCCACGGGGGTGGTGCGGCCTCTGGCTGGGGCGTGGGCGGTTTTGTCCGTCTGCTTCATGGGTGACGCTCCGTTGTCAGAACAAGGGGTGGGCGTGAACAGGGCTGGTCCAGGGCCAAAATTGTGGGGACCCAGAATTAGTGGGGACGTTGTAGCCCCAAACCAGCGCGGGCGCCAAGCCAGCCAACCCGGCACTCAGGCCAGCTAGTCCTCACCAGTGGCGGAAGGCCTGCACGGTAGCACGCGCGAAATCAGCCTTCGTTAAGGCCACACGCTTCCAGAGGGGGTCGTTATCATGGAGGCGGCGCGTCAGCTTGTGGCACAGCGCCACAACCACGGCTGCCTCCAGCCGCATACGGCGGTTCCTAATCAACCCAGGCAGACGGGCTGCTTGGGCGTTCAGGCCATCCACATAGGCCAAGGCGCGGTCGAAAACGCGCCGCACGCCGGGCTTGGCGTGGGTCAGGGCCAGGTCGGCGACCTTCACGCCCTCTGCCTCGAACCATTGCTGGGGCAGGTAGCAGCGGTCAAGCCGGGCCAGGTCGCGGCCAGCGTCCTGCAAGTGGTTGATGACTTGCAACGCTGTGCAGAGGGCGTCTGAAGGGCCAAGGATATCCTCCCCCTCCCCGTGGAGGTTGAGGAGGAAACGCCCCACAGGATTGGCGGAGTAGCGACAGTAATGCAGCAGCTCCTCCCAGCTTTGGTAACGGTTTTTGGTCACGTCCATCTCAAACGCCACCAAAAGGTCGGCTGCATCCTCCACAGGCACATGGCGTTGCGCCAGCATGGTGCGCACCGCCGCGGCGCACTGGGCGTCAGTGCGGTTGGGGGCGCGTGCCTGCCCGCGCAGCACAGCGCCCAGAACGCGCAGCCGCGCGATGCGTTCTTGAGGGGGCAGGCGGGTAGTGTCGGAGACGTCGTCAGCCATGCGCGCAAAGCGGTAATAGCTGTGGACGGCGGGACGTTCGCTAGCCCCCAGCAAGATGGAGCCCACGGGGAAGTTCTCATCGCCAGCGCCTTTGGTGCTGGTGACGTCAGGGCCATTCCAGGCCAGGGCTTCAAGTTCGGGCAGGCTTTCAGGCAGGTGGGGGGTGGTCATGGTGCGCTGTCCTCCGTGGGAGTGGGTGCTGGGGCAGGCTGGCTTGGGGCGCTGTCCCCTTCCGCCCCGCCATAAGCGCGACCGTGCCACGTCACGCCAGCGCCGAAATGGTGCTTGATGGCTGAATCAACCGTGGCTAGCATGTAGAAAGCCACAATCAACGGCAATGTCAGAACGCGCCAGGCGCCAAGCTTGAAATGGCGCAGCGTTGGCAGGTAGCTGGCCGCTGCCATGGCGCACACCCCAGCGCCAAGCCAACGGGCAGCACCGCGCCCCTTCAAAGCCAGGGCTGGGGGGACAAACCACACCAGCACCAGCCCCACCAGCGCCCCAGCCAGGCGCAGGGGGGAGTAGCGCAACTGGTTGTAAGCTGTGCGCACGATCATGTGCCAGATCTCGCCAGGTTCCTGGTAGGAGCGGATGGACCAGGCCTGCCTGCTGCTGCCCAGGTAAAGCCGGCCACCACGCTGCTGAACGTGCTTGGCCAGGGTGCAGTCGTCAATCAAGGCGCCGCGCAGGGCCTGGATGCCGCCCACCCCCACCAAGGCGCGCTGGCTGACCAAAACCGTGCCCCCAGCCGCCCCCGCCACGCGTGAGCGCGGGTCAGCCACTTTGCGGTAGGGGTAGATCATGGCGAAGAAGTAGACAAAAGCCGGGATGAGCGCCTTTTCCCAAAATCCCGTGCAGTTCAGGCTAACCATTTCTGAAACCATGTCCTGGCTCCCATCGCGCGCTTGCCGCACAAGGGACGTAACGTGGTCAGGGGCATGGGTGATGTCAGCGTCCGTCAGCATGATGAAGCTGCCAGGCGCTGTGCCAGCGCCGCCAGCGCCGGCTTCCCGCGCCTGCTGGCTGCGCAGAGCTGCCAGGGCCGCCCCCTCCCCCTGGTGGACAGCCCAGAGTTTGCCGCTCCAGCCTGGGGCGTGGGGATTGCCCTTAATGATGGTCAGGCGCTTGTGGGGGTCTGGCACTTGGGCGGCCAGCTGGGAGGTGCCGTCCGTGCTTTCGTCATCCACCAGGAAAACACGCAGCCACCCAGGGTAATCCTGCCCCAGGAGGGAGGTCAGGGCAGGTTGGATGGCCGCTGCCTCATTGCGGGCTGGCACCACAATGGCCACCGCTGGCCATGGCCCTTCACCAGGTGCCGCGCTACCTTGGCGCAGAAAAGGGCCTGGCTGCCAGAAACGCCCATTGCCTGCCCAAAGCCACAGCCATGCCAAGCCTGACAAAGCCCCAAGGCCCAGCAGCCAGGGTGCGCCATGATGTGTGGGGCGCGCTGATAAGTACTGTTGGCTGCTGTTCACACCACCCTTCATCAATCAGCCTGCCTTCCAGCCCCTGTGGGCTTGGCGCCAGAGCTGGGCAGGGCCATGCCACCCTGCGCAGCAAAGGCCTGGACGGCGGCAGCCACGGCCGCCTGGGCGGTGCGGGGGCGGTAGCCCAGCTCATCGTAAGCTTTGCGCGAGGTGAAAAACATCAGCTTCCTGGACATGGCCAGCATTTCACGCGTTACCATGGGTTGGATGCCAAAAGCGTGGGCTGCGCCTTCGCACCCCAGCGCCAAGGGGTAGAGCGCCCAGCGCGGCAACCTGACCTTGGGGGCGGGGCGGCCCACCATGGAAGCGATCATGGCAAACAGATCGCGCAGCCAGATGTTCTGCCCGCCCAGAATGTAGTTTTCCCCCACACGGCCTTTCTCAAAAGCCAGCAGGTGCCCTTCGGCCACGTCATCCACATGCACCACGTTCAAGCCTGTGTCGACATAGGCCGGCATGCGCCCGCGCATACAGTCCCAAATCATTTTGCCTGTTGGGGTAGGCTTGATGTCGCGCGGCCCAATGGGGGTGGAGGGGTTGACCACGACGGCAGGCAGCCCTTCTTCACGGGCCATGCGCAGAACGGCGCGCTCAGCACGGTATTTCGACTTCTTGTAGGCGCCCACCACCTTGTCTTCGCTGATGGGGTCTGATTCCTTAGCAGGCACGCCATCGTGGGCAGTGGCCAGCGCCGCCACGGAGGAGCAGTAGACAATGCGCCCCACACCCGCCGCCTGGGCTTGGCGCATCAGCCGTTCGGTGCCTGCCACGTTGGCTTCCATCATGGCTTCAGGGTTTGGCACCCAAAGGCGGTAGTCCGCGGCAACGTGGAACAATCCCCCGACACTTTCAAACACGCTTTCAGGCAAGCCAGCCTGGCTGGAGAGGTCGCCATGAACAACCTCCACATCAAGGCCCTGAAGGTTAGTGAGGTCTGATTGGGGCCTGGTCAGGACACGCACTTTGTGGCCGCGCGCCAGGAGTTTGCGTGCCACGGCAGAACCAACAAAGCCTGTTCCCCCTGTCAGGAGGGTGGTGCCTTTGGCTGTGTGAACGGTCATGCTGTCGGTGCCTTCCTGTGCTTTGCCTGTGCTTTTACGCGTTGAGGGCCTGCCTGCCCCGCTGGTGCCGCCATGGTGGGCTGGACCGCCCCTTGCTATACCGCCCCCAACCGTTTCAGGCCAGGGCGCGCCTCAGGCACGCTGGCACGCCTCCAGCTGGGTTGGCCGGGGCTGGGTTGGACGGAAAGGGCCAGCGCACCTATGGTGGCCCCCGACCGCCACAGCCCTTTGGTGCTGCGGCACCATGACACTAAGCAGAAAATGGCACCAGCACAGTACATGTTGAAAAAGAACCTGCCTTTCCTTTTTGCCATGGCCGGGATCGCCCTGCTTGTGTTCCTGACGGTGCGGGCAGGGTGGGAACCCGTCCTCCATGCCCTCCTCCAGGTGGGGATTGGCGGGTTCGCCCTGCTGATTTTGGGCCAGCTTGGCATCAATTTGGGGTTGGGGTGGGCCTGGAAGGCGGAAGTGCCCTTCATCCCCTACAAGCGTCTGGTCTGGGCGCGATTGGTGCGTGACGCCGCCTGCACATGCCTGCCTTTTTCGCAGCTTGGGGGGCTTATCCTCGGCATTCGCGCCACGGCGGCTGGCGAACCTGCGCTGGAGGGCGGCCAAGGCCACCTGACCTGGCCCCTGGCCGTAGCAGCTAACCTGGTTGATCTCACAGCGGAGGTGGCGGCCCAGATCGTGTTCGTGATGGCGGCCCTGCTCTGCCTGCTGGGCCACAGCAAAGTGGGGGGTCTTGTATGGCCCCTGCTCGGCGGCCTCGCTTTGCTGACACTGGGCCTGATGGGCTTTGTCTGGACCCAGCGCCACAGCGGCGCCTTTGTGCCCAGGGTGGTAGGGGCGATCACGCGTTTTCTGCCTGACGACTGGAAAACCGTCCTCCAAGGTAACATGGCTGCTTTTCAGAATGCGCTTGAACGGCTTTGGGCGCAGCCACTGCACATTCTGCATGGCGCTTTTCGCCATTTCCTGTGCTGGCTGGCCTCTGCGGCAGTGGGGTGGCTGGCGCTGCGGCTGCTGGGGGCCGCCGTCCCCTTCACTACAGCTGTGGCGATTGAGGGCATCGTCTGTGGCGCCATGGCCGCTGGTTTCATGGTGCCTGCGGCCTTAGGCGTGCAGGAGGGGGCCTATGTGGCCATTGGCGCTGTCTACGGCTTGCCAAGTGACATGATGATGGGGCTTTCGCTGCTGCGCCGCGGGCGTGACCTAGCCATTGGGCTGCCTGTGCTGCTCGTATGGCAGGGCTGGGAAGTGCAGCTGCGCAGGCGCAAAGGCGCCCCACCAACCCAAGCCCAACCTCCAGCCAACCACCCAGGCCAAGGGTGAGAGCATGGCCAACCCCCACCAGGACCCTGCCCACCCCTCCGTGACCTTCACGCCGTGGCGGCGCCTGGCCGTTGTGGGGTGCGGGCAAATGGGGTCGTCCATCCTGCGTGCCGCCAAGCTGCGCAGCCTGGCTGGCACCACTGTGGCGCTGGAGCATTCAGGCGCGGTTCGCAAGCGCGTTGGTGAACTGCACCTGGCCGATGAATGGGGCGCCGACCCAAGCCTTGTCGCTGGGGCGGACTGCATTCTGCTGTGTGTGCCTGTGCACCAGGTGCTGCCTGTTCTGGCCAGCCTGGCCCCCCATGTCGCGCCAGGGGCGGTCGTGGGGGATGTGGCCTCTGTGCGGTGCGGGCTTGAAGGGGCGCCAGCCTTGCTCCCCCAGGCCAGCTACGTTCCCACCCACCCCATGGCTGGCACGGAGCGTTCAGGGCCTGATGGTGGCTCAGCCACCTTGTTTGAGGGACGCTGGTGCTTGCTCACCCCCCAGCCAGGGCAGAATCCCCAAGACGTGACGCGCATGGTGGCTTTCTGGCGCCAATGCGGCGCTAACACCAAGGTGCTTGCTCCAAACGTTCATGACCAGTTTTGCGCCTTGGTCAGCCACCTACCCCATGCGCTGGCCTACAGCCTGTGCCGCACACTGGAGGGACAGTGCATGAGCGCTGCGGAGCTGCAGGCCATGGCGGGGCCGAGTTTGGCCAGCGCCACACGCGTTGCCGCTTCAGACCCAGCTTTGTGGGCAGGCATTCTGCAAGCCAATCGCCATGCCGTTTTAAAGGCACTTGATGGCTTCAGCGCCCAGCTGGACACATTGCGCGCCCTCCTGGCAGCCAAGCCAGAAACGCAGCAAGGCAGCGGTGGCGCACCCAGTACCAGCCCCCCCCAGGCTTCAACACAGGCCCTATTGCAGGCACAGGGCCAGGCGTTGCTGGGGTGGCTTGAACAGGCCCAAGCTATCAAAACCAACACGCCCCCCACCTGCCCTGGTTCTTGAAGCCTGAGAGGCTGAAACCTGGCAGCGGTGAGCGGAAGCACTGATAAAAGTCAGTAAATCACTTGCTCTTCCCCTCAGCTTTTCCAAGGCGGGCCTGGTTCCAGGGGCTGGGGCGCTTGTCACCATGGCCCACCCTGCAAACGTTCCTGCGCTCGGGTGCCGTTGGCATGGCCTAAGGGCACGCGACCTGAACACTGGTTCCTTGCCGGGTGACTGGGCCGATCCCTTCCCAAGCGCCCTGACCTTTAAACGTGCTTCCTGGTGGCGGGAGGGCCTCCCATAGCCTTGGAACCTCATCATGAAACAGGGCCTTGGGGCGCGCTGCCAACCCTAGGCAGCCCTAAGCACGGGGCACTTTGGTCAACTGGTTGGCCACCATACAAAAACCCCGCCTGCACTAAAGCGCAAACGGGGTTGAAAGGCTTGCAACAAACCATGCCCAGGGGCTGGCTATTCAAGCCACAGCCTTCAAGGCAGGGGCCAGCCGCAACTGGCCAGCCCCGTGCCCTGGGCCATCAAGCGGTCATCATGAACGGACGATGTGCAGGTCGTTCATGGTGCCGAAGTTGGAAGGCTGGTTGGACAGCACAGCGATGTGCTGGTCCTTGCCGTTGACGAAGCCGGCCTTCTGGGCCAGGGCCAGGGCTTCCTTGGCGGCAGCTTCAGCGCCGGCCGTCACAGAGGCGGGTTCCACAACCTGCGGGAACACGCCCCACACCACCGTCAGGCGGTGGGCAATGGTGAAGTCGCTGATGGACTGCACAACATTGTAAGGACGGGTGCGGGAAACCTGCAGAACGTTGCGGCCGTCCTTGGTGAAGACGGAAAGCGCCTGCAGGCCGAGCACGTGGCCGACATTGTAGGCGGCCAGGGCCAGGCCACCCATGATGGAGTCATTGGCCGGCATCATGTTGCGGTCCATGCGCAGGCGCCATTCGTGGTCCTGCTCAATTTTGGAAACAACACGAACCATGGTGGCGACAGCCTGCTCTGGGTAGTCGCCAGCGGCACTCTCAGCGGAAAGCATCACAGCGTCAGCGCCATCGTAAACAGCGTTGGCAACGTCTGAAACCTCAGCGCGGGTCGGCACGGGGCTTTCGATCATGCTCTCAAGCATCTGGGTAGCAACGATCACAGGGCGCGCCAGACGGCGGGCGGTCTTGATGATCTGCTTCTGCAGAAGGGGCACGTCCTCGGCGGGCATTTCAACGCCCAGATCGCCACGGGCGACCATGATGCCGTCAGAAGCGCGGACGATCTCCTCCAGGTGCTCAATGGCCTGTGGCTTCTCAAGCTTGGAGATGACCCAGGCGCGGCCTTTGATGATGTCCTTGGCTTCCAGGACGTCCTGCGGGCGCTGCACGAAAGACAGGGCGATGAAGTCCACACCCAGTGACAGGGCGAAGTTCAGGTCCTGGTGGTCTTTCTCGGTCAGGGCCGGGATGGGCAGAGCCACGTCAGGGACGTTCACGCCTTTGTGGTTGGAGATCACGCCGTCATTAAGGACTTCGCACTCAAGGGACTCAGGCTTTTTGTTGACGACCTTCAGCGCCAGCTTGCCATCGTTGACCAGCAGGCGGTGGCCAACGCCAACAGCCTTGAAAATCTCAGGGTGGGGCAGCTTAACGCGCTTTTGGTCGCCCAGGGCGTCGTTCATGTCAAAGGTGAAGTGGTCGCCCTTCTTGAGGTCGACCGGGCCTTTGGCGAAGTCACCAACGCGCAGCTTCGGGCCCTGCATGTCAGCGAGGATGCCGATGGGGCGGCCAACTTCCTTCTCAATGCTGCGGATGGTGTCGAAACGGGCTTTGTGCTCTGCATGGGTGCCGTGGGAGAAGTTCAGGCGGAACACGTTGGCGCCGGCCTTGGCCAGCGTGCGGAGCATCTCTGGGGATTCAGAGGCTGGGCCAATAGTGGCGACAATGCGCGTGCGGCGATGATGAACGGGAGCTGACATGAATTTACCTCAAACTAACGTTGCTGCTCAGTCGGGCTGAATGACTTCACCAGGCTGCACTCCCCATAACAGGGAGCGTTTCAGCCACCCCTCATAACCCTTAACGGCGACCTGGCACCATGATGAATACGCGGGGCAGGCCCGCACAGCCACCACGGTGCCTGGCATCAGCCAAGCCCGCACCAGGCGCGCAGGACCTTGCGCGGGGGTGGGGCCGTCAGCCCCAGGGCCTGACATCAGCCCAACGGCGCCAGGCGGTGGCGCCTCCCCGCTGCCAGGGACCAGCCGCCCCGTGATGACGGGGTCCGTGTGGGCATGGGGGGGCAGGGGGGCGCTGTCCTGGCCAGCGCCACCAGCAGGCGCTGTGGGGTGGGCGTGGGTGCCCGTCACTATCGCTGTGCGCACGCCACGCAGCGTTACTTGGTGCACCCAGCCCTTGGTACCCTCTGGGTCCTCCACCAGGCGCCAAACGCCGAATTCGCGCTCGATCTCCACCGGCAGGCCGCGGCGGTGGAACACCCAGTCCACCGGGTAGCGCTCCCCTGGGCCACGGCGCAGGAACACGCGGTCAGCGCGCAGGGAAGCGAAGCGCGGCAGCGGCCGGCCTGTGGTGGCACCGACCATGGGTTTAGGTAGGGGCGCCGGCAAAGGGGCCGGGGCTAGCTGGGGCGCTTGACGGCGCGCGCCATGGCTGTGGGTGGGGCGGCCCTTGCCCTTAACGCTGCCTTTAACACTACCTTGGCTTTTGCTTTTGGCATGGCGGCGCACATGGGTGGCCACCCCATGGCTGCCAGCCTTGGGATGGAGGGTATGCCTGGCGGCAGGGGCGCTTGCCTTACTGCCTGCTTGGCTGGCTGGCGCGGCTTGGGCCAGGGCAGGGCACATCAGTGCCAGCACGCCCAGCGCCCAAGGGCGCCGGCATACCGGGCGGGGCGTGGGGGGCATGGTTGGGGCGGCTTCAGTCAGGGTCAGCTCTGAACGTTGTCCAGGAAGTCCTGGGTGGGAATGAAGAAAAGCGTGCCCGTGATGGGGGTGCTGACATCCAGAATGTGGTCGTAAGTGCCCTTGGGCCTGCCCACGAACATGTTGTGCAGCATTTCCTCCGTGGTGGCGGGGTTCTTGGCGTAAGCGATGTAGTAGGTGCCAAGCTTGTTGTCGCCCACAAAGCCGAAGGGCATGTTGTCGCGCAGGATGTTAATCTGGACGCCGTCCTTCTCAATCACGTTCAGGACGTTGTGGGCGTAGGGGGGCTTCTTGTCGTCAGGCAGCTCCACATTGGAGAGCTTGTGGCGGCCAATGATACCTTCCTGCTTCTCCACGCTGAAGCTGTTCCACTTTTCCAGGTTGTGGAGGTACTTCTGCACGATGACGTAGCTGGAGTTGACGTAGTTGGGGTCCTCGTCAGCCGTCACCATCACGGTTTCAACGGCGGCAGGGCCTTCAGGGTTCTCCGTGCCGTCCACGAAGCCCAGCAGGTCGCGGTCGTCAAAGTATTTGAAGCCGTGTGTCTCGTCATCCGTGGTGACGTGGGGGCGCAGTTCGTCCATGATGAGCATGGCCATTTCCATGCACATATAGGGCTGGTCAGCGCGGATGTGGAACAACAGATCCCCTGGTGTGGAGACGCACGGGCACGGCGCAGCCAAGTCCGGCCCATCAATGGGCTGCAGCTTGTGCAGGTGCTTGGGGTGCGGCAGGTCGGGGAAGAGGCGCTTCCAAGCTGGCGCGCTGATGCCCGTCACGCAGGTGAACTCGGCATGGAGATTGCGGAAGCGCACGGTGCGCCCCAGCGCGCTCATGTTGGCCAAAGTGGCGCGAACAGCCTTTTCAGCTTCCTTGCCTGGCTTGATGCTGAGGACGAGGAAAACGGCAGCTGGCGTCAGCAGCGCGGCAACAGCCTGCGGAAGGGGGGCTTGGGCCATGGAAACGTTCCTTGAACACATGGTGGAGGTATGGGGCGGTAGAGTGGCGAATGGTCAG